>CAMIZK010000025.1 GCA_946403315.1 uncultured Bacteroidales bacterium | reverse complement strand
TTGGATATCCGTACTCGCAAGAAAATTATTGTTTGTGAGTTCTGCGGTAGAATATTAGTAGACCCAGAGATGTAAGAATCAGACTGAGGATCCCTATGTACCATGTAGTGCCGGCACCGAACGTGTCGGCATTACTGTTTTCCGGCAGGATATAATACAGCGTGATGCCGATCGCATTGTTCACAAAATGCATCAAAATAGGAATCCAAAGCGTTCCGGTCCACACGAACATATATCCGAACATAGCACCCATTAGCATTCGCGGAACAAATCCCAGGAATTGCATATGAATGGCGGAGAAGAGAATAGCTGTTACCCAGATAGCGGTGTGCACTTGGACTTTCGGCTCATGGCTCTTCGCCATAATCTGCTGCAGCGTTCCGCGGAAAGTCATCTCTTCTGCAACAGCCGGCAGTAACGCCATCAGACCTAAGTTGGCGAGAATACCTCCAAAATGATCCGTTTGCAGAAAGGCTTTTATAGTAGCCTCTGCACCTTCCTCTGCAGCCGCCAGACTATTCGGCAAAGGAAGCAGACTGTTCCATTCCGCCAGCAGGTTAATACCCGGTAAGGCCACTACCATGATACCGATTGCCATCACAAACAGGCTCCAATGCGCGCCTTGGTCCATTTTTAACCACCTAAACGGATTGCGCTCTTTATTCCATAGAATACCGCAGATGACAGGCGGTAACATAAACATACCAACAACAGAGAATACCTGCAACCATTTCTGGGCATGAACGGTTAAACTACCATTGAAAAACAATTGCCAAAGCATAGCCGCCACTACCGCGCAGACCACTACAATTCCTACCCAAACGAGTATCCGAAGAAATTTCTTTTTCATATTTTTTCTATTTCAGGCTGCAAAGGTACGAAAAAATTTGCATATTTCAAAATATTTTTGTAATTTTGCAGCCGTTTTTACGGCTTGCAAAAGAATAACAATAAAATATGAAGAAATTTAACGAGTACAAAGGATTGAATTTGCCGGCGCTGAGTAAGGAAGTGTTGGCGCAATGGGAAGAAGAAAATCTGTTTGAAAAGAGTGTCTCGACGCGTGAAGGACACCCGCAGTTTTTGTTTTTTGAAGGACCTCCTTCGGCAAACGGTATGCCGGGTATTCACCATGTCATGGCACGTACTATCAAGGATACCTTCTGCCGTTTTAAGACCATGCAGGGATATCAGGTTCGCCGTAAGGCAGGATGGGATACCCATGGTCTGCCGGTGGAGTTAGGTGTTGAGAAAATGCTGGGTATCACGAAGGAGGATATCGGCAAAAAGATCTCCGTCGATGAATACAATGCCGCATGTCGTCGGGAGGTGATGAAATACACCAAAGAGTGGACGAACCTCACCAAGCAGATGGGTTATTGGGTGGACCTCGACGATCCGTATATCACCTATGACAACAAGTACATCGAAACCTTATGGTATCTGCTCAAGGAACTCTACAAGAAAGGCTACCTCTACAAGGGTTATACCATCCAACCGTATTCACCGGCTGCCGGAACGGGTCTCTCGTCCCATGAGTTGAACCAGCCGGGGTGTTACCGCGACGTGAAGGACCTCACCTGTACGGCTAAGTTCAAAGTCAAACCTTCAAACAATTTCAAACTTTCAAACGGCGAAGCCACTTATATCATCGCTTGGACCACCACTCCTTGGACTTTACCTTCCAACACGGCCCTTTGCGTAGGACCGAAGATCGACTATGTGGAGATTGCGCTCGAAACAGGTGAACATATCATCCTCGCTGAGGCTCGCTTATCTGCCTATTTCGAGAATGCGCAGATCGTTGCGCGTTACAAAGGCGCTGAGCTCGTTGGCCTGGAGTATGATCCGCTCTTCCCGTGGGTGAATCCGGGACCGGGCGCCTTCCGTGTCATTCCGGGTGACTATGTGACCACAGAAGACGGTACCGGTATCGTGCATATCGCGCCTACTTTTGGTGCTGATGATAAGAAAGTCGGTGACGCTGCAGGTGTGCCGGGACTCTATATGCAGACCAAGAACTACGGCCCTCGTCCGATGGTGGACTTCACCGGTAAGTATTGGAAGATCGAAGACCTCGATGAGGCATGGGTCAAGGAGAATGTCAATACCGAACTGTACGGAAAATACGCCGGTCGTTTCGTCAAGAACGCCTATGACCCCAACCTCACCGACAAAGATGAGAGCCTCGACCTCCATCTCTGTCTCGAGATGAAAGCCGACGGTCGTCTGCTCAAAACCGAGAAGCACGTCCACTCCTATCCGCATTGCTGGCGTACCGACAAACCCGTCATCTACTATCCGCTCGATTCATGGTTCATCAAATCTACCATGGCACGGGACGAGATGATCGCGCTGAATCAGACGATCAACTGGCAACCGGAATCCACCGGTACCGGACGTTTTGGTCAATGGCTCAATAACCTCAATGACTGGAACCTCTCCCGTTCCCGTTATTGGGGTACTCCGCTGCCGATCTGGCGTACGGAAGATGGCCAGGAAGAAATCTGCATCGGTAGTATCAAAGAGTTGTTCGAAGAGATCGACAAATCTGTCAAGGCAGGCTTTATGAAAGCGAATCCTTGGCCGAAACATATCGTAGGGGACTACAGCAAAGCCAATTATGATCCTTCTGTCATCGATCTCCATCGTCCGTATGTGGATTCGATCATCCTTGTTTCCCCGTCCGGCAAGCCCATGAAACGGGAACTCGACCTCATCGACGTATGGTTCGACTCCGGCGCGATGCCGTACGCTCAAAACCACTATCCCTTCGAGAACGCAGACGCTCCGCGTACCGCTGACTTCATCTCCGAAGGTGTGGATCAGACGCGTGGATGGTTCTTTACCCTCCATGCCATCCACACGATGATCGAAGGTACGGTGGCTTACAAGAATGTCATCTCCAATGGTCTGGTGCTTGATAAGAACGGCAATAAGATGAGTAAACGTCTGGGCAACGCCGTTGATCCCTTCGGTGCTCTGGAAACCTACGGCGCCGATCCGGTTCGCTGGTATATGCTTACCAACTCCTCTCCTTGGGAGAACCTCAAGTTCGATCCCGAAGGAGTTGATGAGATCCGCCGTAAGTTCTTCGGCACGCTCTATAACACATACGGATTCTTTGCCCTCTACGCCAATGTAGATAACTGGCAACCTACTATGAGCACCGACGGTCAACCGACGGTCAACCGACAGTCAAAGCCAACGTCGAGCCAAGATCGTACCGAGATAGACCGTTGGATACTCTCCAAACTGAACTCCCTCGTCAAAGAAGTTACCGAGGCCTACGAAGCCTACGAACCCACCAAAGCCGGACGTGCCATCAGCGATTTCGTACAAGACGACCTATCCAACTGGTACGTACGTCTTAACCGTAAACGTTTCTGGGGAGGTAGCATGGACGCAGACAAACAAGCCGCGTATGAGACGCTCTACACTTGTCTCAAGACCGTTGCTCAACTCATGGCGCCGAATGCTCCGTTCTATGCAGATCGTCTGTACCGTGACTTGACCGGTGAAACTGTCCACTTGAGCGAATGGCCGAAAGTTAATGAAGCATTGATCGATACGAATTTGGAACGTCAGATGTACTTGGCGCAACAAGCCACCTCGATGATCCTCAGCCTGCGTAAGCGTGCAGAGAAGAACGTACGTCAACCGCTGCAGAAAGCGGTCATTCCGACACCGGATCAGGAAACAGCAGACGCGTTGCAGCATGTAGCTGATCTCATCAAATCCGAAGTGAACGTGAAGGAATTGGTCATCGTGCCTGCCGAACAATCGGAGATTCGTCTTGTCAAGAAGATCAAACCGCAGTTCAAAGTGCTTGGTAAGAAAGTGGGCGGTAAGATGAAAGAACTGGCTGCGGCTATCATGGCGATGACTCAAGAAGACATCGCACGCATGGAAGCAGAAGGCCAATTCACCTTGCTGGACTACACCCTCGTGCCGGAAGACGTGGAGATCATCACGGAAGATATGCCGGGATGGTTAGTAGCCAACAACGGCATCCTCACCATCGCGCTGGACATCGAACTGACGGACGAACTCATCGAAGAAGGTATCGCTCGTGAGCTCATTAACCGTATCCAGAATCTCCGTAAGTCCTCCGGTCTGGAGATTACCGACCGAATCTCTGTCGCCATAGAAGATCGTGATGAGATCCATAACGCTGTCCTGCACTGCAGCGAGTATATCGCTTCGCAGGTGCTGGCTACATCGCTGGAGCTAACAGCTAAGTGCCAAGAGCCAACAGCTATCGAGATGGACGGATATAATGTGAATATCCAAATCTGCAAAGCCTGATGAAACGTTTGAAATATTTGACGATCGTCATGGTCGGTGTGCTGTTGGCCGGTTGTAACATGATCGGTCCAAAGGATGAAGAACTGGTTTTCCAACTTAGTGACCTGCAAGGCCTTTGGCTGGAGACACAAGTAAAAGATATGCAGCATTATGTGCGGTTTACGGACGAACAAGCCGATGAACCCGGCTATTTCTATGGCCGGGAATGGGATGAAGCGGAAGATGTGTTTGAAGAAGACCTGATGCCATACGGAAACGGCTGGTTTAAGTATCTGTTTGAAACTCATGGCGGAGGTCTGACGGAGATCCATCTGATGGATAACGGTGGTGCGGAGATTCCGAAAGTGTATGTGGTTTCAAAACTGACGGAAACGGACCTGGAGTACTACGAGAAAGACCGTAAGCAGGTTAAGTTCTATTTTGAAAAAGTGCTTTAAAATATTTGGCTGGACGCTTTTCAGTATTCTGATGGTGGTGATCATCGCCGTCGCTATCGCATGTTACGTCCTCATCACCCCTGCGCACTTGACGCCTATCGTGAAGAAGGTGGTGGGGAACTATGTGACCTGCGAGTACGATATCGCTTCGGTAGACTTGACGGTCTTTTCTACCTTTCCCCGTGTGGAAGTGCGCATAGACAGTTTGGTCCTCATCAACCCCATGGAGGGTACGCAAAATGACACCGTGCTTTTTGCGCCTACCGTGACGGCATCTCTGGATATCAAGCAACTCTTGTTTGACAATAAGTTGCTCGTTGACGAAGCGGTGATGGAAGATGCCATGGTCAATTACTATGTAGCGCAAGACGGAACGTCGAATATTGATATCTTCGTTTCCTCACCGGATACCCTTCCTGAGGAACCGGATACCACGGCTTTCTCCTTACCCTTTGAGGACATCCGTATCAACCGCTTATGCATCCAAACCAGAACGCTTACCTACAAAGATGCGCAGATCGGTGCTACCTATGCCGAGATGAATGATGCGACCTTGGATGCGTCTGTAGCCGACTGGAACACGATGTATCTGCATTTGAATACACCGGATTTATTCGCTTGTCTTTCCGATGAGGCTTATGCGAATCATGTACCGTTTGCTTTCGAATCTCCGTTACATATCCAACTGGACTCCCTGCACTTTGGAGTGGATAGTGCCCGGCTGCTGTATGACGGATACCAATTGACTCTGGATGGCAATATCGCCTTGGGAGATACAATGCAGATCGATGCGTTCATGCGCACCTCGGAATGGCAGATTCAACCCCTCTTGGCCTATCTTCCTGCATCGCTTACCGAAGATCTTCAACCGATGCATTTGGGTGGTTCTATGCAGTTGAACGCGGATATCCAAGGAGAACTGACGGATACGTCTTTGCCCCAAGTGACTGCGGATATTCACTTGCGGAACGGTCAAGGCGACTGTGATCCTTTACCCTATACGCTGCGTAATGTGAGTCTGGATGCGCATTCACAACTGGATCTGAACCAACTCGACAAGTCGAAAGTAACCATCCGTACATTTGCGGCTGACACCAAACAAAGTCATGTGCAGGGATCGGGAACGGTAACGGGTTTGTCGGAAAACATGCTGCTGGATCTGGCGTTACGGATCAACGCTTCCTTACCGGACTTCGCTTATTTCATCCCCGACAGTATGAATCTTAGGGGAATGGTAAGCGGAGATACGAAAGTGAAGATCAGCTTGAACGACCTCACGCAGATGAACCTGGAGAAAGGAACGATTCAGGCGAACTTAGACCTCAAGGACTTATACTACCGCATGGATTCGATGCAGATTCACTTACCGCATTCCTTGGCAAATGTCCAAATTCCGAATCCTCAGATCCATCCTAAGTCTCCTTCATCCTCCTGGGCACGCGTGGATCTGTTCACCGACACCTTGGATTTCAAGAACGGTCAAACCATGCATACTTTGGCGGATCAGGCGAAGATCCATCTGGAAACGGCGAACGTTTTACAGGGTATCAGCGACTGCTACATAACCCTGCAAACGGATACACTGGATGCGCATATGGAGGATATCCGTGCCAACATGGGAAAACCCGATGTGGAAATGCTGTTGTCTGCCGGTAAGCATGCCTTCATACGACTTAACTCCCATCGTACCGCTGCGCAGATGGGCGAGCAATTGCAAACGCGCATGGACACCTTCCATCTCACCATCGGTTCCCGATATGACGAAAACGGAAAAGAATGGCTGCTCAAGTGGAATCCTCTCTTCTCCATTCGCATGAAGAACGGTGAGCTGCGTGTGCCGGAACGGCTTCCCGAAGCGATGTATGTGCCCTCGATGAATTTTGTGTATTCGAACCGGAAGATGACGATCAAGGATTCGGAGATGCACTTGGGAAATTCTGACCTGCATATCAAAGGAGACATCGAGCGTATCGGTGGATGGCTAAAACACGAAACACCTTTGGTGGGTACGTTGGACGTCACTTCCACCTACTGGGATGTACTCCAACTGATGCAGTGGGCCGGTGAGCAACCTCGTACAACCGATACGGTACAGCAGAATACACAAGCAGCGCCGAAGGATACCATGCCTAAGAAGAATTTCTTTGTGCCCAAAGATGTGGATTTTGCACTCAACGCACATGTGGATTCGGTCAATTTTGCCGGACATATGATGAAGAAAGTGCAGGGTGGGTTGTTTATTCGCAACGAAGCCCTGGTGCTGCAGGAAGTAGGTTTTATCTGCGATGCAGCCAAGATGCAATTGACGGCTGAATACAAGTCTCCTCGACCGAACCATTTCTATGTGGGCATGGACTATCATATGGTGGATGTCAATATCGACTCCCTGATCTCGCTCATCCCGCAGGTGGTGGAGATAGAACCGGCCTTGAAAGCGTTCAGAGGGAATGCGGATTTCCATTTCGCCTTGGAGACATACACCGACTCTTTGTATCAGCCCAAGAAAAGTACCATGCGTGGTGCGGCATCCATCACGGCACAGAACCTGACGATCATCGATAGTAGGACCTTTAATACACTCAAAAAACTGCTGTTCTTCAAAAAAAGCACCGAGAATAGGTTAGACTCTATTAATGCGGAGATGATAATTTACAAGAACGAAGCCACCCTTTTTCCCCTTTGCGTGCAACTGGACAAATACAAAGCAGCAATCGGAGGATATCACACCCTGGACCATTACATGGATTATGATATCAACCTGCTCAAACCGCTTTATTTCGGTTTGAAAGTTATAGGACCTAAAGAGGATGTCAAATTCAAACCCACCAAGTGTAAGTTCAAAAAAGATTTTCAGCCTACATGGTATAACAAAGCAGATGAGGAAGGCTTGGAACTCAGAAAACGGATCTTGCAGTCCATGGAAAAAAATGTAACCATCAAATAATATGAAACGATTTTTAATTTTACCTGTCATTGCAATGACAATGCTTGCTTGTAACAAAGAGGCTCAACGCCCGACAACCTATTCGGTTCCGGCATTGGACCAAGCGAAGAATTTAGCGCTGTACATGCCTGCGTTTGAGTCAGCGATCGCTGCCAAGAATGCAGAAGTGGAGGCGATAGTGAATAACCCCGAAGCACCGACGTTTGAGAACACCATTGTCGCACTCGACCGAACCGGAATGATGCTGGACAGCGTGGAAGGTATCTTTTTCAATGTCCTCGAAGCGGACGGAAACGATGAGATGAACGCAATCGCTGAAGAGGTCTATCCGATGCTCAGTGAACTCAGCGACGGCATCATCCTCAACAACGGGCTCTTCCAACGCATCAAAACCGTGTATGAGCAACGCGACACCTTGGGTTTGAATGCAGAACAGATGCGTCTGCTCACCGAGACCTACAAGGCGTTTGCCAACAACGGCGCTAACTTACCGCAGGACAAGAAAGACCGTCTCATGGAGATCAATAAGGAGTTGGGTCTGCTTTCCCTTCAGTTCGGTAACAACGTAGTAGCGGAGACCAATGCATGTAAGCGATTCATCAAAGATGAAGCCCAACTGAAAGGTCTGCCGGAGTCTGCCAAAGCTGCGGCAGCAGAAGAAGCGGAAGCAGCCGGTCACAAGGGAGAGTGGTTATTTACCCCCAAGCGCACTTCTTTCACACCGGTACTCCAGTACTGTGAGAACCGGGAACTGCGCAAACAACTGCTCATGGACTATACCACCCGTGCAAACCATGGCGGTAAGTATGATAACAAGGCCGTCATCGTTCGTGAGATGGAACTGCGTATTGAGAAAGCACAACTCTTCGGATTCAACAACCCGGCGGATTATATTCTCGAAGATTGTATGGCTAAGAACCATGAGACCGTCGATGCCTTCCTGGCTTCTGTCTGGGCTCCGTCGCTCGAAGCAGCAAAAAGGGAAGCTGCTGCGCTGCAGGAACTCTTGGACCAAGATCTGCCGGGTGAGAAACTGCAACCCTGGGATTGGTGGTTCTATGCCGAGAAACTGCGTAAAGCCAAATATGACCTGGATGAAGAAGCCATCAAGCCTTATTTTGAACTGAACAACGTTCGTAACGGTGCCTTTGGCGTTGCTACCAAGTTGTACGGTCTGAAGTTTGAGAAAGTAACCGATATGCCCGTGTATAATGACGAGGTAGAGGTGTTCAAAGTAACCGAGAAAGATGGTGCTTTAATCGGATTCCTCTACACCGACTATTTCCCCCGTGCAGGAAAACGTCCGGGTGCATGGATGAATAACATCTGCTCCCAGTACATCGATGCCGAAGGTGTTGATCATCGTCCGGTCATCATTAACGTCGGTAATTTCAACAAACCCACTGCCGGTAACCCGTCGCTGCTCTCCATGGATGATGTAGAAACCCTCTTCCATGAGTTCGGTCACGCTTTGCACGGTCTGCTTTCCAAAGCTCATTACAAATCGCTCAGCGGCACGAATACACCGCGTGATTTTGTAGAACTCCCTTCGCAGTTCATGGAGAACTATGCCTATGAACCGGAGGTGCTTAAGACCTATGCTTTCCATTATCAGACCGGTGAAGTGATCCCGGAGGAACTGATCGAAAAGATTAATGCAGCCGGTAAGTTTAACCAAGGTTTTGTAACGACAGAATTGCTCTCCGCTTCCATCCTCGACATGGATTTCCATGAGTTAACGACCGCCAAAGGTCTCGACGTCAACGCTTTTGAAAAAGCCAGTCTCGAGAAGATGGGTATGATCGACGAGATCATCGTGCGCTATCGTCCTACCTTCTATAACCATATCTTCACCACCGGTTACGAAGCCGGTTATTACAGCTATACCTGGGCAGCCGTACTGGATGCAGACGCGTTTGCGGCCTTCAAAGAGACCGGAAACCTCTTCGACAAGAAAACGGCTAAGCGTTTCCGTCATCTCTTGGAACAAGGCGGTACACGCGATGCACAGGAGTTGTATCTCGAGTTCCGTGGAAAAGAAGCCGATCCGGCTAACTTGCTCCGTCGCAAAGGATTCATCGAATGAAACGACATACGCAATCGATATTATACCACCTGTTGCCGGTAGTCATTTGGCTGCTGGCAATAGGGGGTGCTGTCGTACCCTTGCTACCTTTCTGTGCGCTGGAACTGTCACCGATTTCCTATCTCATACCCGTTGCCGTGGTGTTGTGTGCCCTGTTTATGCTCACGAGTCTCAAGCGGCACGCTTCCTCGGTGGAGGCCTGCTTTATCATCGCCGTGCTCTTGGGTGCTGCCTCCTATTGGCTGCCTACCATCCTCTTCTTGGCCATCCCTGCCTGTATCTATCTGCAAATGCGTAACTTGTTAACCCTTCGCAGTGTGACGGCCTTCCTCCTCGGATATGCCTTAGTCGCAATCTGGATGACAGTGCTGGTGTTCCTTTCAATTTTCAATTATCAATTTTCATTTACAGAAAACGCCTACGGGTGGATCCCCATAGGCGCTGTACTGATCGCTTGGACGGCCGCTACCATTGTACGACGAAACCTGCGTGTACGTTAATACCAGCCTGTGCGTAATACCACGTGCATCGACTACCGTCAGCAAATCGGCTGGCTTCGGCTCCGCCGTTGCTCGCATATTTGGCGTTGAACAGGTTATTCAGTTGGCACAGCAACTTGACATTCGGTACACCGCGGCGGTCCGAGAACCATTTCTGCATCGGCAGGTTATACTGCAGGTTCACGTTCGTCGTCGTGAATGCCCGTAACATCGCATGTTCGTCCATGGTGTTGTCCAGATACTGCCTGCTTACCACATTCGTCTGAATGGTACCTATAAACCCGGCGTAGTCGAAAGTGAACAGACTCATCGCCGTCACGGTCGGTGAGAAAGCAATCGTCACCGTACCGCAGATACTGTCTTGACCGATCCAGTTCCAGTCATTTTGGTTGTCATACAGGTCGATATACTGCTTGTAGTTTTGCAGTTTGTTCCTACTCACCACCATGTTACCTTCCCATCTAAACCAGTCAGTGATCTTCACCGCTGCCGTCAGTTCGGCACCCATGCGGTACGAGTCCTTCACGTTCATCGTCTTGTACGCTCCTACGTCGTTGTATTCACCCGTCAGCACCAACTGGTTGTCATAATCCATGAAATACAGGTTCACACCTATATTATAACGCGCATGCGCGTATTGGTAGCCTAACTCATAGTCATACAGCGTCTCCGCTTTCGGCAGATGGGTCCAGGTTTGCGTTGCGGCATCCCAACGGGCGTTCTCCTTGTAGTTATTCCTACTCGGATCCCGGTTCGCAATCGCAAACGAGGCACTCAGCGTATGTCCTCCGTTCTGATACGTCAACCCGGCTTTGGGGTTAAAGAAATGGTAGTCCACCGTCAACGGCAGATCCTCCATATTCTCATCATTAATACCGTTTCGGCTGTACCGCACATAACGGTACTGCAGATCCCCATAGACAGCCAGTTTCTCCTGCGCCTTATGGATGATACGCCAGTTGGCTTTGGCATACGTGTTCACGTCGATCTTGTTGGCATCGTTACGGTAATACTCGTAATGCACCGGCAGCAGTTGTGCCGACGGTTTCGCTAAGTAATCCAGGATACCCCAATGCTGTCCGTAGTAGTTGTTTCCGGCAACACCGATCTGCAAGTCTAACGGTTCTGACAGGTACTTACCCGACACGATAAATCCGGCATAATGGTTATTCAGATGTTTCATGTACAGACCATACGTCTTACCGCTGTCGCTTAATCCCCAGTAACTGTATTTCTTCTTCTTGTACTGCTCGTAATATCCGCCTCCATGCGTGTAATGCAAGGTAGCCGTTAGACTCCACTGCGGTGTGAAACGGTGGTTGATCGTCAACTGTCCGTGCTGTTGCGCATAGTTATCCGTCTGGTTCTTGTAATACACCGTCGAATCCGAACCGTCTGCTGCCGGCATCGTATATTCACCCGCCGGGTTATACCGCCGGTCGGCTCCATCAATACCGTAAGCCGTGTTGTAATCCACTCCTTCCCAGGCCATGCCCGTCTTCTCAGCACCACCGAAAGCACGTAAGATCACGTGCGTCTTGTTACCGTACCATCCCACATCACCGTAGAAACTGTACAGATCGCTCTTGGCACGGTAGAGAAATCCGTCGGAGTTCACTTTGCTGAAACGGGCGTTGATCATCCAGCGGTTAGCAATCGAGGCATGCGCACTCACCATCTCCCGGAACGTGTTGTACATTCCGCCGTTGAAACCGATCGTGATGTGACTCGTCGTATCTAAGAAGTTCGTCTGCATGTTCAGTCCGGCACCGAAAGCCGAACCGCTCGTACTTGTTCCTACACCGCGTTGCACGTCGATCTGAGACACCGACGATGCCATGTCAGTCATGTTTACCCAGAACACCGTCTGACTTTCCTGGTCGTTCAACTGCACCTCGTTCACCGTCATGTTTATCCGGCTGTGGTCGGTACCGCGCACACGGAAATAGGTGTAACCTACACCTAATCCGTCGTCGCTTGTCACTTGTAAACCCGGCGTAGTCGAAAGCAGATACGGTAAGTTCTGACCGGTGTTATCCCGGTTCAGATCCTCGTTCTTCACTACCGCCGTAGAAAGCGTGGTCTGTTGCACACGTTTTACACTCACCTCGATGTCCTCTAACTGTTTCATCAGGATCGTGATCGTGTCTTCACTCGTCTGCGCCAAAGCAGACATACTCATTAGCGCTAATGCGCTTAAGGAAAGGAAAATCTTTCGACTTTCGACTTTCGAATTTTTACTAAAAAGTTTCATTGTTCCTTTAACAGCATTACCTGTTCAAGTTCAAAGGGTTTATTCTCAGCCGAAGCACCCCAATGATTAAAATTTATACGTTACGCCTAACAGGAAATTGATTCCTTGGGAACGATAGCCGTAATAATACTCGTTTTTGCGGTGTAACCAGTTGTTCAGTTGGAAGAAGAACGACAGGTTCGGTTTTGCTTCCGGTTGCATCACCTGCTCACCCTTCGCCTTCACCTTTAATCGCTCGCCCTTCGCCTTTGCCTTGCCTACCCACATGTCGTACTGCAAACCTAAGTTCAGATCGATGATCGGCTTTAACGTCACATCGGTATAGGTGTCGGTAGCACCGTCATACGTGGCCGCTAACCTGCTTCCGGCAAAATGGTTGTCCGAGTACAGCGACCAGTGTTTGTCGATCCGGCCGTCGATACGAACACCTAACTCCCAATTCGGCCGGTCATACACCGTCGTGTCGCCTTTCCAGATATAATAATCACCATCCACGTTCACACGCACAATATCGCGATAGTGGTAATTGATCTGACCACCTATCTTACCGCGCTGGTAGTTGACGTGTCGGTAACTGAAGTCACCGGCCATCATCGGCACGTTCAGCGACTGATAATTAAACGTGGTGTTACTCGTGTTCGCTACCCACATATCTTCATGGATCATGTACGCATAACCGCCGTGTAACTCAATCAGCAGGTCCCGGTATGGACGGATATGAAAACCTAACTCACCGTCCACCGGAGTGTACGACGCATGGTGCGGCTCCACAATACCCGCATGAATCAGGCGGTAACGGTTCTCTTCCATAAAGCCCTGCATCGTACCGAATCCGTGACTACCTACTACATCCGCGTAGATCGTTAACCATTGTTTGGCTACCTGCGCTTCGAAGTTGATATGCGGTGACGGAGCAAATGAGATCTGTTCCGAACCCGACAGTAACTGACCGTGACCGAGGTTCAGATCCAAGTTCACACCCAGATGGATCCGCACCCGTCTTCCTTCATACGCATAGTACGGTTCAATACGGAAGTTATGCCGGTTGCGGTACAGCGAATCCGGAATACCCAAGACGTCGTTCACCTGCAGGAAGTTATTCTGCACATATACGTTCGCTCCCACATGATGCTCCTCTGCATGCCAGTCAAAAGCGGCTTTGGTGCGTACCTGGTGTTCCGCTACCGCACCGATCTTGGCAAACAACTGATAGCCCGTCTGCACCTGGTATTGAAACTCCTGCTTGGCATTCGCCTTGATACCCAAATACGCTTCCGCTGTCCACAGCGCCGTCTGGTCTTTCGGGCCTAACGGAGCCGCATTGGCATATGCCACCTTGTTCTTCTCCCACATACCCCATTGTTGCGAATAGTCGTAGAAATGACCGTATTTATGGTAGAAGATGTTCCCGCCGTTGACACCGAAATACAGATCGCAGGTCGAGAACGTATGCGTGAAGTTCAAACCTAACTTACTCTTACTCAACGTCGCCAAACCCCATTCCGCATGATGCTTGGCATACACGTCCAAGATCGATTTCTTTCCGTCATCCAGATGATAGCCGAAATCAAAGAACGTGTTCGGATGACCGATCGCACCGCTGATATGACCGTTGTACCGTTTACCCGGTTCAAAACGTGTCGGCTGGGACAGTAAAGGATTGAAACTTGTCTCCGGTGTCACCGGCGCCGTGTATTCTGAGTACTCCACCGGGGTTGCATCGATCTGGGTCTGGATCACCGCCGGCTTGGTGGAGATTTTTCCTGCCGCCTGTATCGTCGGCTGAAAATCCCGTTCCACCGTCACACTCCGGTTCAGCGTATCCGTCTGTGCGTATGTATTACTACCTAGGATTCCTAGGATTCCTAGGATGCCTAGTTTAATTCTCTTCAATCTCATTTCCCTCCTCCTTTCTTTGCGGTTCTTCCATCTGATCCAGTTCCGCTAACCGCGCTGCGATGAGCGCATGGATATCATCCGTCTGCAGCACATAGTTCTGCTCCAGCACCAGCAGGTACTGCCGTGCCTGGAACAACTCGCCACGGTTGCGGTTGATATCGCTCAGCAGAATCAACGCACGTGCTAACCAGTACTGCTGCGAGGTCTGCATTTGGGTGAAACTCATCACTTCGTTTTCCGCTGCATCCAGGTCTTTTAACTCAAAATAACTCTGTGCTAACAGGTACTTTGCTTCCGCACCTTTGGCCGTACGCACCTCTTCTGCCAAGCTCCGCAGATCCGCTTGCGCCTTGCTCCATTGACCGGTTGCTACATACGCTTTCGCTCTACCGTACAGCGCCTCCGTACGCGTCTCCTCATCCGGGTTGTCATTCAGAATCTGTTCACTCATGTCGATCGTCACCTGATGACGCTCCAACTCCCGGCTGCAACGCAGCACACCGATACGTGCCGTAACGGTATTCTCGTGCGAAGAGGATAAAGCCAACATCCGGTAGTACCCTTCTAAAGCACAAAGCCAGTCTTTCTTATCCATACAGATCTCCGCCACACGGATAGCTGCTTCTTCCTGATACGGGTTCGCACTCATCTCCGCCAGCACCTTGTATTGCTCCAAGGCTTCACTCGTCATACCCAAACGGTCATACGAGTCCGCCAAGTAATACCGGGAAATAGTGCAGTAACGTCCACCCGGACAGTACTGCGTCACGTAGTTGGTCAGCGCTGCAATCGCTTTCTGATACGATGCCTGCATGTACTGCATCTCCGCGGCTGCGTATAACAACGAGTCTTCCTGCGTCGTCACGTTCATATTCAGTTTACCCAGGTCCTTCGTGTATGCTACGTATTCGCCTACGTTATTCGTTTCCACGTACAGCACCTGCAACGCATCCAGCGCCGTATAAGCCTCATCCGTGGACGGGTATTTCTCAATCGTCTGACGGTAAGCCGCTATCGCTTGCTCGTTCTGATGTAGGTTGCGGTATAACATCGCCCGCTCAAGCGATGCCTTGCGTGCCAAAGACGAGTTGGGGTATTTTTTCAATAACTCCTCATACGTCGAGATAGCACCCCGTTCATCGTTCTTCTGCAATTGTGCCCGGGCGATCTCGTACATACCGTCGTCCGCATAGTCCGACTTCGGATATTTCTTCACCAAGTCCCGCATCACGTCGATCTTCTCCTGATGCTTATGCTGCAGACCTAAGGCATAACCGCGTTGGAACAGCGCATAGTCTGTTCCCGCAGCACGCATGTTACTTACCTGCGTGTAATAACTGATCGCCTGCGCAAACTGACGGGCGATGAAATAGCAGTCACCGATACGGTTCATCGCATCCGGATACGTCGGTTCCGTCGCCAAAGCCGCATCGATATAGTTCGTAAACGCTACTTGTGCCTTGTCATATTGCTGCTGGGAGAAATAGCAGTATCCCTGCAGGTACATTGCTATCGCGTAGTTCTTGCTCTGCTTGGCATCCGAACGGCTGAAGAAAGTCTTCAGATCCGTTTCCGCCGCCTTGTAATTCTTCAAACGGTAGTTCGCTTCCGCACGTACGTAATACGCCTCCGTCGTGTATTGGGGATGCTCCGCATCGTGCTTTATCACTTCCGTCATCCATTCTGCCGACTGCTTCATCTTGCCTTGCACAAAATGATCCACACCTAACTGATAACGCAGATACTG
Organism: uncultured Bacteroidales bacterium; assembly: GCA_946403315.1. Lineage (GTDB taxonomy): Bacteria > Bacteroidota > Bacteroidia > Bacteroidales > Paludibacteraceae > Colicola. Next base: position 5,229 of record CAMIZK010000025.1, on the reverse strand, counting down.
TTTCGTCTGAATCATCTTCTGCGTCGGGTGGGGAAGGGAGTCTAACAGCGCAATAGCAGCCGTGTAGTTCTTACTCTGCATCAGCGCGTCGCTTAGCAGACGATGGATCTTACTCTCGTATTTGGATTTCGGAAACTGATGCAGGAAGTCATTGAACGCCCGCACCGATTCGCCTAACGCACTCGACGACTGATAGGTGCACAGCGTGTAGTTATACGATGCTTCTTCCGTCACAGCCGGGGTGATACCGAACGCTGCGGCGGCTTTGTACGACAGTTTCGCCTGTTCCGGCTGTTTCAACTTCACATACGCGTTACCCATCGTCAGACAAGCCGCTTCCGACAGCGTGTCCTTCAACTGCTTCATCTGCTTGAGGTACTTCACTGCCTCCGCATATTCCCCTAAACGATACTCCGCAGAACCTAACATATACAGGTCGTTCCGGATGATCTCTTCCTTGTTGGCGGAAGCGGCTTTATGATACCGTTTCAGGTGCTCTGCCGCTTGACGGTAGTCGCCCTGCAGGTAGTGAATCTCACCTAACATCCGGTGTAACTCCGTGTTGTTCTCCCCATCTGGGTTGTCTTGCAGCAGTTGTTCCGCACGCGTCGCCACTTCCTCATACTCTCCCTTCGCATAATAGATCTGCGTCAGGAAATACGGTATCGTCTTGGCGTACTCCGGACGGTTCTCCAGGCTCTTGAAATAGTTCATCGCCTTGTCGTATTCCCCTAACTTGTAGTGACAATATCCGGCGTAATAAGCGGCACGGGTTGCATAACGCTCGTTGTTCACTAAGTTCGAATTGCGGAAATGAACAGCAGCTACCTTGTATTCCTGCATCATCAGGAAATCGTAACCGCGATAGAACGTATATTCCGTCTGATGATCACGCGTCAAGGCTTTGATCTGAATACCGTCGAAATATTTCAGACTTTGTTTGTATTGACCCTTCTCCGCCTGCAGTACACCTTGCATGAACTTCACCTCATCGGCAAAAGTGGTGTACGGAAAGGCCTGCAGATAGGTCTTCAGGTCACGTAGCAAGAGCTTGTCGCGCACATCGAAACGTGCCGACAACTCCTGATAGCGTGTCTCCATCTCCGTCGTCTGAGCGAAAGAAGGAGATAATAGGGTTCCTAGAAAACCTAGGATGCCTAGGATTCCTAGTTTGATAGATTTTCTCATCTTGCTAATTTAATCGCATTCCACATCTCCAGCAGCATCTCCTGTGCGTCGCCGGCGTCATGCATCAGTGCGCAGCGGTCGATGATACTCTTGTCTGCATAATACACCGGATTCAGGTGCAGCGCATGAGGATCCAAGATCTCGTCTTCCACCTCAATCGGCTCGTCTCCGAAGAAGTAACTTGCATCTACCGTCTCCGGCCATTCTTCCTCGTCGTTCATCTCAGCTAAGATCTCGGCTGCGGCTTTCTCACCACCGGCGCAGGATACATAACCGATCTCGTCCATGTTCGCCAACGCGTTCTCAGCCTTGCACATATAATCGATGAAATACGTAGCGGCCTTCACGTTCTTCGCGTACTTCGGGATCACCCAGCCGTCGAACCATACGTTCGAACCTTCTTCCGGAATGATATAATCCAGCATCACATCCATCTCTGCCGCCTCTTCGATCGCAAACTGGGCGTCACCCGACCAACTCAGGTTCATCCATGCTTTACCCTTCGTCATCTCTTCTTTACCGAAGTCAACCTCCCAGCCGCAGATCTGATCTTTCGCCTGCAGCAGGATGGCCTTCACTGCCTCTACGCGTTCCGGCGTGATGTCACGAACCAACTCCTCACGACTTACCTCACCCTTCTCGATCTGGTCTGCAAAAGCGTACAGTACCAATACCGAGTAAACGTCACGGAAGGCATCTTTCATCAGGATGCGGTTCTCGAACTTCGGATTCAGGATCGCTGCCCAGGAGTGCAGATCCTCTGCATTCACGTGTTGCGGGTTGTAGATGAAGCCCGTCGTTCCCCACATGTAACCGGCCGTGTAGTCGCTCACCGTGATGTCTGCACTCGGTGCCATCTGTTGGAACTTCTCCTTCACGAACGGAGAGATATTGTCGAAATAGTAAATCGAGTCATCCACTAACTCTTTCTGAATCGGCTGAACCAGACCTTTCTTCAGCATACGCTCGATGATATACTCCGACGGACAGAACACGTCATAATCCTCGTGACCTACCTCGATCTTCGTCAAAGCGGTCTCGTTGATATCGAACATCTCATATACCAGTTCCACTTTCTCACCCGTATGGTCGAAATACCATTGTTCGAAGTTTGCTTTCACCTCCGGATTGATGTAATCCGCCCAGTTGAGCACTTTCAATTGATGAGCACGATCCGCATTGTTACAAGCGGTAAACAGAACGGCTGCAACAGCCAAGACTAATACAGATAATTTTTTCATTTCTTTTTTGTTTATTTATTGTTTTTGTTCTTTTTTCGCTTTCTTGTTACTCCGTACATTGATAACAATCAATGCCGTCAGCATCACCAAAAGGATGATCGTGAACAACGGTCGCAACTCCGGTGTCAAACCGCCTTTTCGTGCATCCGAATAGATGAACGTACTCAGCGTCTCTAAACCTCCGCTACCTTTGGTGAAGAACGTCACGCCGAAGTCATCCACACTCAGCGTCAGCGCCAAGATGAATCCGCTCAGCATTCCCGGCCATAACTCCGGTAACATCACCTTGCGCAGCGCCTGGAACGGTGTCGCTCCCAAGTCCAGCGCCGCCTCATACGTGTTCGGATTCATGCGGCTCAGACGCGGCAGCACACTCAGTACTACGTACGGCGTACAGAACACCACATGCGCGATGCATACCGTCGCTAATCCCTGACTTACTCCTAACGCCACAAACAGCAGGAACAGCGAGATACCCGTGATGATATCCGGGTTGATCATCGGCACCGAGTTCAAAAAACTGATCGCCTTCCGGTGACGTGCCCGCATGTTATAAATACCGATCGCCGCCAAGGTCCCTAAGATCGTCGAACTCACCGCCGCAATCAACGCGATGATCACTGTGTTCAATATCGCACTGTTCAGTCCCGCATCCGCATGACCCGTGAACAGGTTTGCATACAACTCCAGCGAGAATCCGGTCCAGTTGCCTAAGATCTTGCTGTCTGTGAACGAATAGATCACGATCAGCGCAATAGGCGCGTATAATACCAATAATAAAATCCACAAGTACGCCTGCGAGATATAATGTCTCCGGTTGCCCATCCGCATACGACGCAGCGTCTCTTGTTCTACCGAACTCAATAACTTCTCCGCGCTCCGTTTGCGAATCGTCAGGATCGACTTGATGAGCACCGCCGCACCGATCACACCGGCAAAGATCCACCAGATCCAGCCTCTGTTGGCACGTGTTCCCAAAGTCTCTTGCAGATACTGCTCAAAACTGTCCCGGCCGTTCTTCACCTTCACCGCCTGGTTACGGTTCTTCGGCTCTTTCTTACTCCGCCATACGGTCCATTCCGTCTCTCCTTCATCCGTGTATGCAAACACCTGCTCACCCCATGTGCCTAACGCCTCTATCTCCCTATCCGCAAACACAAAATCCAAGGAGTCTGAATGCTGAATGCTCAATGCTGAATGCTCAATGCTGATATTCACTTTCTTCCCCTCGTAACTCTCCGGGAACTCTGCCAGCACCGTATTCTCCTTCGTCTCCCCAACTCGAACGGTATAGTTCACATTCGACTGCGCGTGGCAAATTGAAAATTGAAAATTGAAAATAGTAAAGAAGAAAAGAATAAGAATTCCTTTCACCTTTAACCTTTCATCTTTCATTTTCGTCCTTTCATCTTTCACCTTTCTCATACCACCCCTCCTTTCTCCTCACCGGAACCACCGTGGTCACCGAAGAAACTCGTCAAACCGATAATGATCAGCAGTACCAGCGACAGCACCGCTCCGTAGTTCAGCAGGTCCGTCGTCGTGATATAATCCTGAATCAGACTACCGAACAACTTGATATTGTTATGCGTCAGCAACTCGGCTATCGCAAACGTACTTACCGTCGGCATAAACACCATCACGATACCGCTGTACACACCCGGCATACTCAGCGGCACGATCACTTTCCAGAAACTCTGCCATCTGCTCGCTCCCAAGTCCTGTGCCGCCTCTACCAGACTGTTATCCATCTTCTGCAGCGTATTATAAATCGGGTAGATCATAAACGGCAGGTAGTCGTAACATAGACCGAACAGCAATGCTCCTTCGCCTAACGGCAAACCGCACATGTTAAACAGCTCCACCGTTGCAACCGTTCGCAGCAGGAAATTGATCCACATCGGTAGGATAAACAGCATCGCCATCACCGCCGGTGTCTTGAACTCCGCCTGCGCCATGATATACGCCGCCGGATAGCCGATCAGCAGACAGATCACCGTGTTGATCACCGCGATCATCACCGAGTATAAAAACGTCTGTATCGCCGCACTGTGACTGAAGAACTTCGCAAAGTTTCTCAGCGTGAAATCGCCGTTGATATCCGTCAGCGCATACACGCCCACAATAATCAGCGGCAGCACCACAAACAGCACTAAGAACACCACATACGGCCATGCCCACGTCCGACGCGAAGAGAATATTTGAATGAGTTTACTCATTTCCTTTCACCTTTCACCTTTCACCTTTCACCTTTCATTTTTCATTTTTCATTTTTCACCTTATCAACCCGGATGTCTTCCGGCTTGATAACAATTCCCACTCTGTCTCCGTCATCCCATACGTCATTCGTGTTCACGTACAGATCATGACCCTCGTCGGTACGAACCGTCAGATGGTAGTGGTTGCCCTTGAACAGGATAAAATGCACTTCCCCGCTCAGCTTTCCTTCCTCCTCGTAGTCTTGCAAATCGATATCCCAAAACTTCACCCTCACTTGCACTTTCTCTCCCGGTTCAAAACCTTCCAACGCCTTCTCTTCTACCTCCCAGTCCGCATCCAGGAACCGTACCTTGCCGTTCTTCAGCACTTCGCCTTCGAAATAGTTATAGACGTACTGCTCTTTCTTCATGATCTGGATATCCTCCGGCTTCACAAGCATTCCGATCTCCGTGCCCGGCAGGTACTCATGATAGTCCTGAATCAAAAACTCATAGCCGTCCGGCGTCAGCACACGCATCTCATAGTGCACTCCCTTGAAGATACAACTCTGCACCTCGCCGTACCATTTCGTAAACTTCCC
>CAMIZK010000024.1 GCA_946403315.1 uncultured Bacteroidales bacterium | reverse complement strand
TTCCCTTTCTCATAAATCGGGCACAAAGGTACAACAAATATTTGAAATACACAAGGATTTTGTGCGAAAAGTTAAGTTTACTTAAAGTTTTTGCGGAAAAGACTTGTTATTTGCGCGATTGTGCGACTGTACCTTCGGTGGGACCCTGCTAAAGAGTAGGGAGGACCGACGGTACAACAAATATTTGCTTTTTTCTGATTTACGCAAATATTTGAGCAAAAAATAACTCTAAAACTTGCATATATGCTAAAAAAGTGTTACCTTTGCACCGAATTTTAAGAAATATAATAGATTTGACTAACACTTTTTTGACATAAGCCATGGAAAAAACGGACATTTTACAGGAAATAACACCGTTGGAAGAGCATGATTTTATGTATGTAGCGGACCGACACAAAGCCGGATATGACTACCCGCTGCATCGTCATGATCTGTTTGAGATGAATTTTGTGGAACACGGTGCAGGGTGTGAACGTATCGTAGGGGATTCGGTGGAGACTATTGGAGAGTATGATCTGGCGCTTATTACCTCTCCAAACTTAGAGCACCAATGGGGACAAGGCGAGTGCCAAAGTGAAGACATTCATGAAATTACCATTCAGTTTTTCTTGGATTTTCGGCATAGCAAGTTCTTTGATACGAATACGATGCGTTCTATTAAACAAATGATGATTCGTGCCGAACGAGGCCTTGCTTTTCCTATAGAGGCCATCATGACGGTCTATCCTCGTTTGATGCGCATTTCTCAGATTAAGGAAGGCTTTTATTCGATGGTTGAACTGTTCTATATCCTATACGAATTGGCTAAATTCGATGATGCTAGAGAGTTAGCATCCTCTTCATTTGCGCGTGTTCAACCGAATACGGAGAGTAGGCGCGTTGCTAAGGTAAAAGACTATATCACTTCCCATTATATCGAAGAGATCCGTTTAGAACAGATGAGTTCTATGGTTAGTATGTCCCCTACTGCCTTTTCTCGTTTCTTCAAATTACGCACCGGCAAAACACTCGCCGAATATATCGTAGATATACGCCTTGGACATGCGGCGCGCAAACTCGTGGATACCAACGAACCTGTATCGCAAATTTGTTTTTCCTGCGGTTTTAACACCCTTACCAATTTTAACCGACTTTTTAAGAAGCGAAAGGGTTGTTCTCCTACCGAATTTCGTGAAAAATATGCCAAGACAAAGGTAATAGTGTAGTATCTGCTAAAAAAGTGTCAGTATATATCCGAAAATAGCAGTAATTTTGCAGCGTGATTTAAAAACAGCTGCTATGAGACACAAAATTCTGTTATTTTCGATGCTTTTCATCTGTGTGAGTTGTAAGGCTCAGAATATACCTGAACCCGAACCTCAACCTGTTTCTTATACTTTATGCAATGCCCAAGCTACTGCGGAGACGCAGCAGTTATGGGATTTGTTGTGCTCTCAGTATGGCAAGAAATCCATATCGGGTGTAGTAGCCAATATTGATTGGAATACCCGTGAGGCAGAAAATGTCTATCAGTGGACGGGAAAATACCCGGCACTGAATGTGTTCGATTTTATGAATATTCATGCCTCCAAAGATGTGAACTCCCAAGGTTGGCTCGATTATAGCGACATGACACCCGTCACCGATTGGTTCAATGCCGGTGGTATCGTAGGTTGCATGTGGCATTGGCAAGTGCCTGCCAATAACGGTACAAACCTCACTTGCTCTCCTGGCAGTGCTCCCGGTGAGACAAGTTTCGATGCTTCGAAGATCAATGACCCTTCTTCCGATGAGTACAAACGTATGGTGAAGGATATTGATCAAGTAGCAGGTTACTTAAAAAAGATGCAAAAACTCGGCATCCCCGTTATCTGGCGTCCGTTGCATGAAGCGGCAGGAAACAGCACAGAGTTTGCTGGAGGTAAGGCATGGTTCTGGTGGGGAGCGCAAGGTGCTGAGGTGTATAAGCAGCTTTGGCGATTCATGTATGACCGATTGGTTAACTACCATAAACTGAACAACCTTATCTGGGTGTGGACCTCGCAGATCAATGACGATGACTGGTATCCGGGTGCAGACGTGGTGGATGTGGTTGGACGAGATAACTATTATGCGCTGCAGTATCCGCTGGCCAAGGAGTACAAGACGCTGACAACTACCTATCCCGACAAAATCATTACCCTTGCCGAATGCGGTAACGGAGATGATGTGGATATGTCCTTATGGTCCGATATCTGGGGGGAAGGCTGTCGTTGGAGTTGGTTTATGACCTGGTACGATGCTCATTATAATGATGGAACGAGTGACGAACATCAGTTCGCCGGTGCGGCATGGTGGAACAATGCCTTCTCATGTGGATTCGTACTTACACGCGATGATGTTAAAAGATTAATGAGATGAAGACGATGCGATACATATTAATCTGTGTTCTGTGCTCTGTATTCTGTGCTCTTAGTGCTACGGAACGTACCATCCTCATCGGTCCCAAGACTATCGGTAAAGCGTGGCGGGATAATATCGTGTTGGAAGCACGGCATTTTGCTCATGCAAAGGCAGGTGACGTGCTGACGGTCTATAACGACAAAGCAAAACGTACAGCTCAAGGTGCATTCCAGAATCCAACCAACTGGCAGGGCGTCGCTCCCGAGTATGCCTATTTCGGCATCAACGGTCCGTTCCGCATGACGCTCACGGACGATATAATAAGGATCGCGCGTGAGCAGGGTATAGCGATAGGCGGACATGATTATCGTATCACGCAGGTGACCCTCTCTGAAGCATCCGACTATCAAGAGACCATCGTATGGCGTGGCCCGTCGGTGATGATGAAAAACGACTGGAGTGTCAATGCAGAGATTCCAGGAAAGGCTTTCGTCAACCTTCGTCAAGGAGATGCTATCCGTTTTCATATCAGCAAAGCGCAAGCAGGAGCAGCGATGAAACTGAGTGACATGACATGGAACGTGCTCGACCCCTCTGTGGATGGTGTATCTGTGGGCGGTGACAACTATACGTGGTATATTTACGACCAAGCACTGCAAATCAAACTGCAATTGGTCGGTAACACGATGAATACGGCCATGCGTGTTGGCGGTAAAGGCTATTGTCTCGACAAAATAGGTCTTGTGCAGTTTGTGGGTGAAGTGAGCGAAGACTATTCGCAAGCGCAGCGTGCCCCCAAAGAGTATGTGCTCCAACCCGGTGAGATCTTCCATGGAGAGAAAGCTTTCCCTAATGACTGGAGCGGAAACCTGCGTATCTCTGCAGCTCCTTTCCAGAAATGCACGGAGAACGATGTGCTCCTCATCTCCTATACCATTGACCCTACCGCCAAAGCAGCTGGTGTAACACCGCAGTTGTCGTTGCGTGAAGGACGAAACTGGACCGAGATAACCGGTTCCGCCGAACCGATATGGTATTCTTTAGACGGCAATGATGTGGTATATATGTTCGACCCCGTTGCCTTAGATAACGTCAAGACCCGTGGATTTATCCTCACCGGTGTCGGCTTTACTTTAACCCGAATAGAACTAATATCTGTACAATGAAAAAGATACTTATTACATTCGCCATTAGCCTTTTGCCGTTCGCCTTTATCGGCGCACAAACAACCATCACCGGGCGCGTGATGGACGGTGCCGCCAATGAATCGGCTATCGGTGCTTCCGTACTGGTGGTCGGTACAACGGTTGGTACGATTACCGACTTTGATGGTAACTTTACACTCGAAGTGCCGGAAGGTAAGTTTATGATTCAAGTGTCCATGGTAGGTTTCAAGACCCAAGTGATTAACATCCGTGGCAAAGAGCGCATCGACGTCACCCTCATGGAGGACACCCAAGTGATGGAAGAAGTGGTAGTAGTCGGTTACGGTACGATGAAGAAACGCGACCTCTCCGGTTCCGTCAGCCAGATCAAATCCGAAGACCTGATGGCAGGCGGTGTGCCCGATGTAGCCATGAGTATGCAGGGAAAGATAGCCGGCGTCGATGTACGCACCTCTGATGCTGCCCCTGGTGGTTCCACCAGTATCACGATCCGTGGTGCTAACTCCTTCACCACCTCCTCGCAACCCCTTTATATCGTCGATGGTATCCCCTACGGTACGGATCCCAATGGTATACCTCAGTCCGGTGCTAACTCTGGACAGAACCAATCGCAGAACCCCCTCTCCATGCTCAACCCTAATGAGATCGAGAAGATAGAAGTGCTCAAAGATGCTTCGGCTACTGCCATCTACGGTTCACGTGGTGCCAACGGTGTGGTTATCATCACCACCAAGAAAGGCAAAGAAGGTAAACCCAAGGTGGAAGTAGGTGTCAAAGGTTCGCTCCAGCAGATCGCCCGTAAGGTGCAGGTGCTCGATGCGTACCATTATGCCCTTTATCAGAATGAAGCGGCAGAGAACAGCCGGCTCTACGAAGGATACACCCAGCAGAACCCGTACCGCGGAGAGTGGGAATATCCCTATATCGGTTCCGGATACGTCTATTCGCAAGGCACCTATAACCCTTCGCCCGAAGACTTCCTCAACCCCGGTATTCGTGAAGATAAATACGGGAACAAGGATGAAGTAGCCGGTACCGACTGGCAGGATGCGATCTACCAAACGGGTTGGGCACAGGAGTACAACGCATCCGTCAGCGGAGGAACAGAGAAAGGCTATTATTCTTTCTCCGGTAACTTCACCGACGCAACCGGTATCATCAAGAACACCGGCTATCAGCGTTATGGTTTGTCTATTAACACCGGCTGGCATGTCACCAATTGGCTTGAGATAGGTACCTCGCAACATTTTACTCATGCGACCACCAATTTCCAGCGTACCAACTCAGAGAACACCGGTATCATCCGTTCTTCTCTCATCTTCCCGCCTACCTATGGCGTACATCAGGAAACAGAACAACTCGATGAACTGAACTGGTTGGCCGCCAATCCGGTGGCGTATATCAATGGCGCCAAAGACCAACTCAAGCAGATATCCTGGTTCTCGTCTTCTTATCTGGAGTTTAAGATCCAACCCTGGCTCAAACTGCGTCAGAACTTAGGTCTCGGTTATAACGACGGTCACCGTTCTACCTACTACGACCGCCATACCCAGGAAGGTAAATCGCCCTATAACGGTAAAGCCGGTAAGGCTTCGAACATCTGGCGTTCGGTTACTTCGGAGACCTTGCTTATGTTCGATCATAAGTTTAACGAGTACCACTCCATCAATGCCGTCGCAGGTGCTACCTTCGAGCGTGGTCGTGGAGAATCCGAGTCCGCAACCGTAACCAACTTCCCGACGGATGCTATCCAAGATGCATCGATGCAACTGGCGCTCGATCGTGCGGTACTTAATTCTTCTAATACAACCCAATCCCTCGCTTCCTTCTTGGGCCGCGTGAACTATACGCTCATGGGACGATACCTCTTCACGGCTTCCGCCCGTGTGGATGGTTCGTCTTCCTTCGCCCCCAAACATAAATGGGCACCGTTCTTCTCCGGTGCGTTTGCGTGGCGTATGATCGATGAGAAATGGATGCAGGATCAGAATGTGCTCTCTAACTGGAAATGGCGTGTGTCCTACGGTCAGACCGGTAACCAAGCGATTGGAGCCTACCGCACATTGACCATGTTCGCCGATGCCAAATACCCGTACAACGGTACGTTGGAGAGTGGAGTAGCGATGATCGACTGGCGTGGTCCTACCAACCCGGACCTTAAGTGGGAAACAACCGACCAGTTCGATGCCGGACTCGATATAGGCTTTGCTAATAACCGCTTTAACCTCACTATCGATTATTATTACAAGCGCACGCATGACTTGTTGCAACTGGTTTCCATCCCCGCTTCCTCGGGTTTCAGCCAGATGCTCATCAACTCCGGTAATGTGACCAACCAAGGTGTCGAAATCACGTTCGGAGCCGAACTGCTCGACCAAAAAGACTGGCGTTGGCATATTGACGCTAACTTCGCCCTTAACCGCAATAAGATCGGTGGTCTGACCGGTGACCAATATGCTACTTCCCTTTGGTCAAAGGCCGATCAGGTCTTCCTGCAACGCAACGGTTGCCCGATCGGTACGCTCTATGGCTACAAAGAAGAAGGCATTGATCCCACTACCGGTGAGATCGTCTATTCTGACCTCAACGGCGACGGACAGATCACGGCCGCTGACCGCGATATCATTGGTAACACCAATCCGAAGTTCACCGGTGCCCTTACCTCCAACCTCAGCTGGAAAGGTCTCACCCTCTCGTTCATGCTGCAAGGTTCGTATGGAAACGATATTCTCAATTACAACCTGACCGACATCACCATGTCCAACCTCGGTAATATCACCCAAGAGGCATACGACCATCGTTGGACGAAAGAGAACCCGAACGGTGCCCTGTGGCCGAAAGCAACGGCCGGATACAACCGCACCTGGTTGCTTTCTGACCGCTATGTCGAAGATGGTTCGTACCTCAAAATCAAATATATCACGCTTTCCTACGACTGGAACAACCCGGCGAAGTGGTTAGAGAAGATCAACTTCAACTTCACCGTTGGTAACGTATGGACCTTCACTAAGTATTCCTGGTTCGATCCCGACGTCAACTCCGGTGGTACGAATGCTGCATGTCCTGGTGTCGATAGTTATTCCTATCCTGCTGCCCGCAGTTATAGTCTTAGCGTTAACTTCACCTTCTAAATGCATATCACTATGAAAAAATCAATAATTACATTAGCCATTTGCCTTTTGCCTTTCGCCTTTACGGCATGCTCTTGGGTAGAGGAAGATACGAAAGGTCAGTTGCTCGATACTACCATCGGCGATAGCAAAGAAGATGCTTCTATGCTCGTGACGGGAGTCTATTCCAAGTGGATATACGATATGTTCTGCTGGGGCTATTTCCCTCGTATGCTCGAGTTCGATGCCGACTATATCTCCGGTCCGGACTGGCTCTTCGGAACCTTTGGCGCCGGTAATTTCCAAGGTGAAACGGACCTTACCGATGCCCTCTGGAAAGGATGTTATGGACTGATCAACCGCGCCAATAACGCGATCCGGATCATCGAAAAGATGGAGAACATCACCGATGAATACAAGGCGAACTGCATCGGTGAACTGCGTTTTCAACGCGCGTTTGCGTACTTCTTATTAGTACGTGCGTATGGGCCCGTTCCTATCCAACCCGAGACGGAGAACTTCGACAAGTCTCAACCGCGTCGGCCGGTTACCGAGGTCTATGATTATATCATCGCTGACCTTGAGAAAGCGTGTCGTCAACTGTATCATAACACCAACAATGATTACCAAGCCGGTCATGTCAATGCCGGTTCGGCTGCCGGTCTGCTGGCTAAGGTATATGCTACCATGGCAGCGGCGGCAATGCCTGCCGGAACAGAAGTGATCGTACGCACCGGTAAGGCATATACTACCGACGGTTCAGGAAACAAGACCTACGCGCCTCTGCAGACCAAGTCGCTCTATAAGCAAGCCGTCACCGGTTACGAGTCCCTCGACCCCATGCAACTCTATCAACAAGCAGCAGACTGGGCAGCAGCCGTTTTGGACGGTACCTACGGTAACTATCAGTTACTCGAATACGATCAACTCTGGACCAAAGCCAATGCCACAGCCTCGGAGTTCCTTTTCTCCATCGGTACCGTTAGTGGCGATGCTACCTACAAGACATCTGTTCATACCCAATACGAAGGATATATGACCGGCACAGGTTCGGATTATATCCAGTCTGGCGGTTGGACCGGTTGTACGCGTCACTGGTATGACCTCTTCGACCACGATGACTATCGTATCGTCAAGGGTGTCCGCCATCGCTGGCGCGTCTATACCCAGGCGGCATCGAACAGCGGATTCTACTATCCCTATGATGATGAATATACCATCATGGCTACCGGCCGTAACCTCAACGGCGATTGGGTCAAAGACCCCGTGGCACCGTTCAATGATGGGGTTAACTATTACTATTCCGCTGATGCGCAGTGCTTGGCGTTTACCACCAAATACGAAGATGTCACCAACGATGCCATCGATAATGCGGATGCGAACTGGCCCTTCCTCCGCCTGGCAGATGTGATTCTCATCTATGCCGAAGCACTCAATGAGTTAGGCAAACCCGGTGATGCGATCGTACAACTCAATAAAGTACGTGCTCGTTCCAATGCAGAGCATGCGTCCATGGGAGGAAGCAAAGCATTATCTACCCAAGTACTTCGCCGTTCCGCTATTCTCGAAGAACGTGCCAAAGAGTTAGCCTGCGAAGCAGACCGCCGTTGGGACCTCATCCGTTGGGGAATCTATCTCGATGCGATGAACGCACTCGAAGGCACAGATGACGGAGGTGTCAATAAGAGCCGTACCGCCCGTAACCTCCTTTTCCCCATTCCGCAACAGGAGATCAATACCAATACGGCTATCAATGATAACAACCCCGGTTGGCAATAAACAAATACTAACAATTAAATACTTATGCTTATGAAAAAGATTTTTACTTTTGCATTCGCCCTCATGGCAATGCATGCGCTTAACGCAAAAGAAACAGTCGTTTGGACCGGTAATGAACCCATCTCGTGGAACACCGAGGTCTATCAAGGTTCACAGTACGAGACGCCCGCAAACACCTTTTCTTCTCTTAAAACAGGCTATCTCATCAAGGTGTCTGTTGTGGCGATGATCGATGAACCCCAGTATGTCATGACCTACAAAGCCGGAGAAGGCTGGTCATGGACAGACCTCTCCACAACGGTAGCAGACGGTGTCATGTCCTACACCGTCGAGTCCGACCAGATCGGTACGGAGATAGCGGAGCGCAACCTCATCTTCCGCGGTCAAGGCTATAACATCACGCAGATCGTTGTCGATGATCTCAAAGGGGATGATCCCGAACCGCAACCGCAACCGGGTGAAGAGTACGAAGACCAAACCGTCTGGACCGGAAACACCGCTATCTCGTGGAACGCGGAGGAATACCCGGGTGAACAATTCGACACCTACAATGACCAACAGGATATGTTGGCAGGGCTTGCCAAAGATGACAGTATCAAGATCTATTACACCGATGCGATCGAAGGAGCACAGTTCGCTCTTACCTACAAAGCCGGAAATGAATGGTCTTGGACTGACCTCGCTGTTACCAACCACACCTCCTTCTTCGCCTACAAAGTCGCTTCCGACGAGATAGCGCAGGATATTGCCGACCATGGTCTCGTTATCCGCGGACAAGGCTATCACCTCACATCTATCGTCATCGGCAAACCGAAGAGCGCAACAGGCGTTGAGAATGTACAAAGTGACAAGGTACAATGTACAAAGATTCTCCGCAACGGACAGGTGCTGATCATACGCGAAGGCAAGACCTACAACACCCTCGGACAACCAGTAAACCAGTAGACCCGGAGCGTCCTTTCATTGAATTGAAAGGAGCGGCTTCCGCCTAGAAAAGTTATAAATATTTAAATAATAATACAATGAAAAAAATCTTTTTATTCTTAAGTGCAGCGCTGGTATCGCTGGCAATGCAAGCAACAGTGGAAACTAAACCGGTAAACTGGACTTTGGAAGTTGGCGGTGTCCCTAGCAACACCTTCACTGTGGATCAATGGGCTTCCGCAGTCAAATGGGATTGGATGACGGGTGCTGATGAGTACGAACAACTCGTTATCGAGGTCGCTGACCACACAGAAAACATCTTAGTTACTGTCAATTTCTCGGATGGTTCAGCAGACATTGCTTCCGCTGGTATCATGCGCGTGGGGACCAACACCATCGCTGTCGATGTAACAAACCCCGTCTTACATGGTATCGAAGTGAAGAATTTCTCCGGTACGGATGATGTGACCATTTCTGTAACGAACATGTATCTGCGTAAGACAATTGGTCAAAAGAAAACCGTTTCCCTTTGGAGCGGATCGATGTATTTCGATGACTTCAAAGCATGGGATAGCGAGATTATTCTTGACAATGATGCGTTTGCAGATGCGCATATAGGAGATATCCTCGAGATCGATTATACCTTGGATGAGACCGGTTATTATCAAATGAGTGTGCAGACCTCGTATCACCAATATCGTCCGACCTTCTTGGGTACGTTGGATGCCTATAATAACTATATCATCGAGAAGAATGCTAATCCGAACAAATTGAGTTGGGCGATCATGGATGAAACAGATCTTACCAAGTTAAAAGAAGACGGTGGTTTGCGTATCAATGGCGCACTCTTTACCGCTACTGCAGTTAAACTCATCAAACATGATGTGCTTTGGACAGGTACGGCAAGTGTCGATGATAATTGGAGTGGTGGCCAGTCTATCGAATGGAGTAAACTGACCGACCTCGAAGCCGGTAATATCTTATGTGTTCGCGTTACTTCCGGAGAGTATGTAGAAGGTAAATATAATCAGGTATTCTGCTCCTATAAGAGTGATTGGACCGGAGTATTCTCTCCGTCTATAAATTATCTGTTCCAGGAGGGTGATGTGATGCCGATGATTGTAGAGATACCTATTACCCATAAGATGCTTCATCAACTTAATGGCGAGCAGTTGAATATCGGAGGTAGAAACTACACCATGACCGATATCTATGTGCAGGAAGGCACACCGGTTAATACCGTTGCTGCTTACCTCAATGTATCGTCTGCCGGCATGGCAACCTACGTACTGCCGTTCAATGTGCCGGATCTGCCTGCAGGGGTACAAGCCTATGAACTGACCAATGACGGTTCCGAGGTTATCATGGCCACCGAAGTGAATGCCCTCGAAGCAGACAAACCCGTTCTTATCGTGGCTGCAGAAGGTGAGTACGAGTTCATCAGTGAGGAAGGTGCTTCTGACGACATCTCCGGTAAAACCGGCACTTACGCTAATGGATCCCTTATCGGAACCTATGCCGAGATCGCTGCATTGGAGCAAACAACGGCAGGCAATAACAACTTTGTGCTCCAGAAGCATGGTGACGATGCACCTGCTTTCTATCAAGTGACAGACAACCAATGCTCTGTACCTGCTTACCGTGCTTACCTCAGTTGCAGTTATACTCCGAGTGTTTCTGCTGCCCCGATGCGCATCGTCTTCCATAAGGATGCTACAACGGACATCGTGACTGTAGAGAATGCTGAAATCAGCACTCAGAAAATCCTCCGCAACGGACAGATCTACATTCTCCGTAACGGTGTAGAGTATAATGTCAATGGTCAAATGACTAAATAAATCGTAAATGGTAAATCGTCAAATCGTAAATTATGAAAAAGATGTATAGCAAACCGCAAACAGAAACCACGCCGATTAAAGTGGTTAATACGCTCTGCAGTTCACCTCAAGTGTCCCAACCCGTAGGTTTTGGAGAAGGTCCGGCTTCTGCTGGTTCGGCTCTCGCTCCGGAACGTCGTATTGAATGACCTAATTTCTAAAAACGTATGAAACGAACCCGTTTATTCTTCTTCGCACTGTGTGCCTGCCTCATGGTGGGCACACAGGTGCAGGCTATCGAGATGTTACCCACCTTCGGTGACATCGATCATATCCATCTGCCGGCCCTTATCGTGCAGCATGCCGATGGTGACCAAACGCTTCAACTACGGGCGCTGGACACAACCTACATCGACAACGCACAATACCAAGAGACGGTGATTAAAACTAAAGATCTGTTGCAGCCGTTCTATGTAACGATCCATGTGCGTCAATGGAAAGCCGTACCCATCACCGAGACCTGGTACGAAGTCTCGCATACCGAGAAAAAACCGGTTCGTTTGCAACGTTTCGACAGCGGTTATCTGCCGCTGGACAATGGTGACCTCTACCTCGTTCATCTGCATGGGAACTGGGCAGGCGAAGCCGTACCGACGGTCGAGCGCCTCACCCGTGGCATCAAAACGATCCGTAACTCCGATGGCGCACGTAATGCCCATCTGGATGCACCCGAAGTAATGATCTCGCTGGACGGTGTTCCGCAAGAGAACAGCGGTCGTGTACTCGGTGCCGCCCTCTGCTGGAGCGGAAACTTCGAGATCCGTGTGGCCGCTACCGACGAGAAAGGATTCCATTTCTATGCCGGTATTGACCCGATGGCTTCCGAGTATATCCTCTCGCCCAAACAAACCTTCACCACACCCCATCTGGCTTACACCTATTCGAACGAAGGCATGGGTGGGGTCTCCCGTGCGTTCCATCGTTGGGCACGCACCTGCGGCATGATGCATAACGGTAACGCCACCCGTTCCATCCTGCTTAACTCTTGGGAAGGTATCTATTTCGACATCACGGAAGAGCGGATCATCGCTATGATGAACGATATCGCTGCCTTCGGCGGCGAGCTGTTCGTGATGGATGACGGTTGGTTCGGCGGTAAGTACCAGCGTAACTCCGACGATGCGGCTCTCGGTGACTGGATCGTCGATACCCGAAAACTGCCTCATGGTCTCGAAGCACTCACCGCTGCGGCTCGCGAACGCCATATCCAATTCGGTATTTGGATCGAACCCGAAGCAGTCAATACCCGTTCCGAACTCTTCGAGAAACATCCCGAATGGGCACTCCAGGAACGGGGACGCGAACTCAAACTCGGTCGTGGTGGCACCCAACTCGTGCTTGACATGACCAACCCCAAGGTGCAAGACTTCGTCTTCGACCTTGTCGATGATCTCCTCACCAAGCACCCCGAGATAGTCTATATCAAATGGGATGCCAATGCATCTATCCAGAACTGCGGTTCAACCTACTTGCCGCGTGACAAACAGTCGAACCTCTATATCGACTATCATCTGGGTTTGGTCAAGACCCTCGAACGCATTCGTGCCAAATATCCGAATGTGGTCATCCAGAACTGCGCATCGGGTGGGGGACGCGCGAACTACGGACTGATGCCTTACTTCGATGAGTTCTGGGTATCCGATAACAATGATGCCCTCCAGCGCGTTTATATCCAATGGGGCACGTCCTATTTCTTCCCCTCCAACGCGATGGCGCAGCATATCGGTGGCTCGCCCTATCTCATGACCGGTCGTACCACCCCTATCAAGTTCCGTTGTGATGTGGCGATGTCCGGTCGGCTCGGTATGGAACTCCAACCCGCGCACATGACCGAAACGGAACGGGCGCAGTGTACGACCGCCTTCAAGGATTACAAGGAACTGCGGGAACTCATCCAACTCGGTAACCTCTACCGTCTTGTATCGCCTTACGAACCCGTGCCGGTCGTAGAACAACAGCAAGTAGCCTCGCTCATGTATGTATCCGACACCAAAGATCATGCAGTCCTCTTTGCATACGGTCTGACATCCTTCATGAAGCAGGCTTCCCGTCGTATCCGTCTGGCAGGACTCGATCCGGAGCGCACCTATACGCTCACGGAACGCAATGTCCGTCATGGTGAACAACCTTGTGACCTCGACGGTCAGTCGTTCACCGGTGCCTACCTTATGTCTGTCGGCCTCGACATCCCATTGAGCACGGAATATGCCATCGATTATCCATCTCGTATAATTGAGTTAAAATGAGAAAGTCCTTCTATACACTATGCCTTTGTACATTGTACCTTGTCCCTTTGTACATTTTAACGGCTTGTCAGCCGACTAAGCCGCGAGTGCTCTTTGGTCACCAGGATGATGTGGTCTATGGCTCTAACTGGCAGCGTTTAGCGGATAGTGCTTACACCGACACACGCTCGTGTATCTATGATGTGACCGGTCAATGGCCTGATCTCATCGGTTTTGACATCGGCGGTATTGAACTATGTCACACCCGTAACCTCGACTCCGTGCCTTTCTCACGTATGTTGGAGGAGTGTCGGCGGCAGTTTGAACGAGGCGGCAAAGTAACCCTCTCGTGGCATGCCCGCAACCCGCTCACCGGTGGTAACTCATGGGACACAACGCCTTGCCTTGCGCAGATCATCGACCCCGACACGGATGTCCATGACACGATGCAGGTGTGGATCGAACGTGCTGCGGCTTTCATCGCGCAGGTAGCGACACTCCAGACACAGCCGGAACAACTCATCGTCCGCCTATGGCATGAGCAATCCGGCAACTGGTTCTGGTGGGGAAGAGAAGCCTGTTCTGCTGAGGAATATATCGCCCTTTGGCAGTGGACACGTACCGTCATGGATAAGCAATTATCCCTTGTACATTGTACATTGTCCCCTTGTACATTACTTTTTGCATATAGTCCGGACAAACTTACCCTTTATCCCGATGATGCCGATGGGGCTTACCGCGAGACACTGGAGTGGTACCCCGGAGATGAGTATGTCGATATCATCGGTACAGACTGCTATCACCACGGAGGTGCCGAAGGCACGGACGATTACCTCTACCGTGCCCACCGTCAACTGGACGCAGCGGCAAGACTGGCAAAGGAGCACGGCAAACGTCTCGCTCTTACCGAGACCGGCTGTGAGTCTATCCGTTGCCCGCATTGGTACACCGAGGTCTTGCTGCCTCTCCTGCGTGAGTATCCGGCAATCGAATACGTCCTCGTCTGGCGCAACGCATGGGATATACCAGCCCATTATTTCTTACCTCAACTCAATACCGAAGAGGCAGAAGATTTCAAATCCTTCATCAAACAACTATAAACATGAAAAAGTTTCTTTGTACTTTGTACTTTGTTGCCTTATCCCTATGTTCGGCTTCGGCAACAGAAACAATCCTTTATTCGCAGGAGTTTACCTGCGCAGACGATTGGTCGTCCGGCTATGCGCAGATAGACAAAGCCGCTTTGGCAAATGCTTCAGCCGGAGACGATATCAACGTCTATGTCACAGCCATCAGTTCCGGTACCCAATGGCCGCAAGTGTATCTGCAATACGTAGATGCGAATTGGAATTGGGTAGATTTCGAGGATACCCATAACTATAGTCTGGCAGGCAAGGAAGCCCCGGTGACGGCTACTATCACTCTTACACAAACAATGTTGGATCTCCTTGCCGCAGGTCAGCAATTAGTGGTGAAGGGAGCAGGATATACTGCTTCCAAGATCACCCTCACCCATACGCCTTCCGAAGCCGGTATCACCCAATCCATCTGGAGCGGTTCCAAAGATTTTGGGAACGCATGGGGCGAATGGGAGACGCTCTCCGCATCGCTCTTCGCCAATGCTGTAGAAGGTCAACTGCTGCGTTTCCGCTTCACCGACCTCCGTGCCGGTGCACAACTCAAGATAGGTCGCTCCGACTGGGAGGTAATGGACGACACGGAGATCGTCAACCTCAGCGGTCGCTACCAGGACTTCACCATCACCGCTACGATGCTTGCCGAACTCAAAGCCAACGGCACGATTATCAGCGGTTTAGGATTTACCATGACCGAGGTACTGCTCCTCAACCCCGCTTCGCTCAAACCGCTCACCCTCTCCGTGCCCGTGACCGACAACTGGGTCTTCAGCGCCCGTCCGACGATCACCATCCAAGCCGAGAACCCCTACGCTGAAGCCGTTACGGCGGCTGTGGAAGTGGAGATAACCACTGACCAAATGGCACCCGTCACCACCCTTACTGCATCCGTAGAGATAGCCGCTTCCGGCGCGCAGAACATTACCCTGACTACCGAAACAGACTTGGCGCCGGGCTTCTATAAAGCCACCTGCATCGTCAATGATGATCTGGCACGCGCTTTTGTTTTTGCTATCAACCCCACCGCTGTCATCTCCGCTCCGGACGCGCAAGCAGATTTTGCAACCTTCTGGGAGACAGCCAAGACCCAACTCGAAGCCATCGAGATGAACCCTGTCCTCACCGAGATAACCGCCAAATCGACGGCAGCACGTAAAGTTTATCTCGTGGAGTTCAACTCCATCCCCGATGGCCTCACCGGTGACCCGGTAGTTGTTCGCGGATACTACTGCGAGCCCCAAGACGGACAACCGCACCCCGTCATCATGCACTATCTCGGTTATGACTCCGGTTATCGTCCGGGTGGTCAGGATATCAAACCTTACTGCCCCTCCGGTGATGCGGAACCGACCTATGCCGAGTTCTATCTCTCTACCCGTGGACAGAGTATCAATAACCGTGCGGCCGATGAACGAGAAGCAGACGGTAAGGGTGATTTCGTGAATACTTACGGAGACTGGTTTGCCTTCCACTTCGGCGACAAGGACAGTTACTACTACCGCGGTGCGTTCATGGACTGCGTGCAGGCTATCCGATTCATGGCTTCCCGTCCTACCTCGGACATGACGAACCTCTTTGCCGAGGGACAGAGCCAGGGCGGCGCGTTCACTTACGCGGCTGCAGCTCTCTCCGGCTACTCCTTCCGCGCTATAGCACCGGGTATTGCCTTCATGGGCGATTATCCCGACTACTTCAATATCGTCAACTGGCCTGCCTACGTGGCGCGTGAAAACAAAGGCACCATGACCGATGCCGAGATGTTTGCTTTCCTCTCGTATTTCGACACGAAGAACCTTGCCACGGCTATCTCATGCCCTGTCATTGCCTGTCTTGGACTGCAAGACAACGTCTGCCCGCCGCATACAAATATCGCACCGTATAACAACTTGAATATCACCGATAAGCAACTTGTCATCAACCCTGAACTCATGCACCAGGTTGCCTCCACATGGTATTCCGAGATGATGGCTTTCTTTGCCGACCATATTGATAATACAACCACCGGAATAGAAAGCCAAGAGCGAATAGCTAATAGCCAAAAGCTCATCAAAAACGGACAATTAATGATTTTGCGCGATGGTAGAGCATATACTACCCTCGGCCAACCAGTAAACCAATAGACCAGTAAACCAGTAGACCATAATTTTTATGAAATACGCAGATAAAGTAAAAGCGCTCCGTGAAGCGCATGAGGAGTTCTTGAACCATAAGAACGAGCCGGTAGGCTATGGTAACGGTATCTATACCAAGTACAAATACCCGATTTTGACCGCTGAACATACGCCGCTGGAGTGGCGATATGACTTCAATGAGCAGGATAATCCCTATCTCATGCAGCGCATCATGATGAATGCGGTCCTCAATGCCGGCGCGATTAAGTTCAATGGCAAATATACGGTTGTGGCACGTGTGGAAGGGGCTGACCGTAAGTCTTTCTTTGCGGTCGCGCAGTCCGAGAATGGTATCGATGGTTGGCGGTTTTGGGACGAACCGATCACCATGCCCGATGGCAATAATGCGCCGGCAACGAATGTCTATGACATGCGTCTGACGCAGCATGAAGACGGCTATATCTATGGTATTTTCTGCGTCGAGCGACACGACGAAACGAAGCCTTTCGACACATCCGCAGCCACTGCAGCTGCCGGTATCGCCCGCACCAAAGATCTTGTTCATTGGGAACGGCTCGACGACCTCAAATCGCTCTGCCAACAGCGCAACGTCGTCCTTCACCCAGAGTTCGTCGAAGGCAAATATGCCCTCTATACTCGCCCTCAAGACGGTTTCATCGAGACCGGTAAAGGCGGTGGTATAGGGTGGACACTCGTGGACGACATCACCCATGCCGAGGTACGCAATGAACGAATCATCTTCGGCAGACAATACCACACGGTCTATGAGGTCAAGAACGGTGAAGGACCGGCTCCTATCAAGACCGCCAAGGGTTGGTTGCACCTCGCGCACGGTGTACGGGCTACCGCTGACGGGCTCCGTTATGTACTCTATATGTACATGACCGCTCTCGACGACCCAACGCGCGTCATTGCCCGTCCCGGAGGATGGTTCTTAGTGCCGGAAGGCTACGAGTATATCGGTGACGTGATGAACGTCGCTTTTGCTAACGGTTGGATCGTAGAGGATGTACAAAGGGACAATGTACAATGTACAAAGGATTGCCGTCGTGTGTTCATCTACTATGCTTCGGCGGACACCCGGCTCCATGTAGCCACCACCACCATCGACCAACTGCTCGACTACTGTCTCCATACCCCGGAAGACGGCTTGACCACTTCTGCTTCCGTCGAGACCATCAAAGCCCTCGTCGCAAAAAACAAAAATCAAAAATCATAAATTTGAAATCACAAATGCGTAAGCTATTACGTCATATCGGTTACGGCTTCGGCGACATGTCTTCGTCGATGTTCTGGAAAGTCTTTTCCTACTACCTGCCGTTCTTTTACAGCAATATCTTCGGGCTGTCGCTCAAAGATGCAGGTATCATCTTGCTCGTCACGCGCATATGGGACGCCGTTTCTGACCCAATGATGGGCATTTTGGCAGATCGCACACATACGCGTTGGGGGAAGTACCGGCCGTACTTGCTCTTTGTGGCACCGCTGTTCAGTATAGCCGGTATCTTGCTCTTTACCACTCCGGATTGGGGCTATTCCGCTAAACTCGTTTGGGCATATGTCACCTACATCCTCATGATGACCGTCTATACGGGTATCAACGTTCCCTACGGTGCCATGCTCGGCGTTATGACCGATGATTCTAACGAGAAGACCGTCTATTCGTCCTTCCGTATGTTCTTTGCGTATGGCGGTTCGTTCCTGGCGCTCTTCCTTTGGGAACCCCTCTGTAACGCGCTTGGTGGCTACAACAGCCCGCAAGGTTGGTTTTGGGCAATGGTCGTCATAGCGTCCGCTTGTTTTGTGCTCTTCCTCTGTTGCTTCTCGCTCACACGCGAAGAACTCAAAACCGTCTCCACCGTCTCGATCGGAAAAGACTTCAAGTTTCTGCTGGAGAACAAACCCTGGTGGATACTCATCGGTGCAGCGTTGTGTTTCAACCTCTTCTGCACCGTCCGTGGGGCTACCGTCGCCTATTACTTTGCCGACATCATCCCTGCCGGAGCACGGCTGTCTATCGGTTCGTGGTCATTCCTCTTCTATGCCGGACTCTTCTTGGCTGTAGGAGAAGTATCCAACATGATCGGTGTGGCGCTCTGTGTCCCCTTGGCGGCGCGGTTCGGTAAGAAATCCACGTTTATTGCGGTCAATACTGTCCTCTGCCTCCTCTCCGTGCTCTTCTTTTTCATTCCTGTCTCGCATACGGGTTTATGGCTCATGCTGATTGCGCAGGTACTCATCTCTATCCTCACCGGTGTCATGTCACCCCTCGTATGGTCCATGTACGCCGATGTCAGCGACTATGCCGAGCTTCGCTACAAAACAGCCTCCACCGGTCTCATCTTCTCTTCCTCCTCTATGGCGCAGAAATTCGGCGGGGCTATCGGCGGTTCGGCTGCCATTTGGCTCTTAGCCGGTTTCGGATATATTACTGACCCGGCTCTTATCTCCGCAGCGGATTTTGCCGGACAACCCGAAGCTGCACTCACTTGTCTGAAGTGCCTCATGTCCTTCATTCCGGCGCTTGTCAGTCTCATCGCTGTACTCATAGTGTCTTTCTATCCGCTCACTACCGCTCGAATGAAAGAAATTGATGCCCAACTCCAAATACAACGTGTCCAATGACTCCTTTTGAATTAAAACACTCCGCACAGGAGGTGCTGGTAAATAATATCCTGCGTTTCTGGTCGGAACGCATGGTGGATATAGAACACGGCGGCTTTTATGGTCGTATAGACGGTCATGATATCCTTCATCCCGAAGCGGAGAAAGGAGCGGTGCTTAATGCCCGTATCCTATGGACCTTTGCCGCCGCTACACGTATCCTCCATCGCATGCCATACCGTATCCTTGCAGCTCGCGCTAAGGATTATCTCGTCAACCGTTTCATCGATCCACAATATGGTGGTGTCTATTGGTCGCTCAACGCGGATGGTTCACCGCTCGACACCAAGAAGCAGACCTATGCCATTGCCTTTGCGATCTATGGTCTTGCCGAGTACCACCGTGCCACACAAGATCAAGAGGCACTCCAGGCGGCGATCCGACTCTTCGAAGATATCGAGACCCATGCTTTTGATGCCGTGAACATAGGTTACATCGAAGCCCTCACGCGTGACTGGCAACCTATCGCCGACATGCGACTCTCCGAAAGTGATGAGAACGGTTCGCGCACCATGAACACCCATCTCCATGTGCTCGAAGCGTACACCAATCTCTACCGCGTGTACAAAGACCCACGCGTAGCGCGCCAACTGCGTGTACTTATCGACATCTTCGTCAACCGCCTTTATAATCCCGCTAACGGTCATTTAGGCCTATTCTTTGACGATGAATGGAAACCGCTATCCGGTAACCCGTCACCCGTAACCCATCATCTTTATAGTCCGGGGCACGATATCGAATCCGCTTGGCTCCTTCGTGAAGCACTTGAAGTACTTGGAGACCAAGAGCTCTTACAACAGACCCTTCCTGTCTGCCGTTCCCTCGCACAAGCCGCAGAAGAAGGAATCCTTAGTGAGTCACAATGGTGGTGCTATGCTGAAGCCGTAGTTGGCTATATCGACCAATGGCAAGTGCTTGCCCAAAAGGATCCGGTAGAAGCCTCGATCAACTACGAATTGGCAGAGGCGGCTTACGACTTTATCCAATCGCATCTGATCGACCGCGAGCATGGCGAGTGGTTCTGGTCTGTTCTCCCCGATGGAACACCCGACCGCGACAACGACAAAGCCGGCTTCTGGAAATGTCCTTATCACAATTCCCGCATGTGTTACGAGTTAATAGAACGTTTATAATATGAAACCATACAAGTTCCAACCCTACCTCCGCACCATGATCTGGGGAGGTTACCAAATAGCCCCGTTCAAGGGCATCTTTACCGCCCAACCCAATATCGGTGAGTCCTGGGAGATTAGTTCCGTCCCCGGGCATGAGTCCGTGGCTGTCGAACGCGGCATCATCGGTGACGTGGACCTCGGTCTGAACCTCATCCAACTCATCGACAAATACAAAGGTCTGCTCGTCGGTGACCGCGTCTATAAGAAGTTTGGAAACAAGTTCCCGCTGCTCGTCAAGTTCATCGACTCCCGTCAGGACCTCTCCGTACAAGTGCATCCCGATGACAAACTGGCGCAGAAACGCCACGGCTGTATGGGAAAAACGGAGATGTGGTATGTCCTCAAAGCCGATGTCGGCTCCAAGATATACTCCGGTCTCAACCGCTCTATCACCCCGGAAGAGTACGAACAACTCGCTACAGCCCCGGCTGTCAACGGGCATTCTCCCATGCAGGATGTCATTGCTACCCACGAGGCGCACCAGGGCGACCTCTATTTCCTGCCCGCCGGACGACTCCATGCCATCGGAGCCGGTAACTTCCTCGTGGAGATCCAAGAGTCTTCTGATATCACCTACCGTGTCTATGACTTCGGCCGTGTCGATGCGCAAGGCAAACCGCGAGAGTTACATATCGAGCAAGCCAAAGAAGCCATCGACTACCAAGTCTGGCCCGAGTACCGTACCTCCTACGACTCTACCAAACCAACCTCCGAACTCATCCACTGTCCCTATTTCACGGTGCATCGGGTGGTGGTACAAGTAGCTGCGCAGGTGGATCTCCATACGGACTCCTTCGTGGTTGTCGTATGCCTCTGGGGGGAAGCCAACATCAACGGCATCCGCGTCAAACAAGGAGAAACCCTCCTCGTCCCCGCATCCGAGAATGTCCTCTACATCTTCGGCAATGCCACTTTCCTAACGGCTACGATGTAGCAATTATATCATAATACCTTTTGCA
>CAMIZK010000023.1 GCA_946403315.1 uncultured Bacteroidales bacterium | reverse complement strand
TGAATGCCGGTGACTATTGCCAATTGTGCGACGCAGAGAATCGTGCGGTTTGGGCAGTGGATCTGAATCCTGCTTCGGTAGCCGGTTTCACCCGTAATGGCGATAAGTACGAAGTAAGTGTCAGCGGTTGCTATGATTTCTATATCAAGCTCAAATATCAGGAAGACGAACTCTATATCGGTCCGGGTTCTGATTGTGGCGAAGGTACTGATATCAGCGGTCAAGGCGGAGGCCAAGGCGGTGAAGGCGGTGAAGAGGTAGATGATGTTAACTACTACGCTATGGGATGGATCAATGCTGCGGATGCCGGTGAAACTGCCTATGACACGTATGATGATAATCTCTTGTTTGTAGACGGCAAACTAACCATTAATTGCCAATACGGTAGTTATATCGGGATTAAGGATCACATGTGCAATTACTACTATTTCCGCGGAACTGATGATTGCCACGAGGACATGGTGACGCTTGAATGGGCGAACGGATGGTCTCCCTGTAAGAAATGGGCTATTCCGGAGGGCATCAACTACATTATTATGCGCAGTGCTTCCTATAAAAATCAGATTGTTTTGGAGCGCGTAGATAAAGCAACTTATGACGCATATCACTATAATCCCCAGGGAATCGAGAACACCGAAGTGACCGAGAAAGCACACAAGGTGATTATTGAGGGTCAACTACGTATCGTTCGTGGCGATAAGATCTTTGATGCAACCGGTCGTCAGTTATAATTAGAAATAGAATAAATCTTTTATGCGCAAGTTGTTTTTCAGTCTGGTTGGTTTATGTGTACTGGCATTGGGCACGTACGCAGCCAACTGGAACGATGTAAAGGATGTTGTGCCTGTAGAGAAAGTTCGTCCTGCAGGAGTGACTAACGGTATCTATTACGGTGCAGACGGTACGTCTGTGACGCTGTGTACGTACGCAGCCAGTAAGACGCAGTCGGCGAAACGGGTGTTCCTGTTGGGCGATATGACGGATTGGAAGCTCAAGGAGGAGTACCAGCTTTATAAGGACGGCAATTATTTCTGGATCACGTTGACGGGTCTAACCCCCGGTCAGGAGTATCGTTTTCAGTATGCTGTGGAGCGTGCGGATGGCGTGAAGAAGCAGATCTCGGATTTGTATTCGGAGAAAGTGCTGCATCCCGATGACCAGTATGAGCCGAAGAAAGTGGATCCGGACCTGCTGGATTATCCTGCCGGAAAGGGAGCCGATGGTTATGTGACCGTTATCCAGCCCGGTAAGCCGCAATTCCAATGGTCCGACGCTACCTTGCATTTCCAACGTCCGAATAAGAACAACTTGGTTATCTATGAGTTGTGGATTTATGATTATACCGAAGGCCGTTCTTTGAAAGGCTTGATGAAACGATTGGATTACATCCAGAACTTAGGTGTGAACGCGGTGGAGTTGATGCCGATTTGTGAGTTTGACGGTAACTACAACTGGGGTTATTCGCCGAACCACTATTTTGCGCCGGACAGAGCGTACGGGTCGGAGACGATGTACAAGGAGTTCATTGACGAGTGTCATAAACGCGGCATCGCGGTGATTATCGACATGGTGTTCAACCATGCGACAGGTCTGAATCCGATGAATAAACTCTATCCATACGGTACGGACTTGGCGAATAATCCTTGGTTTAATGTGAACGCGCCGCATAGCGATAACGTGTATGAAGACTGGAATCACGGATTTGCACCGGCGAAGGAGATGTTCACGCGTGCGTTGAAGTACTGGTTGACGGAATATAAGGTGGACGGTTTCCGTTTTGACCTTAGTCACGGTTTGTGTTCTAATCAAGCCAATACATCGGTGACGAACTTGAAATATTACTATGACAACGGTGTGAAGGCAGTGGCACCGGATGCGTATATGATCTTGGAGCATTGGGGGAATAACATGGGTACGGAGCGGCCGCAGTTGATCAATTATGGTATGCAGTGCTGGGCCAATACGACCAATGCGTATTGTCAGACAGCTATGGGCTGGTTGAAGGACGGAGACGGTTTTGGTGATGCCAACAAGGACGGCTATGTTTCTTATTGCGAGTCGCACGACGAGGAACGTATGCAGTATAAGGCGAAGAGATGGGGAGCCGGTGATTTGCAGACTAACACGGCGGCTCGTCTTGGACGGGTGGCAGAGAACGTGGCTTTCAATGTGCTGTTGAACGGTTCGCATATGTTGTGGATGTGGGAAGAGATCGGTTATGATTTCTCTATTAACTGCGACATTGACCATCCGAATGACTATAATGAGAGTTACCGTTGTAACAAGAAACCTCGT
Source organism: uncultured Bacteroidales bacterium (assembly GCA_946403315.1). Classification (GTDB taxonomy): domain Bacteria; phylum Bacteroidota; class Bacteroidia; order Bacteroidales; family Paludibacteraceae; genus Colicola. The sequence continues at coordinate 19,807 of CAMIZK010000023.1, read as the reverse complement.
CCGGAGATTCGTAGTTATTTCACCAATGCCAATCGTGTAGCGGCGTTTACCCAGTGTGCGCAGGTTATTACGTTACGTACGCAGTTGATGCCGAGTGTTTTTGAAGGCAATCCTACGGCTGTCAGTATTAGTTCCGGTAAGAAACTGCGTACGATCCAATGGGGAAGTGATGTGTTTGTAACCGCTAACTTCGATGTAAGTGTTAGTCAGGCGGTTACGTTACCTTCGGGCACATGGTATGACTATCTGAATGGCGCAACACGAGCGAATGGTACGTATACCTTAGCGCCGGGTGAGTTGAAGGTGTTCACGGGAACACAGGTACAGGCACCTACGTTTACGAATATTGAAAAACGGGACCACCAGGATGTGGAGGAAGTGATTAGTGAGCCGGTACCGAGTGTTAAGTTTATACAGAACGGTCAGATCTTCATCCTTCGTGGTGACAAAGTGTATAATATCCAAGGTCAAGTGGTTCGATAATGTATATTGCCATCGCAGGAAATATCGGAGCAGGAAAGACGACGCTGACGAAGATGTTAGCGAAGTATTACGGGTGGGAACCTCGTTTTGAGAGCGTGAGTTTCAATCCGTATCTGGAGGATTATTACGGGGATATAGAGCGTTGGGCGTTCTGTTTGGAGACCTATTTCTTGAAAGAACGGTTCAAGGATATGATGGCCGTGCAGAAGGCGAGTCATACCATCGTGCAGGATCGTTCGATATTTGAAGGCGTGTATGTGTTCGTGCGTAATAACTACGAGCGTGGTGATCTGAGCAAACGCGATTATGAGACGTTCATGGAGTTGTTTGATCTGATGACCTCCCAACTCAAACGACCGGATATGATGATTTACTTGCGTAAATCCGTTCCGGCACTGATTGCCCAGATTCAGAAACGGGGTAGGGACTACGAGCAGACCATGCAGATCGACTATCTGACGGGACTGAACGAGAAGTATGAAGATTTTATCTTCCGTCAGTACGACGGTCGCGTGTTGGTAATCGAATCGGATGGTATGGATTTTGAGAACAATCCGGCAGATTTCCGCACGGTGATTGACAAAGTAGATGCAGAGCTCTTCGGACTCTTTAGTGAAAATAACTGGACTAAATAATTTATACTATGCATATAGCAGTAGCAGGAAACATCGGTTGTGGTAAGACCACACTGACGAACATGTTAGCCAAACATTATGGCTGGGAGCCGCGTTTTGAGAGCGTGGAGTACAATCCTTATTTAGCGGATTTCTATGCCGATATGGGTCGTTGGTCCTTTAATCTTCAGGTTTATTTCCTCAACAAGCGTTTCAAAGACGTGGTGGAGATCGGTAAATCGGACAAGTATATCATCCAAGACCGTACCATCTATGAGGATGCCCGTATCTTTGCGCCGAACCTTCATGATCAGGGTTTGATGAGTGATCGGGATTTTGATAACTATCAGGATCTCTTTGATTTGATGACCACACTGGTTAAGATGCCGGATTTGCTTATCTATGTTCGTGCATCAGTTCCGACATTGGTGGCACAGATTCAGAAGCGTGCACGCGGATACGAGCAGCAGATGAAATTGGATTACCTGCAAGGACTGAACGACAAGTACGAGAACTGGATCAAGGACTATAAAGGCAAACTGCTCATCGTGGAAGGAGATACGATTAAGTTCGGCGATAATCCGGAAGATTTCCATTGGGTGACGGATCGTATCGATGCCGAGTTGTTCGGTCTCTTCCCGTTTGAGACAGAGGAAAAAACAGGCAAAGAGATTTGATTCAACATTTTCTCGATTATATAGCTATTGAGCGGAAGTATTCCGCGAGAACGGTAGAAGCCTATCGCGATGATTTGCGTGACTTCTGCCGTTTTCTCGGATGGGAACCGGAAGAGTTTGATCCTACGAAATTAGACGAGACGGATGTCAAGAACTGGATGCTCGATATGATAGAGGAGCAGAATCAGTCTCCGCGTTCCGTGAAGAGGCGTCTGTCGGCTTTGCGTTCGTTTTATAAGTTTCTGTTACGGCAAAAGAAAGTGGATAAGGATATCACTGCCCGTATCATACCGCCTAAGGCAGATAAGCCGTTGCCGGTGTTCTTCCGTCAGGAAGAGATGGATCGTGCGTTGAATGAGATGAACGGTTCCTCTTCTCAACGGGATGATTTGATTATCTCACTCCTTTATCAGACCGGCATGCGTCAGGCAGAACTGCTTAACCTCACCGATGCCGATTTTGATTTGCAACAGGGGCAGGTGCGTATCTTCGGTAAGCGTCGTAAGGAACGAGTGGTGCCTATCGGGCCGAAACTGGTGGAGCAGATCAAAGAATATCTGGAGACACGGGATGAGAATACCGACGGTCGTTTCTTTCCCGGATTAACAAAGAGATCCTTATATACGATCGTGCGCACGCGTATGGGCGAAGTGAGTACGCTTAAGAAACACTCGCCGCATGTGTTACGGCATACGTTTGCGACAGCTATGTTGGATAACGGAGCCGATATCCGGACGATTCAGGAACTGTTAGGGCATGCATCGTTAAGTACGACGCAAGTGTATGCACATACCACTTTCGAACAGATCAAGCGTGTCTATAATGCCACGCATCCGAGAGCGAAACGAGGTCAAAGTCCTAAGTGAATTCGGAAACGCATTCCCCACTGGATGGTGGGAGAAAGACTCCAGACGGAGTACAGATCGCATACGCGCAGGATATTACCCAGACCGACACCCACCTCTGCATAGAGGTGGTTCTTTTTTTCTGAACTCAGATACCCGTAAGCAATTTTCGCTTCAACAAGTTCCCGCAGATGTAACCATCGTACACCGGGGATGAGATTGAAGAGAATACCCTGTCCGTTCCATTCCGTTTGTAGCGTCACGTATTTGTCGGCTAACAGTTGATTTCCGTGCAGCATAGTAAAGCGGTAGGGATCATAGGCATAGCCTTGGTTCGCACTGGCTTGCCATAAGAGGGTGTTGGGCACTTGGCCGAAGATCGCACCGCCTTGCAGGGCATATGTCAGTGTTCCTCCCATCCCTAAATGGGCATGCTGGGTGAGCATCAGACGCAAATGGGCATAGAGGCCATCGGTCCAGTGACCGGTTTCAAAACCGGCATATAACACGGGATATTTATTGGAATAGGCATAGCGACGGAGGAAATAACCGTCGTATTTCTTTTCTCCCCAGCTGAACCGTGCAATCGTGGAAAGCGATTGATAAGCATAACCATCCTGCCATCCTGCACGGATGTATGCATGGGTCTCCAGGTTAGGAGTCCAGTCGCCAAACCAATGGAACTGAATCTGTCGTTGCCGGATGGCTGTGTTGACACAGAGACTATCCCGATGCAGCGCTTCAAACGCATAGGCGGTGAAGTCCATATTTCCCCAACCCATGGAGTTCTCCCGTAACAGGCGGTCAAAATCATCCACTTCGGACCATACGTAGTGGTCATTGTATTCCAACTGCAAGATATGCCGACGTGGAGTAGGCAGGTTAACAGAGATACGTCCCATTCCTTTGACACTGCGGTCTTTGAAACCGTATCCGACGGACGCTTCCAGACTTACTACTTCCGACATCTTCTCGTTGGTGCGGAAAGGCAGGCCGACGTGTACTCCTTCGTGCTTGTTAACTTGCAGGATTTCCTGCACGTGACCGATATCGACAGCTGTGCCGGTGGGGATATATCCCGTGGTGGCGATAGTCGCAATCCATTTTGCGGTGCGGATAAGCGGTAACGAATCCAATGTTATGAAGGCCGTGTCAGTGGCGGAACTCGGAGGATTCTGATTATTCAGATTAGTCGGAGTAATCGGATTGTTCTGATAATTCGGATTTTTCAAACTTGTGGTCAGCAGTAACGTAGGAAAGACCGTTCCGGCCTTCTCGGTCTTGATGGTAAAATCGAGTAGGACAGAGATCTGTTCCTCGGAGATGGTGCCGTCCGGTGCTAAGTTTTGGGAAACGTGGATGTCATTGACGTAGTTGACGGCCACTTCAGCCGGTACATAGGCATGTATCTCCTTTAAGGCGAAGGTGCTCGTGTCAATTACCATTTCTCCATTGAACGTGGCATAAAAGGGATTGCGTGTGCGGAAATGGATGGTGTCTTCTCCTGCCAGGTAATAGCGATAGTAGAGGTTTCCACCGGACGCCAAAGGAGATAGGAAGGCGTGACCCATGAGGGAGACACTGTTGGCGTAGAAATTGAGGTTTCCTTCGCTGCCTATGAGGGTAGAGTAGTCCGTGGAGGTGAGTATCAGTGCCTGCGTGCGTTGATCATTCGCCGGAATCATCTCGTGACCGCTCAACCGAAAGGTCTGGGTTTCTTTATAAAGCGGTAAGATATAGGTGGAGTCCTCTTGTGCCATCATTCCTGCCTGCAGGCTGCGCCATAAGGCCCGGCGCAGATGTCTTTTCTGAATATGCGATACATACAAGGTTTGTTCGCGTTGCACGGTGGATGTGTTTTCTGTATGCAGCGTCCGGTCATTCTCTGCCCGGTGCGCACGTACTTGGCGTAATAAGGCTAAAGCCGGATTTTCGTTGGGTGCCACAACAATTTCGGAGAGCGTGGCTACTTTCTCCCGCAGGCTTACTTGCAACCCCGCCATTGTTCCGGGTTCGATATCGAAACGTTGGGTGAAATAGCCGACAGCGGAGAAGACCAATTGTGCCTTTCCCGTCATATCCACCCGTAGAACGTACGAACCGTTTTCGTCTGAGGTGGTGCCGATCTTGGTGCCGCGAAAGTGAATGTTCACATTCGGTATCGCTTCTCCTGTAGTCTCATTGACGATCTCGCCTACGATGATAGTCTCCACTGCCATAAGAGGAGTGCAGAGAAAGAAGCATACTATAACCAATAACCTATAACCTTTCACCTTTATCCTTTATTTGCGGGATGACATTCTAAGATCGCTTTTCGTAAGTCTTGTACATCAAGATGGGTATAGATCTCCGTGGTAGCCAGATCTTCGTGTCCCAGCAGTTGCTGGATGATACGTAAGTCAGCACCGTTCTGTAACAGATGGGTTGCAAACGAATGACGCAGGGTATGGGGACTAACGGTCTTAGTGATACCGGCTTGTTCGCACAGTCTGCGCACAATGGTAAACACCATCGCTCGTGTTAACGGTCGTCCGTACCGGTTGACAAACGCGATGTCTCTGGCTTCCGGTTTAACAGGCCAGGTAGCACGATCCTGCATCCAATATCCGAACCATTCTTCCGCTACTGGAGACAGAGGAACTAAGCGCTGTTTAGAGCCTTTTCCTTCGATAAGCATGTAATGCTCGTTGAGATAGATACGGCTTAAGGGTAGGTTCACCAGTTCACTTACCCGCAGACCGCTTCCGTACAGCATCTCCATCATCGCCCGGTTGCGGTGACCCTCATTGGAACTCAGATCGATTGCTTCCATCATTCGGTTCACTTCCTCCAGCGTCAGCACAGTGGGCAGGTGCTTGGATTTCTTCGGACCTTCCAATAACTCTGACGGATCCTGCTCGATATAATCTTTATATAACAAAAAACGGAACCAGGCATGGATGCCGGCCAATACACGTGCTTGCGTAGCTTCCGATTTGATATCCTTGAAAACATCAAAAATAAACGCCTGTAATTGGTCAAAATCCATCTTGACGTAGTCTAGCTTGAGCTTCTGACAGTACGTGCGCAATTTGTCCAAATCCATCTCGTAACCCTCGATGGTGTTGGGCGAATAACCGCGTTCCAGACGTAACCAGGTGTGGTACTCTTTGCGTAACGCTTCGTCAGATGTTACTTTTTTAACCATGGAATAAGCGCACCGGAATAGGTGCAAGTGTAGGTGGCTTTCGATCCGTACACGTTTTTGTAATACAAGGTAAAGAGCAGACTGTCGTTGCGATAGACGAATGAACCGGAGTCCAATATCTGAATCTGCTTGATCTGATCCTCTTCGATGTTAAGGATATACATGCCGAAGGGATAGCCTTCGTAGTCCTTACCGGGAAGAAAAGTGAAGGCCTCAGCCGTGGTGTCTGAACGATAAGAGCCGGTCTCTAGCAGGGAGTCAGGCACAAAGATATCGGAGATATACAAGTTATACCCGGTACCGACGATACGCTTGTCTTCGTTCAGTTCCAGTCCTGTCGAATAGAGATCTAACGACACCACTGCTTGTGCAACGGAGTCATAACAATGTCCGTGTATCTGTTCGTAAGCCGTGGCGTAGGTCTTCGGTAAACCTCTGTAGGCCGAAGGAGTGTTGGGCTTACAACCGACCAGCATCGTTAACAAAATGATATATGCGATACTATGCTTCATACTGTTCTCCTTTCACTTTTCTCGTCGGATACCAGGCGGCAAGGAATCCCAAACCTAACACCAGTGCCGCTACCAGCACGATGTCAACTGCTTGTACTTCCACCGGGTAAGCGGAAACGATATAACTGCTGCCGTCACCCAGTTCCAGCCATCCGAAATGTTGCTGTCCCAGACACAAGGCGATGCCAATGATTAAACCAAAGAGTGTGCCTAACGCGGAAATGAACCATCCTTCCAAGCGGAAGATACGACGGATAGACGCTTCATTGGCGCCCATATGGGACAGAATACGGCTGTCGTCTTTTTTATCGATGATAAGCATGGAAAGCGAACCGATGATGTTGATGACCGCGATGAGGGAGATGAATCCTAACAGCAGGATGGTTAACCATTTCTCCATGCGGAAGATCCGGAAGTATTCCGCTTGTTGATCCCGACGGTCCAACACTTGATAATCGTCGCCCAAAAGTCGGGAAATCTGTGATTTAAGACGGGATATCTCGATACCCTCTTCCGGAACAATCCGCAGTGCGGTAGCGGTATGATCATCATATTCGTACAACCGTTGTGCCAATTCGATGGAGACGATGAGGGTCTGGTTCGTTGTGCCGTTTTGGTCTCCGCTGAAGATACCGGCGGTGAAGGCTTTTTCTTCCAGTAAGGACTGATCCGGTCGTGCCAGGTTAATCCGTTTGGTGCGTTTTGGGGCGTAGATATGCAGCGCCTTGATGCTATGACTGTAGAGGTGAAAGACTTCCGCAATGTCACTTCCTACTACGGCACGCTCGTGCGCACCGTCATAAACGGAGAAATAGCCGTCGTAGATAAGGGAGTCCAGATTAGTTGTCTGCAGAAACAGACTATCCACGCCTAACACGTGTGCCGGTGTCTGCTGGTCTTCGTACCGCACGATAGCGGTTTGTTCAATTTGCCGGGATATACAGGCGATGTCCTCACGCGCGTATAAAGAAACGATCGGTGCCGTGTCGGTACGTAAGGTCTGTCCTTCGGTAGACAGAACCATCAACGGAGGGTCAATAGCGGAGAACATTTGTTCCGCTAAGTTCCCCATACCGTTCAGACCGCTCAGCACGCAGATCATCGCTGCCGTAACAACAGCAACCGCCACCGCACTGATGCAGGTGACGATATTAATGGCATTGTGTCCTTTCTTCGAGAAAAGATACCGCCATGCGATATGCCATTCGAATTTAGCCATGCAGCAACTCATCAATGCGCTCCATCCGATCGATGGTCTCGTCCAAATGGAAGACTATTTCCGGAATGATACGCAGTTGATGGCGCTCCAAGCTGCCAAGCTCACCGCGAAAACGGTGCGCATTCTCCTCAATAAGCGTCATCGTTTCTGCTACCTTGTTATGCGGGAAGATAGACAGATAAATATGCGCAATAGAGAGATCGGGCGAAACGCGCACCTCGCTTACGGAAATCAATGTTCCTTGCAGCGTGCGCGCGTATCGCAATAGGATGTCGCTCATGTCTTTTTGTATCAGACGAGCGATCTTGTGTTGTCTAGTTGACTCCATTAAAATTTGTGGCGACCTTCGTCAGCTACGGTCAGTTTCTTACGACCTTTAGCACGGCGTGCAGCCAATACGCGGCGACCGTTAGCGGTAGCCATTCTCTCCAAGAAGCCGTGTTTGTTACGACGCTTGCGTTGGGAAGGTTGGAATGTACGTTTCATTGTCTCTAATTATTTAGGTTCTCTCGCGAGAACGGGTTTATACACAAAATGGACTGCAAAATTACTGCTTTTTTTTGAATTGACCAAATTTTTTCGCACTTTTTTTACTTTTGAGTGCATTTTTTAGTCAAAAACCTCCATTAATACATCCAACGAACGGGGATTTTGCCATGTTTCGACATGTTCGTCAAAATACTTGCAGAGTGCTTGCAGTTGTTTCTGACGTTCCGATCGGGTAGTGGGTAAAACCGGTTCGTGTTCCATCTTAAAACCTAATTTTTCCGCAAAATCGATGAGAAAAGAAAGATGGAAATTCTGCGGTTCGTCGGTCTGATCCAGTTCCTCTATTGCCTGTGCGATGAACTCATACATCGGTTCGTCTGGCATCGGATGCCTCAGTACATGATAAAGCACTTCGCTCATAAAGAGCGCTATTGTGCGTTTGTACGGATCGGTAATGAGGGATGAAGGCACATAGGTCAGTTGTGCCGTACGCACGGAATGTTCGTCTGTGGTCAGTTGCACCACGGACAGCGGACTGTACTTGCCGGCGGTGTTCTTGCGTCCGAGACCGTACACCTTATAATTAACGCGCCCGCCTTCGCGTGTGTACGCGTGAAGCAGGTGCGCTTTGTCCGATTGCGGTTGCAGACTTAAGACGATGGCATCAGTGGTGACTAACATACGTGCTGTCAATGAGAACGCCGTCACTCAAACGATAGGTCTTAAATTCCATCTCAGGTTCCTTACCCGGTATCAGCGGGTGGGGGATCGAGATGACGGAATAGACGGGGATGGTGTCTGATGCCTGTGCGGTCAAACCCTTATGTTGCGCTTTGGTCTTACCGGCGGTGTTCAGTACCACAAACGGCATCTTACGCATGTAACTGTGGTCATGGCCTGCAATCACCAGATCTGCATCACCCAGCGCTGCGCGGAAGGTGCAATAGATAAGCGGATTGTGCCTGCCTTTGGCAGCGGTTACTACGGGATGATGCATTAGCACCACCACATACCGGTCACCGGCACTGTTCATCGTCTTCCGCAGCCACGTCAGCGTACGCGTCAGATGAACGATACGCCACAAGGGGTTCGTATCGATAGAGATCAGCCGAACCTGCGGTAGGTCGACATAATAGGTGGCACCGGGCACCCCTTCCGGTCCGTTCTTCGGATAACGGAACGCGTAGTTCCATACGTCTGAGCAGGATTTGAACAGACCTTTGGTGTACTCGTGATTACCGGGCGTAGCAATGACCGGTAAACCGCATAAGCGGCTGGGAAGCCATTCCTGCAGCAGTAACTGGTAGTAGAAGTTTTGTCCTCTCTCCATCCAGTCACCCGTCTGCACGATGACATCGGCTTCCGGCACTCGTGCCGCCAGACGGTTGTAGTCGGCACGCGTCAGCTGGTTGTGGATGTCACCCAACACCAGCATATCAAAACTGGCCGGTGTCTTGTCCTTCTCAAAAGAAGGGAAGACATAGTTATGAATAGCACCTTCCCATTTCGGCTCAGGTGGCATATCGAACCATGCATGCCAGCGGACAGCGAAGAGAATCGCGATGCCCGCCAGCAGGATGGTTACAAAGATATATCTTTTCTTCAGTCGACGCATCAGAACGGCAGATCGCTCGTACCGTCACCGGCCGAAGCGTCAAACGGATCTACATTGACCGGAGCTTCTGCAGGCGCAGCAGCCGGTTGAGCCGGCGCAGCAGCCACAGGAGCAACTGCCGGTGCAGCAGGTGCAGCGGCACCTTGCGTTACATCGCCTTGCACGATTCGGTACGCACGGATAGAGGTGTACCAACGACCGTTGAACTCACGGCTCTCGATATCGAAACTAACCGTTACCAACTGGTCAATTGCACAGGGGTTCATACGGATACGGTCCTCACCGAACACCTCGAAATGCACTTTACGGGGATATTGGTCCAATGTCTCCAATACGTACGGCTGTACCTTCCATGGGTTTCCGTTACGGCCTACACCTTCCTGGATAGGCAGTACTTGTATGATTTTTCCTACTACTTCCATAATATTCGCCTTTCGCCTTTATTCATTCGCCTTTAATTGCTGCAACACCCGGGAGCACTTTGCCTTCGATCGCTTCGAGAAGAGCACCGCCACCGGTAGAGATATACGATACTTGGTCTGCCAGACCGAACTTGTTCACGCATGCTACGGAGTCACCACCGCCGATGAGCGAGAATGCACCGTTCTTGGTAGCCTCTGCAATAGCCAAACCGATGGCACGGCTTCCGTCGCAGAAGTTATCGAACTCAAACACACCTGCAGGACCGTTCCAGAGAATGGTCTTGGCACCCTTGATGGCGTTAGCGAAGTTCTTCTGTGCCTCAGGACCTGCATCCAGTCCTTCCCAACCCTCAGGAATAGCGTTAGACGGGAAGATCTTCTTGTTCGCGTCATTGCTGAAGCTGTCTGCACAGATAGCATCCGGAGCCAGAACGAGTTCAACACCGTTCTTCTTAGCGAGTTCCTCAACACCGAGTGCTACATCGAGTTTGTCCAACTCAACGATAGAACCACCGATCTCACCGCCGTGTGCTTTAGCAAACGTATAAGTCATACCACCGCAGAGGATGAGTTTGTCCACTTTACCGAGCAGGTTCTCGATGATACCGATCTTGGAGCTTACTTTCGAACCACCCATGATGGCAACGAACGGACGTTTGATGTCACCGAGTACAGCGTCTACGGCAGCTACCTCTTTCTCCATCAGGAAACCGAGCATCTTGTTATCTGCATCGAAATAGTCAGCGATGACAGCGGTAGATGCATGTTTGCGGTGAGCCGTACCGAAGGCGTCCATGACGTAGCAGTCAGCGTAAGAAGCAAGGATCTTAGCGAACTCTTTCTGACGCGCCTTCATCTCTTTCTTAGCCGGTTCGTAAGCCGGATCTTCTTTCTCGATACCTACCGGTTTACCTTCCTCTTCCGGATAGAAACGCAGGTTCTCCAGCATCAGTACCTCACCCGGTTTGAGAGCAGCAGCCTTGTCCTGAGCCTTTGCGCAGTCTTCAGCGAATTGAACCGGACGACCAAGTGCAGCAGCAACAGCGTCTACGATCTGACTGAGGCTGTACTTGGCAACTACTTTGCCTTTCGGTTTACCCATGTGGCTCATGATGATGAGCGCACCGCCCTCGTCGAGGATGTGTTTGAGTGTCGGCAGCGCACCACGGATACGGGTGTCGTCTGTGATCTTACCATTCTCATCCAGAGGTACGTTGAAATCTACACGTACGATCGCCTTCTTACCGGCGAATTTGTAATCTTTGATAGTCATAATAATAATATTTTAGTTTGTTAGTTAATTTCGTCATTACGTCATAACGTCATTACGTCATGTCTTACCAATCAATACTGTTCAGCCGACCTTTGTACACATCGCTGTAAGTGACGTGTTGGTCTTGTCCGCCAAACAGATAAATCGTATTATCACGCACGATGGCGTTCTGTTTCTGCCGTGCCTGATAGACTTCCGGCAGTCGGTTCTTGGCCGTGTCGGCCTGTGTCCAGGTGATACCCTCATCTTCGGAGATCAGGATATCGCGACCGAAATACTGCATCTTCTCATCCACACCGCCGAACATCATCAGCGCCTCGTCATATTCGATGACCGAGATACCGGTGAGGCTGGTGAACGACGGACGATCGATAGAGAACTCCTCCAAGCGATAACTGCCGTTAGGCAGGGGGTGGGTAGAGTATTCAATGTTCCAACGGGTGTTCAGGCTTCGACCGTTCTCTGCAAAACCACCGATGATCATCGCCCGTTCCCGCATGCTGGCACTATGGAAGGTGACGGCGGCAAAGTCACTGATCGGGAACTCTCCTTCCGGTTGCAGACCACTCAGCAGGATATCGTTTCCGTCAAACGTAGCTAACTCATAGCCGGTACCGTTATCGACCAGTGCCCAGACGAGTTCGTTCCAATAGAGCAGCATTGTGATCACCGGATACGAAACGGTGTGACCGGTCCAATGAAGGATATCCGTAGAGGTGTAGATCGTGTTCCCTTGTCCGTAGTACAGCGTACTGCCGTCACTGACGATCTGACGAACACGGGTACCGTCGGGCAGACCTTGTAGTTCACCCACCGCGGTCCAGGTGGCACCGTCCGCCGAACGGAAAGCTGCTTCTTCCCAGCCGTTCGAACCGATCAGCACGAAGTCATTGCCCATTTCCACCACTTTCTGCTCACTGTCACCGGCATCATAGACCGCGTCGGTCAGTTGTGTCCAAGTGAACAGATCCGGATCCACCTGGTGCACCGTCGGACAAATCTCGTACACCTTGATGTTCGACTGATCGGCCGATTTGATAGTGAGGTATATCGGTTGTTTGTTGAAGTTCAGCGTGTCGTAACCGGTGAGTGAAACGACGGTGTCCGGGAAGGTCAGAAAGGCTGCACCCGGTGTGGCAGCAAACACGAAACGCGGCACGACACTGTCCAGACGTGTACCGTAGAGCATGGAGTCTTTGTTCCAAACCAGTCCCGTGTCGATTTGCTCTTCTACAGTGAACACCGCTGCGGCTAAACCCGGCATGGAGTCATTCTTCGCAAACGAGAAAGCGGACAGCTTTGCCGTGGAAGATGCGGTCGTGGTAGTGGTTGTGGACTCACATCCGCACCAAAAAAGCGGTATAATCAGCAATATTATGTAAAAATATTTGCGCATTTCAATTTTTTTTTGTACCTTTGCAGCCGCAAAGGTAAAATGATAAAAAAATATGTTATTCCAAGCTCAATTTCATGACATAAGGATGTTAATCCCTTGGATCCGGATCCGTCGTGAGCAGCGTGCTCTTCGTACTATTGCGGAGCAGCGTCGCCGTATCATGACGCCGGAAGAGGTAGCGGAGCAGTCGGGCAAGATCATCGCGCAATTGGAGCGCATGTCGATGTTCCAGGATGCCAAAACCGTTCTTCTCTATTACCCTATCCATAATGAGGTGGACTTACGGCCGTTGCTCACCAAGTATAGGGGGCAAAAAACATTCTTATTCCCTGTCACCCATCGTCACTCGATGGAGATCCGTCCCTATGACGGAGAGGATATGATGCGTAAAGGTCGCATGGGTGTTCCTGAACCTCAGACGGAGACCTGGAATGGTTCGGTCGATCTGATCATCGTTCCCGGTGTCGTCTTTGACCAGCATTGTCACCGTATCGGTAGAGGTGGAGGATACTATGATAAGTATCTGCGCATGCATCATCTTCACGCGAAGAAGATAGGCGTTTGCTATTCCTTCCAACTCAAGAAACACACGATTCCTCATATGTGGTTAGACCACAAGATGGATCGCGTCGTTACCCCTCAGCAGACCATTGGATAGTCGGTTGACTCTCCTTGATTCGCTTCAGCTCACGGTCGCTATCGGCCGTGAGTTTCTTTTCGCCTTTTCGGTAATAATAGATCACGCCGTACATTTGACATTTCATCATACGTGCGTACGGGTACTCATCTTTATAATAGTCCTCAATACGATTCCATAGATCCACGATGATCGCGTCTGCCTGTGCACGCAGAGGCTCGAGGTCTCCGTGTACGCGTTCCGTGTTCTGCACATGGAACGTATGCTGGCGCTGATGCTCGCAGAAGATGTCATAATGCACCTTCACCTTGTTGATCGCCGGGTTGTAGATCGGGAATCCGCCATTGGCCATTCGTTTCTGCTCCCCGTCGATGATCTTCTTTCCCCATTCCAGGATATACTCCTCCTGCGACAGATCCGGCACAACGTTCTCATGGGGATCCAGACCGTAAAGCAGTTTCTGTTCCTTCTTGATCTCTCCACGGATCACCGCCAGGTTGAGTACCTGGATGAAATGGGAGATATACATTCGTGCGTTCTGCACGATATGACGGTACTGCTTGTTGGCTTTGACGGAAGAGGTGTAGTTATCCTTGGACATCATCACTGCATTCTCAAACGGGATGAGGAAACGCTGTGCCTCACTCATCACTTTGTACGGAAGAACCTGCTCGGTGTAATCCGCACTCTGTGCACGCTGAACCGCTGTCTGTAACGCATGCAGGCGTGCTAAGTCTGTGTTTGGAAGTCTTCTGTAGGGCATATACCTAACGATTTAACGGTTTAACGATTTAACAATTTAACTCTTGCGTGTCGCAAGTTCTTCTGCCAGCACACGCAGTTGTTCGCATGCGTTGTTCTGCGGCAGTTTATCGAGTTGTGCCAGCGCCAGCGCCATCTCCTGCTCCATGATCACCTCGCAGGCTTCACGAACGCTGAGACGGTTGTAGATCTTCGTCACGGCAGCAATCTTCTCCTCTTTCTTCTCCGTGTCCATTAACCACTGCAGCAACTCGGCTTTCGTCTCCGAGTCAGCGGTCTCCAGTGCGGTGATCAGCAGCGCCGTCTTCTTGTTGGCGCAGATGTCACCACCGATCGCCTTTCCGAAGGTCTTGGGATCACCATACACATCGAGGATATCATCCTGAATCTGGAATGCCAAACCGATATGCAGGCCGTACTGGTACAGTGCCTCTTGTTGCACACTCGTCGCGCCGGCGATATAGCCTCCGATACGCATCGCGTTCGCCAACAGCACCGAGGTCTTCAGTTCGATCATCTTCATGTAATCATCGATGGTGACCTGACTCATATGCTCAAAATCCACATCCATCTGCTGGCCTTCGCAGATACCCGTCGCCATCTCGTTGAACCAGTTCAGTACCTGCGGCAGTTTCGATGCCGGCACCTTGGCTAATAACTTATACGACTCGATCAACATCTGGTCACCGGACAAGATCGCCGTGTTGTCGTTCCATTTGATATGCACGGTCTCCCTGCCTCTACGCACCGTCGCACGGTCCATGACATCGTCGTGCATCAGCGTGAAGTTATGGAATACCTCCAATGCCAACGCTGCCGGCAGCACGTCATCCATCGAGTTGATCAACCCGCCGTTGGTGATGCACTCTGCCGCTATCAATGCCAAAGTCGGGCGCACACGTTTACCACCTGCTTCCAGCGTGTAAGCGATCGGTTCATACAAACCCTTCGGCTCCTTGTTCCAATCCAACCGCGCTATTTCTTTGTTAATATCGATCATATCCTTCGTACATTGTACATTTTTCCTTCGTACATTAATTAAATTTATTCTCGATGATATCTGTCAAGACATCTTTAATGTCGAGTCCTGCCGCTCTTACCTGCTGCGGGATAAAGCTCGTCGGTGTCATTCCCGGCGTGGTGTTGACCTCCAACAGGTTAATCTGTACCTCGTCCTTTGTACATTGTACATTGTCACTTTGTCCCTTTTTCGTGATGATCCAATCGACACGAATAATTCCCTGCGCACCGATGATGTCGTACAGACGCAGTGTCTCGGCCTGGATCTTATCGCGTATGGCATCGGGAATACGTGCCGGCGTGATCTCGTCCACTTCCCCTTTGTACTTCGCGTTGTAATCGAAGAACTCGTTATGCGTCACCACCTCCGTGATCGGGAATGCAACCGCTTTGCCCTTCGTCTTATACACACCGCAGGTCACTTCCGTGCCTTGCATGAACGACTCACAGATCACCTCGTCGCCCTCTTGGAACGCCCGTTCGATAGCCGGATAGATATCCTCCACGGTCTTCACTTTCGTGCAACCGAAGGACGAACCGCCTACGTTACTCTTGATAAAACACGGCAGACCCAAGGTCTCCGCAATCTTCGGCGCATTCGGCAGTTTCTGACCCGCACGAAGCATCAGACTGTTGGCGATATGAAAACCGAAATACGACAAATAATGGTTGCAGGCGTATTTGTTAAACGTCAGCGCTGCGGCCAGCACACCGCAACAACTGTACGGCATACCGATCATATCCAGGTATCCCTGCAGGATTCCGTTCTCGCCCGGTGTACCGTGGATCGTGATATACGCAAAATCGAAGGTATGTTTCTCGCCTGCGCGCGTAAAAGAAAAATCGTTCTTGTCAATGGACTCCTTTGTACATTGTACTTTGTCACCTTGTACTTCGGCAACGACCCATTCGTTGCCACGCAACACTACGACCGTAATATCGTAGCGCTCCTTGTCCATGAAGGAGTAGATACCCGCTGCCGAACGCAGCGATACATCGTGTTCGCTGCTGTCTCCGCCTGCTATAATCGCTATCTTTCGTTTCATTGTCTTGTGTTATTTCTTCTTCACTGCAACCAGGTTCACCTCTCCGTCTCCGGTAAGCGCATACGCACCGTAGGTAGCCGATACACTGATGTCACTCTTCCATTGAAGGAGGCTGTCCGCTACCAGTTGTGCTTTGTCGTTGAGGAATGCCAACTCTATGTCAACGCCTTCGTAACTGGTGGTCATCGTCGTGGTCTCCAGTGTCAGCTCTTTGCCTTTGACAGTACCGAAGATCGAGTCTTTGAAGGCGATGATGGCTACACGGTTCTCAGCACCGCTGCGTACAATCTCAAACGAACCCTCTTCGTTCAGCGGCATCGTCGTTGCCTTGACACCGCCTACGTACAGATTTGCCTCACCGGTTGTCACATATTCATACGCTCCCACAAAGGCTTCCACCTGTTTCTCGCGCTGCGCTTCTGTCTCACAACTGGTCATTCCCACTACCGCCATCAAGGCGATGATTCCCGTTTTAATCCAATTCTTTTTCATCTCAAAAATCCCATTTTCAAAAATTCGTGCAAAGATACAACAAATATTTGGAATATACAAGTTTTTGGGGTAAAATATTAAAATTATTAATAATTTTAGCCTAAAAGCTTGTTATTGGCACAACTGTGCGACTGTATCTTCGAGGTGACGGTGTCACCCAATGAAATGGGGGAAACCCCAGACGGAAGGGGGACAATGTCGGTGTCCTCGAAGTTACAACAAATATTTGTTTACTTTTTTTTCTTCCATCTCCCTCTCATTGTGCATTTTGGCGACATCCTTGTCGCCATTCACTTCGCCATCCTTATCGCCATCCTCATCGCCATTCACTTCGCCATCATCAGCGTCGTTTATTATTCCGAATATCATTCGGATACCCCTTCCCTCTATCCAAAAACAGCGATGCCTCTGCATCGCCGTTCTCTTTTTCTTCCTACCTTCGTCCGTTTCCGGAAATTTTACTACCAAGCCACTCCGAAAGTTAGGCCGACACCGTGCTGTAAATATTGATTAAATGAAGTAAAACCCGATGTGGTTTTGTAGATTGGCATGTTCATCTTATCTTTCGTCCACAACCAGTTCATGTCGTAATGGAGTCCAAGTACAAGGTCACAATCCGAGAACGGTATGCGCCAGTCCAAGCCTACCCGAGTGTCTGCTATGATATCGAAACCGGCATTGATATTGCCTGTCTTCATTGGCCCTGCTCCTCCGCTTTGTATGATACGAGGTACTAATAAATAATCACCTATCACAATAGGCACCTGGACGCCCATGTACGCACAAAACATCGCACCGGCACGTAGTTCGTATCCCAGCTCTGCACCCGTCGCATCATTCTCCGTCATTACATCAGCCATCAATGCCGTGATTTGGAGGCCGGTAGAGAGTATTCCCCAACAGTCATGCCCTATTTGTACGCCAACTTGTTGGTTAATCCCTAAGTAATTATCATACACTGCATATACATGGTTGCGATGATCCAATTCGGTCTCTACACGTGTAGCAGATTTTTTATATCGTTTTGCACCCTTTGCGTTTGTTGCTACGATACTGTCGCGCACAGCCAGCGTGCGCAAAGCGGGATCAAGCGGCAAATGCCAATCCGTCTCCCTTAAATCTTTTTGAACCGAATCCGGCAACTGGCGGAACACATACAACCAATCTTCGCCGGAAAGCGAGCGCAGCGGTTCCATTTCCTTGCCGACATCGTTTTTGGATGCTCCCAAGGTAGCGATAAACGCTTGCACATCTTCTTTTCCGATCGCCAAGCCCACACCTTCGCGGTAGAAAGCCTTCCAAGTGTTGATGCCTAAAATTTCGTATTTGCCTTCGGCATTCTTGAATAACAGCGGTCCACCGCTACTACCGGGATCGATAGAAGCGGTATGCTGGATGATACGCGAAGCGTGCTCGTGGCTGTCTACGTCCACACGCGCATTGGAAATGCTTCCGCGCGTGAGTTGCCAGGATGGTTTATTTGCCAACTCGGGAAAACCCGCTGCCACAATAGAGAGATCTTCCTCTATCTCACCTGCATAAACAGGCAGCGCAATCATCTCGCATTCCGAAGGAAGGGCTATCGCCGCCAAGTCCGTTGAAGCAATATTCGTCACATCGCAATGCTCGTAGCGGACGGTCTTTTCATGGAGTTGGAAGATAATCGTTGCTTTCCTGGCATAGCCGATGACATGGAGGTTCGTCAGAATATATTTCTTTCCGTCATGCTCCACGACGACACCCGAACCGAAAGTGCCTTCGTTTTTATAGGCGGTTAACGCCCGCGAAGCACTTCTCATTCCGGCTCTCGCCGTATAGAGGGCGTAGTCGCCCATGAACGATTTGAACGCATCGGAATACTCCGGTTCAACGACACAAACACTATGCCGCAAGCCTTGCGCAGAAGCCGGCAGCAGTACACACAGCAACATAGCTGCAAAATAGAAAATACGTTTCATATCAGAAAAAATTATTCGTCGTCACCCACTACACCATTCGAAACTGAGTCCGTCTTCGTCTCCGGAACAGCTTTTTCTTCCGGCATGGTGTTGTCTTCAGGAATCACTTTTAGCGGCATTCCCGCTGTCTTTCCCCTTGCCATCTCGTCCAAGATATACTGCATATCCGAGCCTTTGAGTTGGCCTTTCTTGATAGCCGTAGCGATCTCTTCATTCTCAGCAAACAGTTTCGCTGCCGCTTTCTTCATCGCCATAAAACTGCCGTTCACCATCGCCAGTTCAGCCAGTTCCAACTCCGGGCGGACGAGATAATAGAGTGTGGGGGTATCCGGAGCATTTCCTCCTACAAACTTAATAAAATTCAAATCGCCTGTTTTCTTATCCATCTGGTAGTTCTGCTCGCATTGGAAAACGACTCCCCACGCGCTGCCCATAACGGGATTACCCCATTGATGCTCGCTCTGCATGAATGATTTGCGGGCGTGGATATAATACAACACGTGCTTCTTATCCGGGAAATCCTTATGCCAGATCTTGATGCCAACGATATTCGCCGCATCTATATCCGTATGACCTTTGTCACCCGCATTCTTTTTGACCCCCAGCTTGCCTTTGCCGACTCGCGGTAACTCCACCTCCGCGTATTCTTCGGAATGTCCGTCCACGAAATACACTTCACCCGGGTAATAATGAGGCGTGAGCAAAGTCATTTGTGTAATAAACTGCGCGTGAAGCGCTACGCTGGCAAAGACTGCTGCCAGAACGAGGAAAAATCTCTTTTTCATAAATTTGAGCGTTTTATTAACAATTCGCTGCAAAATTACAGCTTTTTATTGACATATGCAATAGTTTATAACATTTTTTTTGTCATTTCACACAAAAAAGCGTGCGTTTTCGTTCGCTTCATTTGATTTGTTGAGGTCTTCGACTACCTTTATCACTCAAATAAATGCACGGAAAACTCACGCTAATACGTGAGCGTGCATAAACCGTACTTGAGTGATTTTGATTTTGTTAAAAGTGTCGAAGTTTCAACAAATCAAGCTTTGGCTTATTACGCTTTATGATGGCGCAACGCTTTGCGCTTTGTATGTCTATATTTTATAAATCTCCTGACCAGCCGTGACCTAAATCCCAGTGTTCGTCGTACTTGAATTCAA
>CAMIZK010000022.1 GCA_946403315.1 uncultured Bacteroidales bacterium | reverse complement strand
GGGATAACGATTGAATATCCGCCCATGTGAACCTGTTTCATACTATTGTTTTTTTTAAATTCGGCTGCAAAGGTACAACAAATTTTTGACATGTGCAAATAATTACGAAAAAGATTTAAAAAATTATAGAAAAACGCGTGTGCGCTTGCGTATATGAAAAATTTTTTGTACCTTTGCAGGCGATTTTGAAAAAATACCTTTTAAACACACAGATACAATGAAAGTACAAACGATTATGCAGCAATTAGCTGCGAAACACCCGGGGGAAGCAGAGTACCTGCAGGCGGTTCAGGAAGTGTTGGAGTCGATCGAAGAGGTGTATAATCAGCACCCGGAGTTCGAACAGGCGAAGATCGTGGAGCGGATGGTAGAGCCGGACCGTATCTTCACGTTCCGTGTGACTTGGATCGACGATCAGGGCGAGGTGCAGACGAACTTAGGTTACCGTGTGCAGTTTAACAGCGCGATTGGTCCGTACAAGGGTGGACTTCGTTTTCACAGAGCCGTTACTCCGTCGATGTTGAAGTTCCTGGGCTTTGAGCAGACGTTTAAGAACGCCTTGACGACGCTGCCGATGGGTGGTGCCAAGGGTGGTTCGGATTTTGACCCGGTAGGCAAGTCCGACGCGGAGATTATGCGTTTCTGCCAGGCGTTTATGCTGGAGTTATGGCGTTGTATCGGTCCGGATCAGGATATCCCGGCAGGTGACGTAGGTGTAGGCGGTAGAGAGATCGGATTCCTGAACGGAATGTACCAGAAGCTTGCACGCGAATATCATACAGGTGTCCTCACCGGAAAAGGTATGACCTGGGGCGGTTCGATCCTCCGGCCGGAAGCAACAGGCTTCGGTGCTTTGTATTTCACGCAGCACCTGTTAGACAAAGCCGGAAAAGATATCAAGGGAAAACGCGTAGCGATCTCCGGTTTCGGTAACGTTGCTTGGGGTGCTGCTACCAAGGCCGTTGAGTTAGGCGCAAAGGTGGTTGCTGTTTCCGGTCCGGACGGTGTGGTGGCCATCAAAGACGGTATCACAAAGGCGATGATCGATTACATGCTCGTTATGCGTGCATCGAACCGCAATAAAGTGCAAGACATGGCGGATAAGTTCCCGGGTCAGTGTGTATTTACCGCAGGTAAGAAAGCATGGTCTATTCCGTGCGACATCGCTCTGCCGTGTGCGTTCCAGAACGAACTCTCTGAAGACGATGCAAAAGAACTGAAAGCAAACGGTTGCTGGTGTTGCTGCGAAGTAAGTAACATGGGCTGCCAACCGGGCGCGATCCATTTCTTCCAGCATAACGGTGTGCTCTTTGCACCGGGTAAGGCGGTGAACGCCGGTGGTGTGGCAACGTCCGGTCTTGAAATGACCCAGAACGCCGAGCACCTCAGCTGGAAAGCTGCTGAAGTGGACGAGCGTCTCCATCATATCATGGAGTCCATCCACGAGCAATGTGTCCGTTACGGCACCCAACCCGACGGCACTATCGATTACGTCAAAGGTGCCAACATCGCAGGCTTTATGAAAGTGGCAACGGCCATGTTAGAGCAGGGAATTATTTAAGACCGCTTCGCTGATAGAATATAGACCGTTTCACTGATAGAATATAGATTTATTATGTATCAGGATTTTCAAAAACATCTGCAATCTACCTTGAATGAGATCAAGGAGGCAGGATTATATAAGAACGAGCGGGTGATTGTATCGCCGCAAACAGCTGCGATACAAGTACAAAGTGACAATGTACAAGGTACAAAGGAACAGGAAGTGATTAACTTCTGTGCGAACAACTACCTTGGTTTGGCGGACAATGCCGAACTGATTCAGGCGGCGAAGGACCGCATGGACAAGCGCGGTTACGGTATGGCTTCCGTGCGTTTTATCTGCGGTACGCAAGATACGCACAAAGAGCTCGAGCGTGTCATCTCCGATTTCTTCGGCACAGAAGATACCATCCTATACGCCGCATGTTTTGATGCCAACGGTGGACTGTTTGAACCGCTGTTGACCGAAGAGGATGCGATCATCTCCGATGCCCTCAACCATGCCTCGATCATCGATGGTGTGCGTCTGTGCAAGGCGGTGCGGTACCGGTATGCCAACGGCGACATGGCGGATCTCGAAGAGCAACTCAAGAAAGCGCAGGCACAACGCTTCCGTATCATCGCGACCGATGGTGTCTTCTCCATGGACGGAAATGTATGTCCGTTGGATAAAATCTACGAACTGGCCCAGAAATACAACGCGCTCGTCATGGTCGATGAGTCGCACTCCGCCGGTGTAGTCGGAAAAACCGGACACGGTGTAACCGAACTATATAACATGCGCGGAAAAGTGGAGATCATCACCGGTACACTCGGTAAGGCCTTCGGTGGATCTGTCGGCGGTTTCACAACGGGACGCAAGGAGATCATTGATCTGCTCCGTCAACGTAGCCGTCCGTATCTCTTCTCGAACTCGATCCCGCCGATGATTGCAGCGGCCGGTATCAAGACTTTTGAGATCTTAACGCGCAGTAACGAGTTACAAGACCGTCTGCACGAGAACACAGCGTATTTTGTGGCCCGGATGAAGGCAGCCGGTTTCGACATCAAACCGACGCAGAGTGCGATCTGTGCCGTGATGCTCTACGATGCCAAGTTAAGTCAGGTCTTCGCAGCCGAGTTGCAGAAGGAAGGCATTTATGTCACAGGCTTCTATTATCCGGTGGTTCCGAAAGGTCAAGCGCGTATCCGCGTGCAGGTTTCTGCCGCCCATACACGCGAACAATTGGATAAATGTATTGCGGCCTTCACCAAGATTGGCACGAAACTTGCGGTGTTAAAAAATAAATAATAAAAACCCCAACGGCAAGGGGCCCCCGACGGGCGCTAACGGAGAGCGTCCGGTGGGGAGAGCGGAGGCATCGGTTGCCCGTTTATTTAGCGGAGCGGTATAAACCAATGCACACCGATTGCCGAACGCGAATGAAAGCATTAGTTAAGAAATATGCGGAACCGGGTATCTGGATGGAAGATGTTCCGATGCCGGAGGTGGGAGTGAACGATGTGCTGATCAAGGTGACGAAAGCCGCTATCTGCGGTACGGACCTGCACATGTACAAGTGGGACGCATGGAGTCAAGCGCACTGCAAACCGCCTTATACGATGGGTCACGAGTTCGTGGGTGTGGTAGCCGAAGTGGGTGCCGGTGTACGGAACTTCACGGTAGGCGAACGCGTGACGGCGGAAGGACATATCGTCTGCGGACACTGCCGTAACTGCCGTCGGGGCATGGGACACGTCTGCGAGAACACGATATCGGTGGGTATCATGGGCAAGGACGGTTGTTTTGCCGAGTACGTGACGATTCCGGAGAGCAATGTGGTGAAATTACGTCCGGAGATTCCGGATGATTTTGCGGCCATCATGGATCCGTTCGGTAACGCGACGCACACGGCCTTGGCTTTCCCGTTGTTAGGCGAAGATGTGCTGATCACGGGAGCCGGTTTGATCGGTACGATGGCAGCCGGTATATGCCGGTACGCCGGAGCGAAACATATCGTGGTGACGGACATCAATCCGCTGCGGCTGGAGATCGCCAAGAAGATGGGCGCGACGCTGACGGTGGATGGTTCGAAAGGCGAGACCATCGAAGGTGCAATGAAACAACTCGGTATCAAAGGTTTCGATGTGGGACTGGAGATGAGTGGTGCACCGGCTGCGTTCAACGATATGATCGAGCATATGTACAAAGGAGCGAACATTGCGCAGTTGGGTATCCTGCCCTCCAATACCCAGGTGAACTGGTCCGACGTGATCTTCAACGCCTTGACGATCAAAGGTATCACCGGTCGCCGCATGTGGGAGACCTGGTACCAGATGGAGCAGATGATACTGGGCGGTCTGGATCTCAGTCCGGTGATCACCCACCGCTTTAAGTTCGATGACTTCCAGAAAGGCTTTGACGTCATGGTCAGCGGCCAATGCGGAAAAGTGCTATTAGAATGGTAAAAACCAAAATATTTATTTAAGATGAAAAAGATTTTTATGAGCGCGCTGCTGTTGGTTTGCAGCATCGCAGTAAGCTTCGCTTTTACCCGTGAGGGATTGACGGAGTACAAGTTAGACAACGGTCTGACGGTTATGTTATGGGAAGACCATGACCAGCCGGACGTGACGGGTTACATCGTCGTTCGTGCCGGTGCCGTAGATGAACCGGCAGAGTACACAGGACTTGCTCACTATCTGGAGCATATGCTCTTCAAGGGTACCGAGCGTATCGGTGCATTGGATTGGGAAGCTGAGAAACCGATCTATGACTCGATCATCGCGTTGTACGATCAGTACAGTGACGCTACCGATCCGAAGGTGCGTGAGGCCTTGGAGAAACAGATCAACGAGGCGTCTATGCGTCAAGCGAAGATCTCGTCCTTGGAGGATTTCTTCGTGTTGCTGGACCTGATCGGTGCCGAAGGAGTGAACGCCTACACGTCTTATGACCTGACGGCGTACCACAACTCATTCCCGGCATCGGAGATGTACCGCTGGTTGACGATCTTCTCGGATCGTCTGATTCACCCGGTATTCCGTACGTTCCAGGCGGAGTTGGAGAACGTGTTTGAGGAGTATAACATGTATGCGAACGAACCCTCGTCGCAGGTACAGAAACAGTTGATGGCCGATATCTACAAAGGCTGTCCGTACGAGCGTGACGTGATCGGTTTGCCGGAGCACCTGAAGAATCCGCGTTTGAGCAAGCTGATTGAGTTCTACAACACCTGGTATGTGCCGAACAACATGGCGCTGATTATCGTGGGTGATTTCGACACCGAGACCGCCAAACCGATGATTCAGGAGACCTTCTCTCGTCTGGAGGCCAAACCGCTGCCGGAGCGTCCGACGTATCCGGAGGTATCGTTTGCCGGCAACCCGAGTAAGCACTATAACCTCGGTTACAATCCGCAGGTAGCATGGATCTACAACGGTGTGAAAGAAGGCGACGAGGACCAGGACGTGCTGGATTTCGTTTGCGCACTGCTGTACAACGGTCAGACAGGTCTGCTTGATAAGATTAACACCAAGGGTGACGTACAGTTCGCCGGTGTGTTTAGTGACGCTCGTCGTAACTCGGGTCGTCTGATCATCGAGGCTGTACCGTACTACGATGCGAACCAGCAGATGTTCGAATCCGACAAGGCGACGAAGGCCATCGTGATGAAGGAAGTGGATAAGATCAAACGCGGTGAGATCGACGATGCCTTGATCGCTAACGTGAAACGAATGTATGCGCAGGCAGAGAAGGTAGCGGAAGAGAATCCGTCGTCTAAGATGAGTGCGTTGGTGGACTGCTTTACTTACGGCAAATCGACCGATGAGATCTTCACCGCTAACGAGAAGATCCAGAACCTGACCAAGGAAGAGATCGTCCGCGTAGCGAAGAAATACTTCGACGCTCCGTATATGACTATCTCGTTCGATGAGGACACCAAGACGCCGAAGGCCAAGACCTTACCGAAACCGAATATCAAACCGGTAGAGCCTTCGCACGAGGAGACTGAATATGCGAAGGCGTTCAAGCAGTTACCGAAAGCCGCGATGAAGCAGACGTTCAATGACTTCAACGACGTGACGGTAAGCAAGTTGGACGAGAACATCACGCTGCACTACACGCCGAACACGAAGAACGACGTCTTCACGATGACGCTCCGTTACGGTGTAGGTGAGCACGAGATGCCGTTGCTGCCGTATGCTACGGTGCTGATGGAAGATGCAGGTATCATGGGTGCACCGGCTACGAAGGGTGAGGATTTCAAAGTGCAGTTGGCTGAACTCGGTGCGTCGGTATCCTATGGATGCAGTGACTCGTATTTCACCATCTCCATCTCCGGTGAAGACGGAAACATGAACCAGATCATGAACCTCGTGAATCGTCAGCTGTTAATGCCGTACCTGGAGCAGAAGCAGTTGGATAACGTGAAGGGTAGTGAGTTCTTCAGCCGTCTGAGTCGTCAAAAACGCACGGCGGTGCAGAAATCCGCTTTGCTTCAATATGCACTCTACGGTAAGAAATCCGCTTATCTGGATGAAGTGAAGTTTGCTGACATCTGGAATATGGACGGCGTGCAGGTACAACGTCTGATTGCTGCGGCACGTACGTACGCTTTGGATGTGTTCTACTGCGGTACGCTGAGCCAGGAGAAACTGGTAGCTGAACTGCCGTTGACCGAAGGAATGCAACCGTCTAACTCGCCGTTCATCCAGGATCGTGTGGCGTATAACAAACCGACGATCCTCTTCTTGCCGAACAGCAACGTACAGCAGGCGGATCTGTATTTCTACATCAACGGTCGTCCGTATGACATCGCTTCGGATGTGTATTCTGAGGCGTTTAACCAGTATATGTCCGGCGGTTTCACAGGTCTGATCATGTACGAGATCCGTGAGAAACGTTCGATGGCTTACACCGCTTACGGTGTAGATCGTACACCGGGTCTGCCGGGTAAGGATTGTTACTTCTACGGCTATATCGGTACGCAATCCGACAAAGTCGTAGACGCCATCAGCACCTATCTGGATATCATCAACGATATGCCGGTTGATTCGACGAATATGGAGGCCCTTCGTGCCGCATTGCGTCAAGCCGGTCAGACCGCTAAACCGTCCATGCGTGGTAAGGCTGCTACCTATGAGTACTGGAAACGCTTGGGTTACACCGAGGATCCGGCGAAGGTCAATGCCGCTAAGATCGATGCGTTGACTATCGAGGATATCGAGGCGTTCTATAAGGAGAATATCCAAGGCAAACCGATCACGATCATTATGATGGGTGACCCCAAGAAGATCAACCTCAAGGAGATCGAGAAGAAGATGGGTTGCAAGGTAACGAAGTTGTCGCCGGGTAAACTGTTCAACTCGGTAGATGAACTGTATGACGCTGTCATGTAATATGCATCGATCGGGATTTGTAAATATCGTAGGAAACCCCAACGTGGGTAAATCCACGCTGATGAATGCGCTGGTAGGAGAGCGCCTGTCGATTATCACGTCGAAGGCGCAAACTACCCGCCATCGTATACTCGGTATCGTTAACGGAGAGGACTTTCAGATGGTGTATTCCGATACACCGGGGGTCCTCTCCCCTAATTACCGCCTGCAGGAGAAGATGCTGGAGTTCTCCCGTTCGGCACTCGTCGATGCCGACGTGCTGCTGTATGTCACCGATGTGACGGATAGTGCAGACCGTAATGCCGAGTTCTTGGAGAAAGTGAAGAAGATGTCGCACGCAGGCGCACGCGTGTTCCTTATCATCAATAAGATCGATCTGACGACCCAGGAGACGCTGGAGAACTTAGTGGCTTTCTGGCATAACCAGTTACCGGAAGCGGAGATCTTCCCTATTTCCGCTCAGGAACGTTTCGGTGTGGCCCAATTGTTCGATGCGATTAAAGAGGCCTTACCCGAAGGCGAACCCTTCTTCCCCAAGGATCAGCTGACCGATAAATCCGAACGGTTCTTTGTCAATGAGATCATCCGCGAGAAGATTCTCCAGAACTACGACAAAGAGATCCCGTACTCCGTGGAGGTCGAGGTAGAGTCCTTTCAGGAGGAAGAGGATATCATTCGCATCTCGGCCGTCATCTACTGCGAACGGGACAGCCAGAAGGGGATTATCATCGGTAAAGCCGGTGCGGCGCTGAAACGGGTAGGGACCTTGGCACGCAAGGATATCGAGGAGTTTTTCCAGAAACAGGTGTTCCTGCAGCTCTTCGTCAAGGTCGATCGGGACTGGCGGTCCAACACCGGACGCCTCAAGCACTACGGTTATGATTTAACGTAACCCGTTCGCCATTAACCATTAACCATTCACCATTCACCATTATACTGCCATGAAAATACAATTCTTAGGTGCAACCCGGGAGGTGACGGGTAGTAAACACTTGATAACCACCGATTCGGGACATACGATCCTGCTGGATTGCGGTATGTACCAAGGTAAAGGATTAGAAACCGACGCGGCAAACCGTGACCTCGGTTTTGATCCGGCGAAATTGGATTGCGTCGTGCTGTCGCATGCCCATATCGACCATTCGGGACTGATCCCGTATATCGTGAAGATGGGTTTTAAAGGCGATATCTACTGCACACCGGCCACACGGGACCTGTGTGCACTGATGTTAGCGGACACCGCCTTCATTCAGGAACAGGACGTGCGCACCTATAACAAGAAGATCGACAAGCAGCATCCCCATAAGGAGAAAGGAAAGAAATACTTCATCGAACCCATTTATAACCAGAACGATGTCAATCGGGCGATGAAGTTGTTCGTCACCTACAGTTATGACCGTCGTTTTCGTCTCTTTGACGATGTGCTGCTGACCTTCACCAACTCCGGTCACATGCTCGGCGGTGCGATATGTTCGCTGGAGGTGTATGAGGAAAGTCGCTGGAAAAGAGTGACTTATACGGGCGATATAGGGCGCAAACATTGCCATATCTTACCACCGCCACAACTCTTCCCGCAATGCGATTATCTGATTTGCGAATCGACCTACGGAGACCGTCTGCACGATGAACAACTCGTCACGGAAGAGGAACTTTTGGGTGTTGTCGATGACACCTGTGTATATCGTAAAGGACAACTCTTAATCCCCTCATTCTCAGTCGGTCGAACCCAGGAGATCGTCTATGTGCTGAACCAGCTGTATAACGATGGTCGTCTGCCGCAGATACCCGTCTATGTGGATAGTCCAATGTCCACGAACGCGACCCAGATCTTCCGCATGTATCCGGACGAGTTAAGCGAAGAAGTGCAGGATACCTTACGTTTTGATCCCGATCCCTTTGGGTTTAACACCCTGCGGTATATCACGGATATCAGCGAGTCGAAGGCCCTGAACCATAAAGACGAACCCTGTATCATCATTTCCGCTTCGGGTATGTTGGAAGCCGGTCGTATCAAGCACCATGTAGCCAATCATATCTCCGATCCCCGGTGCACCATCCTCATTGTCGGTTATTGTGAACCGACCACCCTCGGTGCCCGTATTCAGCAACCGGGTTTGCAGTGGATCTCTATCTTCGGACAGGACCGTAAAATCAAAGCGCAGATTACGAAGATCGAAGGTTTCTCCGGTCACGGCGACTATCAGGAGATGATCGATTATCTCACTCGTAGTCTGGCCGTCGATCAGGTGCAGCGCGTGTTTGTGGTGCACGGTGAAGAGACTGCCGCAGAAACGTACAAAACCCACCTTGAAGAAGCAGGATTTAAGTGCGTAGAAGTGCCGCAAAAGGGACAAACGATCGAATTATAGCACTTTTTTGCAAATAAATTTGCATATATCAAAAAAAAGCAGTACCTTTGCACGCTTTTTCGCATAAGGTAGTAGTTCTCCGCCACTTCGTTTTGTCGATTTACTACCCGTTTGCGGGGGCAAACGGGTAGTAGTTCAGCCCGGTTAGAATGCCTGCTTTGGGAGCAGGAGGTCGTGAGTTCGAATCTCGCCTACCCGACAGAGAATCGAGTGCGATAGCACGAGAATCTATGTAAATCCGACAAGGGAACCACGCATGTGGTTCTTTTTGTTTAAAATGTATAAAGCGATTTTTATAGATATTGACGATACTTTACTCGACTACATTCCTTGTTGTCGGGCAGCTTTTGAAGCGGCCTTACCGGAGCACCCGGAGTATTTTGACCTCTTCTTTGAGATAAGTGGAAGATTGTTCTCCGAAGCCAAACACGGCAAATATACGATTGCTGAGGTTATGGATTTGTATCCGCAGCAGTTCATTGCTGCGATCGGTTATCCGGAATCGGCTGTCGATCCCTTCAAGCATGCTTTCCGTGCCGCTTGGGGAACGACCCATACACTCGTTCCGGGTGCGAAAGAGATGCTGGAGACCTTGCATCAGAAGGGTTATCGCCTGTTTGCAGCGTCCAACAGTTTCGGTCACCTGCAGCGTGCCCGGTTGGAGAAGGCCGGTATCTTGTCTTATTTTGAAGACACCTATATCTCCATGGATATCGGTTACGACAAACCCGATATCCGGTTTTATCAGGAGGCCCTTCGTCGCTGCGGTCTGCAACCGAACGAGGTGTTGATGATCGGTGACAGTATGACAACAGATGTCATAGGTGCCCAAAATGCCGGCATGGATGCTCGGTTCTTTGATCGAAAAAGTGACAATCTTTACACTTTAATTGCCGATTTGTAAGAAATACAACATCTCTTGTCCGATCAGGCATAGTTTTTGTAAACAAAAGTACGGAAAAAATGAAACATATGATAGTGAAAAAAATCCTGTTAGGAAGTGTGATGTGTCTTGGGTTTGTATCCGTACAGGCAGGTGACACGTTATTGACGAACTTAGATGCTTGCCGGGATATGGCTTTGCATGCCGGTGCGTCGGCGAAGGCGAACCACGAAGCGGTGCTGGCGGCGGAGTATAACCGTAAAGCCGCTTTGGCTGCTATGTTTCCCCGTCTGAGTGCCAACGCCGGGTATATGTGGAACTCGAAAGATGCCCATTTTGTGGCCAATCAGGCGCAGTTCTCTTTCGGAACCGCTACCGTGGCTGAAGATGGTACCGCTTCCTTCACCTGGAGCGATAACAGCGTGATGGGAAGAATCGAATCCCAAGTAGCCGGAACGGCTTTGGAACAACCGGTGAAGAACGTGTCCGCCGACATCGAACAGCATATCGCTGATGCGTACAAATATGTCTATGATGCGGCTACGGTCGATCTGACGCACGTGGTGGTTGCACAGGCAACGGTGATGCAACCGATCTATGTAGGCGGTCGGCTGATCCAGACCTACAAGATCGCACAGGCCACGGAGAACATCGCTAAGATCGAATCGGAGGCGAAACGGGAGGAAATCATCTACAAAGTAGATGAAGCCTATTGGCGTGTGGTAGCCGTGACGCAGAAGAAACAGTTGGCGGAACAGTATTATTCGCTCCTGTGCCAACTGGAAAAGGATGTCCAGGAAGCGGTGAATGAAGGTCTGGCGACCCAAGCGGATCTGCTTAAAGTGACGACCAAGCGCGGTGACGCGCAGGTGAAGAAACTGCAGGCGGAGAACGGTCTGACGCTGTCTAACATGGCCTTAGCACAAGTGTGCGGTTTATCGCTGTCCACGTCCTTTGTGCTGGATGACTACGGTCTGGAGACCACCGACCTGGCAAAGACCGATCTGGATGCGGAAATGGCGGTAGCCAATCGCTCGGAGATGCAACTCATGGAGCAGGCGCAGGAGATCGCAAACCGTACTGCCAAACTGGCTTCTGCCGGTTTGCAACCGAATATCATCGCACAAGCCAGTTACATGTACACCAATCCCAATTTCGATAACGGAAACAGTAGTAACTGGGACGGAAAAGGTTTCTTCTCCGCCGGTGTGGTAATGAACGTGCCGATCGTCCATGCCGACGATATCCTGCGTTATAAAGCCGCCAAGCATGCGGCGAACGTGGTAGCGTTGAAGACCGAAGAGACACGGGAGTTATTGACACTCCAGACCACGCAGGCGAACCAGAAGCTCATGGAGGCGCAGCAGAAGATCGCCTTGGCCAAACTGACGGAGAAGAATGCCGCCGAGGTGCTGCGCATGGCGCGTGAGTCCTTCGATGCCGGGATGATCACTGCTTCCGATTTGATGCAGGCGCAGACGCTGTGGTTATCGGCTGCAACGGACTTAGTGGACGCACAAGTGGAAGCCAAGACACAGGAAACACAACTCAAGAAGTATTTAGGTCAATTGTAATATGAAAAAAGAGAAAAAAGGAGGATTGCTCTTAGGCGCACTGGTCCTGCTGGCCGTGGTCGCCATTGTAGCATTGGTGGGTATCCTGGCCTTGCGCCCGGAGAAGACGATTATTCAAGGAGAAGCGGTGGCTGCTGAGTACCGTGTGTCCGGTAAAGTGCCGGGCCGTGTGGAGATGTACCTCTACGAGGAAGGCGATCAGGTCAAGAAAGGCGACACCCTCGTGATCATCTATTCGCCGGAAGTGGAAGCGAAGAAAGAACAGGCTTTGGCGGCTCGTGACATGGCCGAAGCGGTTAATCAGAAAGCCAAGAACGGTGCCCAGAAAGAACAGATCATGGGTGCCTACGAACTGTATCAGAAAGCGAAGGCCGGAGAAGAGATCTACCGCAAGAGTTACGAGCGTGTACAACGGCTCTTTGATAAGGGCGTCGTGTCGGCTCAAAAACGGGATGAGGTAGAGGCGCAGTACAAAGCGGCAGCTGCTACCGTCAAAGCCGCCAAGAGTCAGTATGACATGGCGTTAGCCGGTGCTCGTGCCGAAGATAAGGCGGCCGCTGAAGCTCAAGTAGCCCGTGTGGACGGTATCCTCAAAGAGATCGCTGCGGCCGAAGCGGAGCGCTACCTGCTTTCGCCCTGCGACGGTGAGGTGAGTGAACTCTTCCCCCGGGTAGGCGAACTGGTAGGACAGGGTAGTCCTGTCATGTCGATTGTCGATATGAACGACGTGTGGTTTACCTTTGCTGTACGTGAAGATATGCTGGCGAAATTCTATCAGGGAAGTACCGTTACCATCAAGATCCCGGCTTTGGGAGAAGAGCGTTATCCGGTGGTGGTCACCCACGTCAAATCCATGGGTACCTACGCTATCTGGCGTTCAACCCAGCAGAACGGCGGTTATGATGTCCGTACCTTCGACGTCAAATGCCGTCCTATGGTGACGATTCCTAACTTACGTCCCGGAATGACTGCTTTGGTAGTAGAGTGAGAGACATTCTTTTGACCATATGGCAGGTCATGAAACGCGAACTCAAACAGATGTTCGCGCGACCGTTGTATATCGTCGCTTCCGTGGGTGTGATGGCGTTCAGTACGATCTTCTTCTTAAGCTTGCTTAAGAAAGGTTCGGCCGAAGAGATGCCGGTGGCTGTCGTTGATATGGACCAGAGTACGATCTCCCAGCGTCTCATTCACGAGATGCAGGCGACCCCTTCGGTCGATATCCAACTCGTCACCAACTCCTATCCGCAGGCACGTGACGCCATGCAGAAGGGACAGATTTACGGTATCTTCCTCATCCATGAAGGTTTCTATCGCGACCTCGTCTCTTTCAAGCGGCCGCAATTGGATTTCTACATGACCAATTCCTACACCGTAGGCGGGAACACGGCGTACAAGCAGATGTTGACGATGGCGAACCTCGTCTCCGGTGCCTTCCAACGGGAAGTGCTGCGGAAGAAAGGTTTACCGGACGATGTTATTATGCATCGAATCCAGCCGTTGGCGGTGGACGGGCATATGATCGCCAATCCCTGGGGAAACTACTCCGTCTATCTGGTCAGCACGATCCTGCCCGGTATCCTCGGCCTCGTCTGTATGATGCTCACGATCTTCGTGATCGGATATGAACTGAAGATGAAAACGGCCCATCAATGGATGGCCATGTCGGGGAATAACTTCACGATCGCTATTCTCGGTAAACTCACGCCGTACACCATCCTCTATCTTCTTTTGGGAATCGGTTGTCACATGGCTTTGTATGACTATGTCGGTTTTCCGGTGCATGGCAGCCACGTGCGTTTGATGTTCGGTTTACTGCTTTTCATCTTCGCCATGGAGGCACTCGGTGTGCTGATGATCACCCTCCTGCCTGCCCTCCGTGACGCTCTCTCCATAGGTGCCCTGTACGCTATGCTCGGTTTCTCCTTGTCGGGATTCACGTATCCGAACATGTCTATGCTGGCACCCGTCAAGGCACTCAGTTATCTCGAACCGCTGCGGCATTATTACCTCATCTATGTCAATGAGGCACTGATGGGCGCACCGGCGATGAACAGCATGCCTTTCGCCTTGGCCCTGCTGGGTTTTGTACTCGTCGCGTTGATCGCCTCACCGAGACTGAAAAAAGTATTGATAAATGACCGACAATTTGAACAACAATAATGGGATCGAACTATACATTTGTCTTTACGCGTGAACTCAAACGGATCTTCACCGACCCCGGTGTGATGCTGATCTTCTTCATCGCTACCTTGGTCTATCCGCTCATCTACAAGGCCATGTATTACAACGAGCGGATTGAAGATATCCCCGTTGCCGTGGTTGATCTCAGCCAGTCTTCCGACAGCCGGGAGTTTCTCCATAAATGGAATGCGGCACCGGACGTCAAACTGACCCATACCTGCGCCTCGATGGCCGAAGCCGAAGCTTTGCTCAAGGACCAGAAAGTGCACGGAATCATCTATTTCCCACGGGATTTTGCGGCACAGTTAGCCGACCCCTTAGGTCAGGCCCATATATCGCTCTACTGCGACATGTCCTCTTTCCTTTATATGAAAGGCATCTATCTCAGTTGCAATCAGGTTATGTTGGAGTCCATGCGCAATATCCAGATTGACCGCTACGAAGACATGGGTATGGGTAAGGAGTTTGCTTGGGCACTCGTCCAAGACGCACCTTATCACGAGACAGCTCTCTTCACCCCCACCGGCGGATACGGTTCGTTCCTCATCCCTGCGGTGTTGATGCTGATCCTCCATCAGACGATGTTATTCGGAATCTGTATGTTAGCCGGTACGGCAAGAGAAGAGAATAATGTCATCTACCGAACGGTAGGCAAACATCGTTCGTTCGGTGTCCTTCACATGGTCGTCGGTCGTGCGCTTGCCTATTTCGTGATCTACTATGCCTTGGCGGCTATCCTTGTCGGGTTCTTCCCACGACTCTTCGACCTCCCCCATATTGGAAACATAGGCGATATCCTGCGGTTTAACGTGCCGTATATCCTGGCGTGTATCGGTTTCTCGCTGTGCGTCAGCCTTGTTATCCGTAACCGGGAATCGGGACTGGTGCTGCTGATCTCTACCTCCCTCATCTTCATCTTCATCGCCGGAGTGTCCTGGCCAAAAGAGATGATGCCGGATATATGGCGCTTAGCTGCTTACCTGCTGCCGTACACTTTCGGCGTACACGGTTTCATCCATATCAACTCCATGGGAGCTACACTCGAACAGGTCCAATGGGAGTACGTCGCATTATGGCAACAAGCACTCTGGTACTTTGCCGTCTATTACATCGTCATGTATATCTCGTCCTGGAGACAAGAGAAGAAAAACTTACTTGAGAAAAGCGTCCTTGAATCCCAGGAAGTACAGGATACCGTCCAGACCGACCGTTGAGATCGCCTGGTTCGCACTCTCTTTTACTTTCGGTTTCGCATGGAAAGCGATACCCAAACCGGCTTTGCCTAACATGTTCAGGTCGTTGGCACCATCGCCTACGGCAATCACCTGTGCCAGGTCGATATGCTCTACTTGGGCAATTAGTTCCAGTAACTCCGCTTTGCGTTTCGCATCGACCACGTCTCCCAGATACCTGCCGGTGAACTTGCCGTCTTCTACTTCCAGTTCATTGGCATACACGTAGTCCACACCGAACCGTTGCTGCAGGTATTTGCCTACAAACGTGAAACCGCCGCTTAAGATCGCAATCTTAAAGCCGCATTTCTTCAGCACGCCGAACAACCGATCTGCACCTTCGGTGATCGGCAGATGGTCAATGATATCCTGCTGAACGCTTACGTCCAAGCCTTTGAGTAACGCTACGCGTCTCGTGAAACTCTCCTTGAAATCGATCTCACCCCGCATCGCTGACAGCGTGATTGCTTTCACTTCGTCCCCCACACCGGCACGCATCGCCAATTCGTCAATCACCTCCGTCTGGATGAACGTCGAGTCCATATCTACGCAGATCAGACGGCGGTTACGCCGGAACATATCATCCTTCTGGAACGAGATATCAATGCCTTCTTCCCGCGACACTTCTAACAGCTCTTTCTGCAACGCTTCCCGGTCCGGCAGGTTGCCACGTAACGAAAACTCCATGCAACTGTGCCGTTTCTCTACCGGCGTCTCCATGTTCGGCCGGTCGCTCAGACGCAAAATATTGTCGATATTCAACTGCCGGCTGGCTACCAGTGCGGCTACACGTGCGATATGCCGTGCCGTGATTTCCCGTGCCAGCAAGGTGATCACATATCGCTCCTGCTCTTGCCGGCCTACCCATGCCGCATATTCCTCTTCGCTCAGCGGTGTGAACCGCACAATCATCTCCAGCCGCGAACAACAGAACAGTACTTCCTTAATCATATCGCCGCTTTGACTCGGGTCATCCACACGAATCAGGATACTCAGGTTCAGTTGGTGGTGCAGGTTCGACTGGCCGATATCCTGCACGTACGCATCGTACTTGCCTAACACTTCCGTCACCGCTGACGTCACACCCGGTTTGTCAAAACCGATCACATTAATCAAAATAAATTCCCGTTCCATAACGAATATTTGCAAATTTGGCGCAAAATTACAAAAAAATTTTGATATGTGCAAAAAAAAGTGTACCTTTGCAGTCCAATTTAACAGAATATGTCTGAATCTGAAATCGAATCCCGTGCACAACGTGCCGTAGAACTCTTCAAACAGGGGTATAACTGCGCACAAGCGGTCTTTGCTTCTTGTGCCGATTTGTACGGTATAACCGACGAATCCCTTGCCCTCCGTCTCTCTGCCTCTTTCGGCGGCGGAATGGGTCGCATGCGCCTCGTATGCGGTGCCGCTTCCGGTATGTTTATGCTTGCCGGACTGGAGAACGGTTCTTGTACGCCCCATGACAACGAAGGTAAGATGGCGAACTATGCGTTTGTGCAACAATTGGCAGGTGAGTTTAAGGGTAAATACGGCAGTTTGATTTGTGCTGAACTATTAGGCTTGGCTCCTCGTCCCGAAGAACCCAAACCGGCTGAGAGAACACAGCAATACTACGAGAAGAGACCTTGTAGTGAGATGATTGCTGAGGCCGTAAGGATCTATCTGAAAAAAACCAATTTCAAAATCACGGAATAATATACGTAGTATATTATAGGTATTGGTGGGATACGATATACCCCCGATGTACCCATGGTATACATAGGAAAGACTATATAATATGAAATACTTTTTAGCAATAATCGGTGGTGGTCCTGCAGGTTATACTGCTGCTGAGAAAGCCAGCAAAGCCGGTAAAGATGTCGTGCTCTTTGAGCAAAATGCCGTAGGCGGTACGTGTCTTAATGTAGGATGTATTCCTACCAAATCCTTGTTGTACGGCGCCAAGCAGTACTATAACGCGACCCACGCTACCAAATATGGTGTTACGGCAGAGAACGTGACCTTTGATTTCGCGGCCATGCAGAAACGCAAGACCATCGTGGTACGCAAACTCGTAGCCGGTATCAAGCAGCGTCTTAATAACGAGCATTGCACGCTTGTAAGCGGTTTTGCCAAAGTAGAAAACCGTACCGATGCATTGGTCACCATCTCTTGCAACGGCGAAACCTTCGAGGCGGAGAACCTAATGATCTGCACCGGCTCCACGAACTTCGTGCCGCCCATTCCGGGTATCAAAGATAATCCTGCTGTTTGGGATAGTACCGACGCCTTGGCTGCGGCTGAACTGCCGAAGTCGATTATTATTGTCGGCGGAGGTGTGATCGGAATGGAATTTGCTACCCTCTATCACGAACTCGGTATACCCGTTACGGTCATCGAAGCTCTGCCGTCTATCCTCCCGAACCTCGATCCGGAAGTTGTCGCTGTTCTTGCCGACAAATACAAAAAAGCCGGTATCAATATCCTCACCGAAACCCGCGTCGAGGAGATTAATGGCGAAAGGGTAAAGGCGAATGGCGAATGGCTCGAAGCAGAGCGAATCCTCGTTTCGGTAGGTCGCCGTGCTAACTTGAATGGTCTTGAGGCCCTCAACGATATCGAACTCAATCGCGGTGCCATCGTCATAGACGATTTCTGCAAGGCCAACCTACCGAACGTCTATGCCTGTGGAGATGTCACCGGTAAGATAATGCTCGCCCACGTCGCTGCTCGTCAAGCGGAAGTGGCGGTAGGTCGCATGCTGAAAGTCATCCCGCTCCAACGAATCGCCTATAACGCGATCCCTTCGGTTGTCTATACCAATCCGGAAATAGCTTCAGTCGGAATCACGGAAGGGCAAGCAGAGTCCATGTCCATTCCGGTGGAAGTACGCAAACTGCCTATGACATTCTCCGGTCGTTTCATGGCGGAGAACGAAGGCGAGACAGGACTCTGTAAGATGATCGTCGATGCCAAGAACCACAGTGTGCTCGGTGTTCATTGTATAGGTAACCCGTGTTCAGAATTCATCGCTGCGGCTTCATTTGCAGTAAGGATGGGCTACACCACGGCGGAATTTGAGCAAGTCGTCTTCCCTCATCCCACGGTCAGCGAAATCCTGCACGAGATAATCGTTCCATAGGGTAAAATATTATAGGTTTTCTTACCTATAATGTTCATTTTTGACAAAAACGGTGCATTTTTATAAGAATGTGCCGTTTTTATTTGTGTATATCAAAAAAAAGCAGTAATTTTGCAAACTTTTTGAAAATTATTAAAACATTAATACCATGAGAAAGATTTTTATCTCTTTTGTTGCGCTCCTTTGTGTGGCGCAAATGATGTGGGCAGGATCTGTTACCCCTGCTGCTAACATTCCTTCCTATTGGGCTTCTGCTGACAACAAGTCCGGTGCAGCGTTGTGGTCTGCCATTAGTGCGCAAACCAATGTGGGTTATAGTTCGCTCGGTTATAACGGTCTTTGGACCGCCTATGCTACCACGGACGTCTATCCCGGTACCAATAAGATCTGGGATATGTACGGCGAGTGCGATTTTACTTATTCGACAGACAAGTGTGGTACCTATGGCGGTGTATGCGATTGTTATAACCG
Organism: uncultured Bacteroidales bacterium; assembly: GCA_946403315.1. Classification (GTDB taxonomy): domain Bacteria; phylum Bacteroidota; class Bacteroidia; order Bacteroidales; family Paludibacteraceae; genus Colicola. The sequence goes on along the minus strand of CAMIZK010000022.1, from coordinate 4,751 downwards.
TGAGCACTCCATTCCGCAGTCATGGTGGGGAGGAGGTACGTCCGGTATAGGTTGTGATATCTTCCATCTCGTGCCTACCGATGGTAAGATCAATGGCGTGCGTTCGAATGATGAGTTCGGTATCGTCAATGGAGGTACCGATTGGAGAGGAAACAAGTCTGGTACGGCCGGTTCTTGGTCTACTGATCGTCCTACGATCGCTTCTGCAGCCGGTGAAGTGATTAAAGGGTCGGGTAACGTCTTTGAACCCAAAGACGAGTACAAAGGCGATTTCGCGCGCGGATATATGGGGACGATCATCAAGTGGCAATTGGCTAATCTTACTACCGGAAATAATTTCTTTTCCGGCAGCTATACTCCTGCCGGTAATTTTGGTTTTACCAAAAAAGCCGTTGTTCTTATGATGAAATGGCATCGTGAGGACCCTGTTTCGCAGAAAGAGATTGACCGAAACAACGGTATCCAGAAGACCCAAGGTAACCGCAATCCCTTTATCGATTATCCCTATCTGGCGGAGTATATCTGGGGAGAACATGCCGGTGAGGCCGTGGATATGGATCTCTTGATGCCTTCCACCGATCCGGACTTCATCCCCGGTGTTAGCGATGGTGCGCGTACGTTCGTGCCGCCTATCCCCGGCGCTATGTATGGTGTTACCTGGTCGGTCAACGGCGAAGAACTTTATGTCGATTCGATCTGCGAGGACTGTCCGATCATGGCTCTTCCGAACACACCCGTTTCATGCTCGACCGAATCGGATATCTTCATGGGTTGGACAACTACACCCATCGCTGGTACTATCGATGACGCTCCTGCGATCCTCTTCACTCAACCTGCTGATTTCCCGGCCGTTACCGAGGATGTAACCTACTACGCGGTCTTTGCGAAAGAGGCCGTTTCAGAAGTCTCTATGCCTGAAGTCTTCATCTTCGATGCCGAGCATCAGACAGGATGGACGAATACTGCCAATAAAACGGGTACCTATTGGTTGCTTGATGCCGGTAAACAACTCGTTTCACCTACCGTTGATCTGAGTGGCTTGAGCTCCATCGTTGTAAAAATCCGTACCTACGGCGGTACGCAGTATGACCAGTTCAGCGTCGATGCCGAGAATCAGCATCTCACGACCATCGAAGCGACAGCCGGCAGTACGATGACGGAATATACATGGAACAATACCCAAACCCTCACCGGTTTCTCTCCGCTGACGTTCACTTGCTCCAATGCAGCAGCCAACAAGGGTATCGGCTTCTCTTCTGTCGTTATCAACGCTACCGGCGCTGGTGTCGCTTACGAACGCTATATTACTTCGTGCCAGACCGGTGATGAAGTGGAACTCATTCTTTCGGACAACGCCCCGGCACGGAAACTCCTGATCAACGGCCAGATATACATTATCCTCAATGACCAATTGTTCAACCTCCAAGGTCAACGTGTGAAATGAGAAAGAGTCTTTTATCTTTGAGCAGACTTGTCTGCGGTCTTATATCTTTGAGCGTAAGCGGTCTATTATCCGCTAACGTCGTCATCGGCGTCGCCGCCATCCCGGAAAACTATTACTATGACGTCGATGGCAAGAAGAATGCGGATAACATCCTCAATGCGCTCAACGGCATCATCGATAACCATACCGTGATCGCTTATTCCGGTCTCGAACCCTATTACGAGCAGACCGATTTCTACAACGACACCCTCTGGGATATGTACTCGACCTGTACCTTCTACATGTCGCACGCTAACGTCCCGCAATCGGCTGTCTGCGACGGTTGGAACAAAGAGCACCTTGTCTGCCAATCCTGGTTGGGTTCCGGTCCGATGGTCTCTGACCTCTTTAACGTCTATCCCACCGACGCACGCATTAATAACCTCCGCTCCAACTATCCCTACGGTGTCGTAGGTACCAATAGCGGTTTTACCAAAGATCCGAACCATCACGGTTTGGGTAAATTAGGCTCCTCTACCACTTCCGGTATCGGTACCTGCTACGAACCCGACGATAACTACAAAGGTGATTTCGCACGCTCGTTCTTCTATATGGTCGCGCGTTATCGCTCCAACACCCTCAATTCCGGAAACGGAGCGAAGATGTTCACTTCGAGCCCTACCAACCTCACGGCCTACAGCCTCTCTTTCCTGCTCGATTGGCATCGTCAGGATCCCGTTTCGCAGAAAGAAATTGACCGTAATCAGGCCGTGTATGGCATTCAGCATAACCGCAACCCGTTCATTGACTACCCGGAACTCGCCGAATATATCTGGGGCAATAAAGTCGGGCAGACTATCAATCTTGCGTCAATGACACCCACCTGCGATGGCGGCGGTTATGACCCGAGTCAAGTCACCAAATACGGTGTCTCCTGGTCCGTTTGCGGTACCATTTTGTATACAGACTCCATCGTCGCCGGTCGTGCGGTCACCGCCTTCCCGGCTACACCCGTCTCCTGTTCCTCTGTCAGCGATGTCTTCATGGGATGGACAACCGCACCGATAGAGGGTATTGCCGACCATTCACCGGCACTCTACAAATCCCCGTCTGACATTCCTCTTGTCTCCGCAGATATCACGCTCTATGCCGTCTTTGCGCATGGTGAACAAGGAGCAACCGTCGAACCCATGGTTTATACCTACGATGCGGAGCATACCGAAGGTTGGACGAACACCGCGGAAAACAAGAATAACTCCTATTGGCTGCTCGATAAAGGCAAAATGCTCACCTCTCCGGAGATCAACCTCGCCGGACTCTCGTCCATCAAAGTCAATATACGCACCTACGGAGGAACTTCGTATTGTAACCTCGATGTCAAAGCCGGTGACACCCGGATCGCTACCATCGTCGCTACCAACGGTAAGACGCTTACGGACTATACCTGGACCAATACCCAACCGCTCTCCGGTATCGCACCGCTGACGTTCTCTACCAACTACAACACCAACCAGGGTATCGGTTTCACCCGTGTCACCATCAATGCTACCGGCTCCGGTGTCACCTATTCCGCCTTCCTCACCGATTGTGGTACTACGGATATTGAAAACGTAAATCGTAAATCGTCCAATCGTAAATATATAAAAAATGGCCGCCTCTTTATTCAAGTAGGCGACCAGATCTATACCGTAACCGGTCAAAAAGTCCGCTAACTCTTAGGCTAGCTGACTCTGCACAACTTGCGCTACCATTTTGCCATCGGCATTGGGTAGCGCATTTTTGATGGCTTTCACGAACAGACCCATGTTCTTTTTCTCTGCCTCCCAACCGTTGGCTTCCTTGGCCGCATTGAACGCACGAACGATATCCTCTTCGCTTGCTGCCTTCGGCAGGAAAGTCTCTAACACGGTGATTTGCGCATTCTCGGCGTCTGCTAACTCCTGACGGCCGGCTGCTACATACTGTTCAACCGACTCCTGACGCTGTTTCACCATCTTCTTGATGATCTGGATCTCGTCCGCTTCCGTCAGTTCCTTACCGGCATTCTCTTTGCTGGTCTGCCAATTCAAAAACGCACTCTTAATAGCACGCAGACTCTCCGTGCGCACCGTATCATGGTTTTTCATTGCCTCCATGATCAAGGCATTCAGTTCATTTTTCATATCTCATTAATGTTTATTATTATCGAATAAAATGCATAGCCTGCCGCTCTTCGTATTCCGGTTTCGGCTGGTCTTCCGTCGCCTTTAAGAGGTACGCCATGTTCTTGGCTAACGACCGCATCGTCTGCATGCCTTCGGCATCAAGCGCTGCTTCACCTTCTAACCGTCCATAGACGATGTTCCAGTACTGGCTCGTCACGATCGGCATATTCAGCAACTGAAAAGGCATATTCAGCGTCTGCAAGGCGGCTGTGGCACCGCCTCTTCTGCATACCGCCACACCGGCTGCCGGCTTGCCGTTAAACGCTGCGCCATTCGAATACAGCATTCGCTGTACCAACGCCAGCACGGTCGCGTTCGGTTGCCCGTAATAAACCGGCGAACCTACAATCAGTCCGTCGCTTTCCGCCATCTTAGCGCTTACCTCATTGCACAGATCGTCGTCGAACACGCATTTCCCATTCCCCTTCGTCTTACACGTCGAGCAAGCGATACACCCGCGAACCGGTTTCGTTCCGACACCCACGATCTCGGTCTCGATGCCATTCCTTTCCAACTCCTGCGCCGCTTCTTTCAGCGCCAGATACGTATTCCCGCTCCTCCGCGGCGAACCATTAATCAATAGAACTTTCATCTTTGCGTCAAAATTTGCTGCAAAGATACGCATAATTTTTGATATATGCAAATTTATTTCAACCAAATCAAAGAAATTATGTTTCGGTATCCCGGTATAACGGTATCCCGGTATAACGGTATCTCGGTATCCCGAAAAGGTGCAAATTCGATGCAAAACATCGCCGCGACAGTCCTGCGGAGCGAAAAAAGCGCTCGAAAGCGCCGATAGCGAGGCTCTGCCGTGCCTTTTTCCGATCAAAATTCGCACAAAACCCCTCCCAACACCGCCAAAACGGCTAAAAAGACAAAAATATCGCACTTTTTGTGCAAAATATTTGCATGTTTCCGAAAAATGTAGTAACTTTGTGCGATTTTTGAGAAAAATAACACAAACCATTATAAAAACACAAATTTATGGCAGACAACAAAGTTAACATGTTAGCGGATTTTGCGCCGGTCTCCACACAAGTGTGGAAGGACAAGATCATCGCTGACTTGAAAGGTGCCGACTTCGACAAGAAGTTGGTATGGCGCACGCCGGAAGGATTCAA
>CAMIZK010000021.1 GCA_946403315.1 uncultured Bacteroidales bacterium | reverse complement strand
AAAAAAAGCACCGTGTAGCGTTTGCGCGAGAAAACTTCCTTAAGATAGGATTTGAGGCCTGCTTTTTCCTCTGTAATCCGACCACCTCATTCGCTACCGGGGGGCCCGGGTCACGGCGTAGAGTATCGGCACGCCATTAGTAAAGCATTTGCACTCGGTTAGTTGTTATTTGTTGAGTTTTCCGGTCTCGTAGCTACACGATGCCTATGTGAACGTTAAATTGTTAAATTGTTAAACTGTTAAATTGTTAAATCGTTAAACTTTACGATTTGTTATTGTTAACGGCGCCAACCGATCGTAAAGACGATACGGTGGGTGTCGGTATGTATGTCATAGGGGTTAGACAGTTCGTGGGCAAAGAGGTTGATACCTTGCCAACGGTACTGGTATGCCGCCTGAACGATCACGTTTTCTCCCCGGTAGCCGACTGCGCAGGAGGCGTATTGGGTTTGACGAGGATGGAGGAAATAGGTGTCCTGCCGGTCAAAGGAAGGATCCATGGGGATGATTTTGTCTGCCTTTTCAAACGTACTCTCATACGCATATCCGGCGTTGATATAGAAGCCTAATACAGGGATTACTTCGAGTCCGACACGAAGGGAATGAACCGCATCTTCTTTAGATTGCTTGGTATAATCGTGCTGGAAGGAAAGCATGCCATATGCGCCGCATTGGAAAGCAACGGAGGTGCTGAGATGGAGCGGCAGATGGAAAGATCTATCCCGTGACGACATACTCGGTGCTACGGAGCGACGGAGGGAGTCCGTCTGTGCGTAGAGTGTTCCGGAAGTGTATGTTCGAAGCGATCCGAGAGAGGGTGTCTGGAGACCAAAACCGATGCGTAACCATTGAACGGGCCGATAGAGGAAACCGAAGGAGAAATTGCAGCTGACACCTGAGAATTGCAGCGAAGTGCTGTTTTCCGTATAGAGTCGAACACCTTCGACATTCGTGGAGTCAAATTTCTCTATGTATTCCGCGTCGGAATTGAGGATGTAATCCTGAATATGCAGCCCCATACCGAAGTAGAACTGATGACCGATATTCATGGACCAATCGAAGGCATACTCACTGACCGATCCGGCTTCCCAGAGGTTGAGTTTGTTATAGGACGTGAGCGGATCATTGCAGACAGGGACATCCAAAGCCGGAAGGAGAGAGCCTAAGGACGGTTCGTTATACGCATAGGCTTCGTAGGTTCGGTTATAGGTATGCATGCGCCGGTAAGCGAACATGAAGTTATGCGTCTGCACTCCCCAAGGATGGGAGGAATAGGTCGGAATGCTGAGCACGAGCGACGCCTGAGGACACATGAAGAGTGTTCGGCGGGGTTTGGACAAGTATTCAGGAGACTGCCATGTATGATCGATCATCTCATCGAAGGTGATGAGCACTTCCGAATGCTGGTAAAGCCCGAGACAGGCAGGGTTATCGAAGACTGAAGAGGGGTCACCGCCGATGGCCGTCATCGCGCCGGACATACCCACATAACGCGCCGTACCCATAATGGTTCGCTCGGAGAGACGGGAGAAGTCTTGGGCTTGCGCAGGACAAAAGACCGCTGCGCTCAAAGACAAAAGACAAAAGACTAATATGTTTCTTAGGTTTCTCATCGGTTGATACGGACGGTTACGGTGGTGTCTTGAACGTTGAGGAACTCAAGCGTCGGGGTAGTCGGAGCGGGAGTTTCGGGAGTACTCGGAGTATTCTGAGAACTCTGCGTTTTCGGAGTAGTCTGAGTCTTCGAAGAAGACGGGGTTTTGTCTTCCCAATGATAGGCATCGTCCACGTAGAGCTGCATGGAAGAGCAGCCGGTGAGGGCGAGGGCGAGGAGGGATAGTATGACGGGTCTTCTGGTCATCTGGTCAACTGGTCTTTTAGATTTTCCTGAAACCAATGATCTCACGGACTTCTTCGATGGTTTTTTCTGCACGGGCGGCAGCAGCTTCGGCACCTTGGCGCATAATTCGATCGAGGAGTGCGTCATTGGACGAGTATGCCAAGATCTTCTCACGAATCGGTGCGAGAAGGGTGTTGGCATCCGCAGCCATCTGTTTTTTCATATCGCCATAACGGATCTGCATGTTGTTGTAGAGGTCGTTATAGTAATCCGCGGCTTCTTTACCGGAAAGGAGTTCACAAAGGAGGAAGAGGTTTTGGATGACCTCGGGTTTCTCCTGGTTGAGTTGGGTGGGTCCTTGGTCGGTTACGGCACGCATAATCTTCTTGGTGACGGTTTTCTCGTCATCGCAGAGATAGAGGCAGTTTCCTTCGGATTTACCCATTTTTCCGGTACCATCGAGACCGGGCACTTTGACTGCTTTATCGGCGAAATGGAAGGAAGCGGGTTCTTTGAAATACTCGACGTTATAGATTCTATTGAATCTACGGGCAAAGAGACGCGCCATTTCCATGTTCTGTTCCTGGTCTTTTCCTACCGGCACTTTGTCAGCCTTGTGCATCAAGATATCGGCTGCCATGAGGCAGGGATAGGTCAGCAGACCGGCATTGACGTTATCGGGTTGCTTGCGCACTTTCTCTTTGAAAGAAGTGACGCGTTCGAGTTCACCGAGATAGGCGTTCATATTCAGGTAGAGATAGAGTTCCAGTACCTGTTTGACGTCAGACTGCACGTATATCGGTGCTTTCTCGGGGTCGATACCGCAAGCGAGGTATTCGGAAAGGATGGTTTTTACAGAGCGTTTGATGTTCTCCGGTGTCGGATGGGTAGTAAGGGAATGCCAGTCGGCAATGAAGAACATACAGTCGTACTCGTCTTGCATCTTCACAAAACTCTTGACTGCACCGAAATAGTTTCCGAGGTGCAGATTTCCCGTAGGACGTATACCACTAATTACTCTTTCCATGGTTAGATTTCTATAGGTAATTGACGATAGATCGGTTGCGCAAGTGCCGTAAGTGTGGTCGTGTTAGCGACGCCGTGGATTTCCTGGATCTTGGTGTTGAGCAGTTTGAGCAGGTGCTCATTATCGTGCGCGTACACTTTAATAAGGAGACCGAATGCACCGAGGGTGTATTGCGCTTCGACCACTTCGGGGATTTTCTCCAAGGCCGCGATGACCTGGTTATACATCGAGGCTTTCTCCAGGGAGATACCGATATAGACACAGAGTTCGTAGCCAAGGGATTTGGGCGCTACGTGATAGCTGGAGCCGGTGATGACCCCGCTATCGAACATCTTCTGTACACGCTGATGCACAGCAGCACGGCTGACCCCACATTGCTCGGCTACATCCTTGAAGGGAATACGGGCACTTTTGGTAATAATTTTGAGGATTTTGCGATCCAATTCGTCTATCTTTTCCATCCTTTTGTATTAAAATGTTAAAAATCGACTGCAAAATTAGTGAATTATTTTGATATATGCAAATTTTTTTGTACTTTTGCAGCAAATTTAGTAACAAAATGACAGTTGAGGAGTATATTTGTGCGCACAGCACGCCTGAAAATGAGGTTTTGCAGTCGATTACAAGAGAGACGAATCTGCATGTTTTGAATCCGCATATGCTGAGCGGGCATGTGCAGGGCCGGGTGTTGAGTATGTTGAGTTGGATGATTCGGCCGAAACGGATCTTGGAGTTAGGGACGTTTACGGGTTATTCGGCGCTGTGTCTGGCAGAGGGTTTGGCAGAGGGCGGAAAGTTAATCACGATCGAACATAACGACGAGTTGGAGGAGATGATAAGACGCAATCTATCTCGCTCACCTCTCGGCGACCGGATCGAATTGCGTATTGGAGATGCTATTGAAACGCTGTCAGCATTCAGCATTCAGAATTCAGAATTTGATTTGGTGTTTATGGATGCGGATAAGCGGGAATATTGTGCGTATTTGGAGGCGGTTTATCCGTTGGTGCCGGTAGGAGGTTTTATATTGGCAGACAACACCCTTTGGGACGGTCATATCGTGGACGCTGCCTATGACAAAGACAAGCAAACACAAGGGTTGCGGGCGTTTAATGACAGGCTGTGCGAAGACGACCGTTTTGAACAGGTGATACTCCCTCTTCGCGACGGATTAACACTCATTCATAAGATAAAATAAAAAAAAGTACGCGCGCGCTTGCATATGTCAAAAAAAAGTTGTATCTTTGCACCCGAATTGTATGAAACAAACATTTTATTCACATAAAATATTGTAATTATGAAGAAGATTTTAACACTTTGTGTAGCCGTTATCACGGCAATGACGATGAGTGCAAAACAGTATGAGCACAGTATCGGTGTAGTCGCCGGTTCGGGTATCGGTGTTCAGTACAAGACGATGGTAATGGACAACTTCACGATTATTGAGGAGTTCGGTTATTTAGGAAGTTTGTGCGCAGCCGGTGATGGTTTAAACACACCGTTATTAGGTGCAGTGGACAATTTGGTATTGGCTTATCAAGCAAAAGCGGCAGAGGGTCAAGGAATTAAGTTGGACTGGTTTGTGGGTGGTCAGATTAAGGCCGGTTATGTAGGTCAAGCAGGTGCTGTTGATGCCGGTGTAGTGGGTGCAGGTGCCGCTGCAGGTATTGAGGCAAATATGACGAATGCGCCTATTGCTTTCTCGTTTGACTTCCGTCCGGGATACGGATGTTTCCTGACGAATGGATTTACAGGTCACTTATTTGACTGGACGTTAAACCTTGGTGTTCGTTACACGTTCTAATGTCGGTATTCGGACATAAGATGAAAGCTTTGTTCCGCGGACAGCGTCAGACGCTGGATAAGGAGCATCAGGCGCAGTTGAAACAAAACCACGGTGCCGTATGGATTCATGCGGCATCTGTGGGTGAGTTTGAGCAGGCAAGGCCGATTATAGAAAGGCTAAAGGCGAAAGGCGAAAGGCGAAAGGTTGTTGTTACCTTCTTCAGTCCGTCGGGATATGAGGCACGGAAGGGATATGAGCAGGCGGACGGGGTGTATTACCTACCCTTTGCAACGCGGCGGAATGCGAAGCGGTTTATCGAAGCTTTGCAGCCGAGCATGGCGATCTTTGTGAAGTATGAGTTTTGGCCGGCTTATCTGCGGGAGTTGAAGAAACGGGCTATTCCGACGTACAGTATCTGCGCGATCTTCCGACCGAAGCAGCGTTTCTTCCGTTGGTGGGGTAAGTTACATCTGAATGTACTGAAATGCTTCACGCATATATTCGTACAAGACGAGGCATCGCTGCAGTTGTTGACGAGCCACGGTGTGAGTCAGGCGAGTGTTGCCGGAGATACACGGTTTGACAGGATGATAACGGTGAAAGATGAGCGGTTAGCGGTTAACGGAGAACGGTTGACACCGATTGCGAATTTCACGGAGGGATTTGAACGGGTGATTGTGGCAGGAAGCACGTGGCCGAAAGACGAGATACTATTGATGAAATGCTTAAATGGTGACGCTACGCTTAATGATGCAAAACTGATTCTGGTGCCGCATGAGATCGATGAGCAGCATATGCACTTTATCTTTAACCTGTTTAAGGGGCAGATGGTACGGTATTCAGCCGTCAGCCGTCGGCCATCAGACATCAGCAGACGGAATATCTTACAGAACGCACGTGTGTTGGTAGTCGATACGATGGGACTGCTGAGTGCAACGTATCCATTCGGTCAAGTGGCGTATATTGGAGGCGGATTTGGAGCCGGGATCCATAACACGATCGAGGCAGCAGCCTATGGTATGCCGGTTGTTTTCGGACCGAAATACCATCATTTCCGTGAAGCGCAGGGACTGATTGATGCAGGTGCAGCACGGAGTATTAAGAAATATAGCGAGTTAGAGGCGGCGCTTGGTACCGCACTCGATCAACATGAGTATATAGGTGCCAAGGCAGCTGCATATGTGCAGAGCGAGTTAGGCGCTACAGATAAAATATATAAATTTATTTTTAGTTGAGAGTTGAAAGTTTTTGAGTTTAGAGAAGTTTAAAGTATAGAGAGTATGGCACAGAAACCAAGTATACCAAAGGGAACGCGGGATTTCGGACAATTGGAGATGGCGCGTCGCAATTATATCTTTGACACGATCAAGGGTGTGTTTAGTTTGTACGGTTTTCAGCAGATTGAGACGCCGGCGATGGAGAATATCGGTACGCTGATGGGTAAGTACGGAGAGGAAGGAGACAAGTTGTTGTTCCGTATTCAGAACAGCGGCGAGAAAGCGGCTTTGGCACCGGAGAAGGGATTGCGGTACGACTTGACCGTTCCTTTTGCGCGATACGTGGTACAACACCGAGAAGAATTGGCTTTTCCATTCAAGCGTTTTCAGATTCAGCCGGTATGGCGTGCAGACCGACCGCAGAAGGGTCGTTACCGTGAATTCTACCAGTGTGATGTGGATGTGATCGGTAGTGACAGTTTGATCGGTGAGTTGGAGTTGATTCAGATTGTGGAGGAGGTGTATCGCCGGTTAGGTATCAACGTGTGCCTGCATATCAACAACCGCAAGATTTTGGCCGGTATCGCTGAGATCATCGGTGCGCCGGAGAAGATTGTGGATATCACGGTAGCTATTGATAAGTTGGACAAGATCGGTGTTGATGCGGTGAATGCAGAGTTGGTAGAGAGAGGACTGAACGAAGAGCAAGTGAAAGCACTCCAGCCTATTCTGAAAGAGAATTCAGCCGTCAGCCGTCAGCCGTCAGACCAATTGGCCGAACTAAAAACGTTCCTCGCCAAGAGCGAGATTGGAATGAAAGGTATCGCAGAGATGGAAGAAGTGTTCGAATTAGTAGAAAGTCAAAAGTCGAAAGACCGCTCCGCTCAAAGCCAATTCTCCATCGAGTTGGACCTCTGCCTTGCGCGCGGGCTGAACTACTACACAGGGGCGATCTTTGAGGTGAAGGCTTTGGATGCGCAGATCGGCAGTATTACCGGCGGTGGGCGATATGATAATCTGACGGGTATATTTGGACTTCCGGGTGTATCAGGTGTCGGTATCTCGTTTGGTGCAGACCGTATCTATGATGTACTGACAGAGTTGGATTTATTCCCGAAGGAGTTACTGACTGCTACGCAAGTTCTGTTCGCAACGTTTGGTCCGGACGAATTAACATATGCGCTGAAGTGGGCAAAGGAATTGCGGGCACGTAATATTGCGGTGGAAGTGTATCCGGAACCGACGAAGATGAAGAAGCAGATGGGTTATGCGGACGATAAGAAGATACCGTTTGTAGCAATCGTCGGAGGCAATGAGATGGAGACGAATACCGTTATGCTGAAGGAAATGAGTTCCGGAGTTCAACAACAAGTTGACCTCCAAGAACTCGTTAAAACGTTAACTCGTTAAACCGTTATGGCAGATACAAATAAACAATTTGATGATGTGACGGCTAAATGTCGGGCAATATTTGTGGACAAGATGAGTGACTACGGTGCATCTTGGCGCATTTTCCGTCTGCACGGCATTTCCGATCAGTTATATATCAAGGTGAAGAATATCCGTCAGCGTCAAGAGACGGGCGTGAGTCTGGTAGGCGACGATATAGAGGGAAACCTGCGTGCTATCGTTAACTACGGCATCACGGCTATTATTCAGGAACGGAAGGGATATGCAGACGCAGTGGATATGAGTAATGAAGAGGCCTTAGCGCAATATGACACGGTGCTGAATGAAGCGAAAGATCTGATGATGCGCAAGAACCATGACTACGGAGAGGCTTGGCGTGAGATGAGTAAAGAGGGGATTGTGGATATGATTATGGCTAAGATTATTCGTATTAAAACGATCTTGGAGCATGGAGGCAAGACGATTGCATCGGAAGGTGTGGAAGGCAATTATTTCGATATTATCAACTATGCAATTTTTGATTTGATCCATTATGAGAATTGAAATAGCAAGTATTAAACGGTCTTTCCGGCAGTGTGACCAATGCCGGTCCTCCAAAGCGGCACATATCACGGGTTCGATTGCTCGTACCCTACTCGCTTTGACTTTCCTATTCTCCGGATTCGTCAAGTGCGTCGATCCGTTAGGTACAGTGTACAAGGTAGAAGACTACCTGACTGCCATGGGCGGATTCATGGCCGATATGATCCCTGCAGCAGGTGTCTTTGCTGTGCTGCTGATTTTGGCGGAATGGATCTTAGGTTGGGCGATGCTCTTTAATATCCGCACCAAATGGACCGTTTGGGGTGCTTTGGCGTTTATGCTTGTCATGACGCCGATCACACTTTGGATCGCTCTGACGAACGCCGTAGAGGACTGCGGTTGTTTCGGCGATGCCATCAAACTGAGCAATTGGCAGACGTTCTATAAGAATATTGTTCTTCTGCTGTTGGTACTGATCTTACTGTTCTGCAAGAAAGGCATTCCGCAACTCTTCTCTTGGTGGGCTGAGTTGACGCTGTTCCTCATCGGGCTCGGTATCTCTGCCGGCATCATGGGATACGGTTATACCCATCTGCCGATCATTGATTTCCGTCCGTATAAAGTGGGGAATAACATTATGGAGTTGACAGAAGACGGTGTAGCACCGAAGATAGATGTGTTCTATACGTTTGAGAAAGAAGGGGAATCGAAAGAATTCCTTTATAAGGACCGACCGGATCTGAACGGAGATAGCACATGGACGTTCAAATTCCAGGAGACACGTGTGCTTCAGGAAGGCAAAGAACCTACCATCAATGATTTCCGGTTAGAGAGTATCTTTTGGGATTCGGATAGCGACGATGAAAGTCAGGTTCCCAAGCGATACATCTATCTGGAGGATGATTTGACGTATGATATCTTGGAGTCAGAATATCCTGTGACGCTGATCGTAATGTATGATTTGAGTAAGCGTGACCGCAAACAAGCAGCACGTGCAGTTCAACTATACAAGGATATAAAGGAGCAAGGCGGAATATGTTTCTTCCTGACCGGTTCGGGCGAGGAGGATCTGTTTGCCTTTGCCGAGGAGACAGGAATCGACATCAATACGGGTTCGTACCTATACATGGACGCAACGCCGATCAAGACAATCGTTCGTGCCAACCCGGGTGTGGTGGTACTCCAAAACGGCGTGGTGAAAGAGAAACATAATATGAGACAATTGTAAATTGGAAATTGTAGATTTAAAATTTTATATTTATGGCAAGAATTAAAATGGTAGCAGGTAACTGGAAAATGAACAAGAACCTGCAAGAAGGTGTAGCATTGGCTACCGAGTTAAAAGAAGCAGTAAAAGAACCGAAATGTGCCGTTGTTATCGGTACGCCGTTTATCCACTTGGCAACGGTAAGTGAGTTGTTGAAGGGTTCGGCTATCAAGGTAGCAGCAGAGAACTGTGCAGATCACGAGAAGGGTGCATATACCGGTGAGGTAAGTGCAGAGATGGTTAAATCGACGGGTGCAGAGTACGTTATCTTGGGTCACTCGGAGCGTCGTCAGTACTATGCAGAGAGTTATGAGATGTTAGCAGAGAAAGTTCGTCTGGCTTTGGCGAATGGTCTGAAGGTGATCTTCTGCATCGGTGAGGTGAAAGAAGAGCGTGAGGCCGGTAAGCAGAACGAGGTGGTTAAGGCCCAACTGGAAGGTTCGGTATTCGGTCTGAGCGCAGAGGAGTGGAAGAACATCACCTTGGCTTATGAGCCGGTTTGGGCTATCGGTACAGGTTTGACCGCAACGCCGGAACAAGCACAGGAGATCCATGCGTATATCCGTGGCTTGGTTGCTGAGAAATACGGTAAGGCTGCTGCAGAGGACACGACGATTCTGTACGGCGGAAGCTGCAACGAGAAGAACGCTGCTGAGTTGTTCGCTTGCCCGGATATCGACGGAGGTCTGATCGGTGGTGCTGCATTGGTAGCAGAGAAGTTTTTAGCAATTATTGCTGCTCGTTAAACTGTTAAATCGTTAAACTGTTAAGCTGTTATGGCTTTAGTAAAAACGATCAATCGGAATGGTGAGATTCTCACACCGCACATTGCCGACGACGTGTTTATGGCAGAGAATGCGACGGTCGTTGGTGATGTGACGGTAGGAGAAGGAAGCAGTTTGTGGTTCAACTCGGTACTTCGCGGAGACGTGAACACGATCGTTATCGGTAAGCATTGTAATATCCAGGACGGCGCGGTGCTGCATACGTTGTATCAGAAATCGACGATTAAGTTAGGCGACTACGTGTCGGTGGGTCATAACGTGACGATTCACGGTGCTGACGTCGATGACTATGCGTTGATTGGTATGGGTGCTACCCTACTCGACGATGCGCATGTGGGTGAAGGTGCGATTGTGGCCGCTAATGCGCTGGTGCTGAAAGGCACGCAGATAGGTCCTCATGAGATCTGGGGCGGTGTGCCGGCTAAGTTCATCAAGAAAGCCGACCCGGCGCAGACGGAGGAGATAAATAAGAAAATTGCGAATAACTATGCCATGTATGCTTCATGGTACAAAGACTAACACTATGTATAAACGCATTTTATTAAAATTATCCGGAGAGAGTTTGGCCGGGGAAAATAAGCAAGGTATCGATACCGAGCGTTTGAACCAATATGCCGAGCAGGTGAAAACGATTGCAGCGAAAGGTGTGCAGATCGGTATTGTGATCGGTGGGGGCAATATCTTCCGTGGTTTGAGCGGTGCCCAGAGAGGTTTTGACCGTGTAAAAGGTGACCAGATGGGTATGTTAGCGACGGTGATCAACGCGTTAGCGTTAGCATCGGCCTTGGAGTCGATCGGTCAGAAAGTACGTGTGCTGACCTCTATTCGCATGGAGCCGATAGGAGACTTCTACAGTCCTGCCAAAGCACAACGATTGTTGGAGAAAGGCAATGTGGTGATTTTGGCCGGAGGTACGGGTGCTCCCTATTTCACGACGGACACGGGCAGCAGTCTGCGTGCGCTGGAGATCCAAGCGGACGTGATGCTGAAAGGTACCCGTGTGGACGGTATCTATACCGCTGATCCGGAGAAAGATCCGACGGCTACGAAGTTCAGCGAAATTACTTATGATGAAGTGATTCGCCGTGGACTGAAGGTGATGGATCAGACAGCGACCGTGATGTGCAAAGAAAACGGTATGCCGATCTATGTGTTTAACATGGATCAAGTAGGAAATTTAGAAAAAGTTATTAACGGAGAGGCCATTGGTACTCTCGTAAAACCCTAATAGTATGGAAGACGAACTTGAATTGTATCAGAATGCAGCTGAAGAGCAGATGCAGAATGCGGTGGCTCACTTGGACGACACCCTGCAACATATCCGTGCGGGTAAGGCGAATCCTCGTATCTTAGATCCGATTAAAGTGGATTATTACGGAGCGATGTCTCCTTTGGCTAACTGCGCCACAATCACCACACCGGACGCTCGTACGATTGCTATCACGCCGTGGGAGAAGAAATTGATCGGCGAGATCGAGCGTGCGATTATCAACTCGAATATCGGTTTGGCACCGTCCAACAACGGTGAGACGATCCGTTTGATCTTACCGCCGTTGACCGAAGAGCGTCGTCGGGACTTGTGCAAGCAATGCAAAGGTGAATTGGAAGAGGCGAAGATGTCTATCCGTAATGCCCGTCGTGACGCTATTGAGGAGTTTAAGAAACTCATCAAGAACGGTCTGAGCGAGGATATCGAGAAGGATGCGGAAGAAGAGATGCAAAAGACGCACGATAAGTATATCGCTAAGGTCGAAGCACTCTACGCAGCGAAAGAGAAGGAGATTATGACCGTATAGTCGCGCTCACTATCCTTGTACATGTGCTAAAACTCCGTTTTTGCAGTAAGTACTCGGATGTGCTCGCTCTCCCCAAGTATGAAAGGTCTCGTTATTAAAACTACGGGTAGCAGTTACATCGTTCGGATGAACGATGGTTTGGATGCGGAATGCCATGTAAAAGGCAATTTCCGTATCCGAGGTATTCGTAGTACTAATCCTGTAGCAGTAGGTGACTACGTAACGGTCGAAGACGGCTGGATTATGGATGTCGAGGAAAGGCGAAACTATATCATCCGCAAGTCCACAAATCTAAGTAAAGAGAGTCATATCTTAGCAGCCAATATCGATCAGGCGGCACTAATTGTGACGGTGAATCATCCCGTGACGAGTACCACATTCATTGACCGATTCTTGGCGACCTGTGAGGCCTATCGCGTGCGCGCGATCCTTATATTTAATAAGATTGATCTGCTGACGGAAGAAGAAACGGTGCAGTTGAAGGAGTTACGGGAATTGTACGAACAACTGGAGTACCCTACTTTAGAGATTTCAGCTATCAGCTGTCAGCCATCCGGTGTGCTGCCTTTGTTCGAAGGAAAGACTACTTTGTTGAGCGGTAATTCGGGTGTAGGCAAGAGTACGTTGCTCAATGCGCTGTTCGGAAAGGAAATGACGCGTACCGGTAAGATTTCCGATGCCCATGATAAGGGAATGCATACGACCACATTCAGCGAGATGTATTTTCTGGACAACGGAGCAATCATTGACACACCGGGTATCAAAGGATTCGGAACGATTGATTTCGAGAAAGAAGAGGTGAGTCATTATTTCCGTGAGATTTTTCACACCAGCAGGGAATGCCGTTTTGGTAACTGCACGCATACCAATGAGCCGGGCTGTGCGGTACAAGAAGCGATTATAAAAGGAGACATAGCGATTTCTCGCTATGAATCCTATCTGTCGTTGCTGGGAGACTGCACCGAAAGCAAGTATCGTTAGAAAGCTTTCAGTATTCAGAAATCAGCATTCAGAAATCTACCATCAACGGTAAATATCTTCTCTCCGCGTTGGATAAGCAATTGTCCGTCGCGGAGTTTTTTGATCGCTATTGGCTCTTGGCTATTAGCTGTTGGCCATTCAACTCCTTGCGGTTGATAGCCGTCATCCATGGGTGATTTATGGGTGATGGCGTAGTCGAGGTACATTTCCAACATGGTGTAACCGCTTTCGTGAAGGGTGTTGTTGTCGGCTATGTTAGGGTTACATCCGTTAGCCGTTTCCCATGTATCCGGCATGCCGTCAAGGTCCGTATCCGTTTCAGCAGCCACGGAGACATAGGCATAGAATCCTTCGGCGTCGGAAGGAATATCGATGATGCCTTTCTTCTTGGATTGAGAGCCGCTATAGGTGTAGGAATTGGTTCGTGTCTCTTCGATGATGCGGTTCTCTACATGGTCACGCGGGAAAACACCTACGGTATCCAAAACCGTCTGATAGGCTTGTTCTGCTGTTTCAAACATTCCTGCGGCATAGGATAAGGCCTCAAAATCATAGAGCCCGGAGAACTCTGTGGAGTCCGCATTGCAATCCCAGTACGGCGTTTTCGTACGTATCAACGTATCTACGCGTGCCTGATCCTGAGTGTAAGTCTTGATGGTGACGGCAGACCAGTTATCTTCTGTCGCCGTGGGTACTCCGTCAAAGACATTGCCGTGGATGTACCATTGGCTGGCACCCCGACTGGTGGCACCGCTACGTTGCAGATCAGCTACCACGAAGAGAGGGGTGTTGGTGGTATTCGGACCTTTGATGTAATAGTTATTCACAAAATTGACTTCATGTCCGGAATTACGGCCGTTATAGTACTTTTCGTCGCATGTATTCTCTCCGCCGTGACAACCGCTGCTACCTCCGTAATAATTGAAATTCACGTTGTTAATATAATCCAGATAGACGATTCGGTCATTATTCCGTGCGCCGTTAAAACGGCAGGAACGACCGTTGTTATGCGCTAACAGATTATGATGGTAGGAAGCCGGCGAACCGCCCCACTGACAGCCGTATCCACGTGAGCCTTTCGGATGACCGGAGGTGTACAAGCCTTCATGCACGAGGCAATATTGAACCGTAAAGAAATGGCTGTCAAAGGTATTGATGTTCTCTTCCGCTGACCAGCCGAAATCGCAGTGATCGAGGATGAAGTTGGAGCAGTTCTCTGCACCAAACGCATTCTCTTTACAGAAATTTCCTGCTGCATCCTCATTTCCCACCCGGAAACGGATATTTCGAATGATGAAGTTCTCCGATCCGCCGCAGTTGACTTTGTTGTGCGTGATGACGATACCTACACCGGGCGCTGTTTGTCCGGCGATGGTGTAGTTCTTACGGTTGATACGCAGGTCTTTGACGAGCCGAATCTCACCGGTCACAGCAAAACAGACGGTGATGGGTTCATCAGGAAATTGCTTCATGGCCCAACGGAGCGAACCTTCGGTAGCACCATTGGCATCGTCGGCGAGTGTGGTCACATATACGACTTTACCTCCACGACCGCCGGCAGTGAATTTACCGAATCCTTCGGCACCCGGGAAAGCGGGTAAACTATTGGCTATTGCAGGTCTGACCTGGCTATTAGCTATTAGTGCACAGAGGCAGCCAACTGCTGCCATAATGAATCGTCTGGTACTGGAGCTGTAATGCATATGGGTTGTTTACTTACAGGATGAATAAATGCTATTTGTCGTGCGTGGAGAGAGATACCTCCATCGGGATTCGAACGCTTGGCGCCGTACTTCAGATCTCCTTTAATCGGACAGCCTATGGCCGCCAATTGGCAACGGATCTGATGATGTCTGCCGGTCTCAAGGTTTACCTCCAACAGGCTGTAATTATCGCCGCGAACTAAGGTTTTATACGAGAGAACAGCCAACTTTGCCTCTTTGGCATTGGGCTTGGCAATAAAACTCTTATTCAGTGTCTCATTCCGTGTGAGATAGTTCTCAAGCCTTGCTTCCGGCACTTTAGGTGCACCTTGTACGATCGCCCAATAGGTCTTTCGTATCTGTTCGTGGCTCTTGAACATCTCATTAAGACGCGTCAAGGCTTTGCTTGTTCTGGCGAACAACACCACTCCACTCGTTGGACGATCCAAACGGTGCGTCACACCGAGAAAAACCTCACCGGGCTTGTTGTATTTCTCCTTGATATAGGCCTTAACGATCTCGGAAAGGGGTGTATCGCCGGTCTTATCGCCCTGTACGATCTCCGAACAGGTTTTGTTGACAGCTATAATATGGTTATCTTCGTACAGGACGGTCATAATCCACGTTGACGAATGGCTTCGTAAATAAACACGCCGGCGGCGACGGAGACATTGAGCGACTCAATGACGCCGGTCATCGGTAAGCGCACTTTGTCCGTACAGAGTTTGAGGTTCTCCTCATAGATACCCTTCTCTTCCGAACCCATGACGATACAGGTAGGAACGGTCATATCGACTTCGGTGTAGTTGCGATCAGTGTGTTCGGTGGCGGCTACAATGCGCAGACCACTCTCCTGCAGGTAACGCAAGGCATTTTGCAGGTTCTCAACTTTGCATATCGGCAGACTGTGCAGTGCGCCGGCAGACGCTTTGACGGCATCTCCGTTGATGGCTGCACTTCCACGCGTACCTATGATTAACGCGTGTACGCCTGCGCACACGCAGGTACGGGCAATTGCACCAAAGTTACGCACATCGGTCACGCCATCCAGCATAACGAGCAAGGGTGTCTTGCCTTCATCGTACAGCGATGCCACCAGGTTTTCCAAAGGATAGAACTCAATGGGACTGAGAAAAGCGATGACGCCTTGATGGTTCTTGTCTGTGAATTGGTTGAGTTTCTCCAGCGGTACCCGTTGAATCTGCGTACCGGTTCCTTCGAGTTTAAGCAGCAGTTCTCTACCGATCGCCGAAGACATATCTCTACGGATCAGCACTTTATCCAATGCCTTACCGGCATCAATGGCTTCCATCACGGCACGGATACCGAAGATCATCTCTTTCTCTTTCGGTCTACGTGTCTCGTATTTTTGTTTCTGTATCATAATTTAGTATTTTAACCAGTTAATAAATTCCATAGGATCCGTTGTAAATGCCATATAATCAGCGATTACGTTTCCGTTAGCATCCAGTTGCACATAGAACGGCTGGGCATTGGAGCCGTATTTCTCCCGTTGGATGGCACTGTTCTTGGCGCCGATACCATTATGCCGTTCATCGACGAAGAGTTCGATAAAGACGTAGTTCTGCAGGCGCGTCTTGACCGTGTCCACATCGATAACATGGTCTTCCATCTTCCGGCAGTTAACGCAGCCGTAACCGGTGAAGTCAATGATGACGGGTTTGTTTTCCTGACGTGCATAAGCCAGGCCTTGTTCATAGTCATGGAATTTCTCCAATCCTTCTATCTCCCGAGGTGGTGCGAAAGCACTGATGGCTTTGACGGGTGCACCCCAAAGGCCGGGTACTAAGTAAGCGGCAAAAGCCAGAGAAGGAATGATCACCAAAGCACGGATGATGCGTCGTGTCCAGGACACTTTATGGATACGAACCAACAGATAGATACCGATGCCGGCAAAGCAGAGAATCCATATGGCGATGAAGAGCCAGCGCGGCAGGATACCCCAGCCGTACACCAGATCAGCGACACTGAGGAACTTAAGTGACAAAGCCAGTTCGAGGAAGGCCAATACCACTTTGAAGGATGTCATCCAATCGCCTGATTTGGGTGCTTTCTTCAGCCACTGCGGGAACATCGCAAAGAGGGAGAAAGGTAATGCCAACGCAACAGCAAAGCCCAACATACCGAATGTCGGTGCCAATATACTGCGGCCGGCGGCTTCTACCAACAGTGTTCCGATGATCGGTCCGGTACAAGAGAAAGACACGATCACTAAGGTGAATGCCATGAAGAGGATGCTCAGGAATCCACCCGTTGAACGCGCTTTACTGTCCAGTTTTGTGGACCAGGAATCGGGTAAGGTGATTTCAAACAAGCCGAAGAAAGATAACGCGAAGAGTACTAATATCAGGAAGAATACAATATTCACTACTGCATTCGTGCTTAGTTCATTCAACGCCGATGCCCCAAAGAGGATCGTTACCAGCAGGCCTAAACCGACGTATAGTACAATGATACTCAGGCCATAGAAGATGGCATTCCGTGCACCTTTGTCCGTGCGTTTGAGGAAGAAGGAGACGGTCATCGGAATGATCGGCCATACGCAAGGTGTGAAAATCGCCAGCAGTCCGCCTAAGAAACCTAACACAAAAATCCATAGGAGGGATTTGTCGGCTAAGCCGTTTCCGAGTTCTGCGACTTGGTCGTTCTTCATCGACCAATATTCCGGTGCCAGACACATACCTTCGATATCGCTGCAGGCATTGAAACAGATCGTATCCGCAGCGCCTATCATGACCGTGTATTCCCGTGCATGTATCTCTTCATACATTGACTCAGCACCCACGGCAAAGAGCGTCATATGCCAGCCTTCTTCAATTGTAGCCGTACAACGCACACTGTCCCCTACTCTCACACCGTTCCACGTTACCGGTTCGTATATCTGCGCCTGCGCAGGAATCAGGAAGAAGGAACAAAGAATCAAAAACAGTATTTTTAACCCATACCTCATATTTTACTCCTCTCTTCTAATATGTGCGCCAATCGCGTTCAAGCGGTGCTCGATATCCTCGTATCCCCGGTCGATCTGGTCAATATGGTCGATCTTACTGGTTCCTTCGGCACTCATCGCCGCGATGAGCATAGCGATACCGGCACGGATATCGGGTGACGTCATATTGTTATGTTTCAACTGCCGCGTATGATCGTGGCCTACGACTACGGCACGGTGGGGATCACAGAGGATGATCTGCGCTCCCATGTCGATCAGTTTGTCCACAAAGAACAGACGGGATTCGAACATCTTCTGATGGATGAGTACTGTTCCTTTGGCTTGGGTAGCTACTACGAGCAGCACCGAGAGCAAGTCCGGTGTTAATCCCGGCCAAGGAGCATCGGCGATGGTGAGGATCGATCCGTCCAGGAAGGATTCTATCTGATAATGTTCCTGTGCCGGAATGATGATATCATCGCCATCCACGTCAATGCGGATACCCAAACGGCGGAACGCATCGGGGATGATACCGAGGTCACGGTAACTGACATTTTTGATACGCAGTTCCGAACCCGTGATCGCGGCCATGCCAATGAACGAGCCGACCTCAATCATATCGGGTAAGAGTGTATGCTGTGCGCCATGCAGTTCCTTGACTCCTTCGATCGTCAGCAGGTTAGAACCTACTCCGCTGATACGAGCTCCCATGTTATTGAGCAACTTGCAGAGTTGCTGCAAGTAGGGTTCGCAGGCTGCATTGTAGATGGTAGTCGTTCCTTCCGCCAACACAGAGGCCATGATGATGTTCGCCGTACCGGTGACGGACGCTTCGTCCAGCAGCATATAACAGCCGCGCAAGTGTTTGCCGTCGAAACGATAAGCCATTAAGTTATGGTCGTACTGAAAGGTAGCACCGAGGTTCAGCATTCCCTGGAAATGGGTGTCAAGACGCCGACGACCGATCTTATCTCCACCGGGTTTTGCGTATGTCACTTCTCCCAGCCGTGCCAAAAGCGGACCGATGAGCATCACCGAGCCGCGTAACTTATTGCATTTCTTGAGGAAATCGGCGCTGCGCAAGTAAGCGGTGTCCAAGTTACGAGCGGTGAAGGCGAACTCACCTTTCGCCAGTTTCTCCACCGTCACTCCGATGGATGCCAGCAGGTCAATGAGGTTGTTGGCGTCCAGGATGTTCGGCAGGTTTTTGATGACCACCGTCTCTTTGGTCAGCAACACGGCACAAAGCACTTGCAGTGCTTCGTTTTTCGCACCCTGCGGTGTGATGGAGCCATGCAGTTTATGTCCTCCTTCTACGATAAAACTTGCCATTTATAATTAAAAATTTAAAATTACGAATTAAAAATTATATATAGTTCACCTCCGGCGATATACATATGCCGAATTTCTCTTTGACGCTTTTGCTGACTTGTGCCGCTAAGTCGATGATGTCTTGGGCGGTTGCATTGTCGGCATTGACGATGACCAGCGGTTGTTTCGGCCACACCTGCGCACCGCCAAGCGTTTTCCCTTTCCATCCGCATTGCTCGATCAGCCAGGCTGCCGGGATCTTCACGCCTTGCGGTGACGGGAAATGCGGCATATCGGGATATTGGGTGAGGAGTGCGTTCGCTTGCTCTTCAGGAACGAAGGGATTCATGAAGAACGAGCCGGCAGAACCGACTTCTCCTACGGCAGGCAGTTTCGCCATGCGGGTAGCGATGATCTCTTCCCGTGTCTTGGTGGCATCACCGGTTTTCACTTTATAGACGACCGACGTAACGATATATTTGCCTTTCAGTTCATGTTTGAAGGCGCTGTCACGATAACCGAATTTGCATTCGGCGTTGGTAAAGACACGTTCTTCGAGTGTCTCCACGTCGATGGTATATACGCGATCGATCACATCTTTCGCTTCGCAACCGTAGGCGCCTACGTTCTGCACCGCCGATGCCCCCACTTCACCGGGAATGAGGCTGAGTTTTTCCATTCCGCAGTACTGCATGTCGGTTAATTGGGCAATGAGGTCATCCAAGCGCAAACCGTTCTGTGCTTCCACTGTCTCATCATCGATGAAGCGGGCACGAGCCATACCGGAATGGAGGATTATACCGTCAAAATCCTGTGTAAACAGCAGGTTCGATCCTTGTCCGATATGCAGGATACGCTCTCCCTTGTGCTCTTTGAGCACTTGACGCAACTCATCCAACGAGTAATACTCGATGAAGGTCTTCGCTTTGGCTTCTAAACCAAAGGTATTGGGTATTCTATAATCAGATACAACTTGCATCGCTTGGCATTCTCCAGTCTCCACGGGGAGATAATGAAACAGAAACTACTTTCGGTCCGTCCGGCATAGCAGAACGCTTGAACTGCTGGGTGCAGAAACGGCGCATGAAGACATTGAGCCATTTATCGATCGTGGCTTCGTCGTATTGGTCTTCGAAGGTCTGGCAGGCCATGTATTTGATTTTCTCACGGGTAAAACCGAACCGCATGAAATAATACAAGAAGAAGTCGTGCAGGTCGTACGGTCCCACTTTATCTTCGGTCTTCTGCGCAATCTGGCCGTTCTCATCGGTAGGCAGCAACTCCGGTGAAACGGGTGTCTCTACTACGTCTAACAGGATGCTGCGCAGCGGTTCGCCGTACAGATTCTCAGCCGCATAACGGACGAGATATTTGACGAGTGTCTTGGGAATACCGGCATTGACGGAATACATCGACATCTGATCGCCGTTGTAGGTGCACCAGCCGAGTGCCAGTTCACTTAAGTCACCTGTGCCGACTACCAATCCGTTTAGTTCGTTCGCCAGATCCATAAGGATAAGCGTACGTACCCGTGCCTGCGCGTTTTCGTAGGTCGCGTCATGGATGTCCATGTTATGAGCGATGTCACTTAGATGCTGGGTTGTCACCTCGCAGATGGATATCTCCCGATGGGTGATTCCGAGTTCTTTCATGAGTTGCAACGCATTCTGGTAGGTACGGTCAGACGTTCCGAATCCCGGCATCGTCACACCCACGACCCGACTGCGGTCATAACCTAAGAGATCGGCTGTCTGCACGGCAACGAGCAAAGCCAAGGTGCTATCCAGGCCGCCAGAGATACCGATAACCACCGTTTGTGAATGCGTGTGTTCCCATCGGCGAGCCAAGGCAGAAGTCTGGATCGAGAACACATCCATGCAGTATTGGTCTTCTTTGCCTTTCTTAGGCAAGAACGGTGTCGGAGAGAAGGTACGATGGATCGGTTCAGTCATCTCTTCTTCCCGCTCAATGGGGGCGACGTTGATATGACGGTAATGTCCCGTTTTATCTTTGGTAAAATTGGTATTCCGCTGCCGATCGGTACGCAGCCGCTCCACGTCTATCTCCTGGATGATCATCGAGTTGGAACGCTGGAAACGCTGTCCTGTCGTCAGGATATCTCCATTTTCACCGATATACGTACTACCGGAGAAGACAACATCCGTGGTTGATTCGCCTACGCCGGACGAGGTATAGACATAACCGCAATGCACTCGAGCCGACTGCTGCTTAATCATCTGACGGCGGAAGATATGCTTACCGATGATGCAGTTGGATGAAGAGAGGTTAAAGATGATCTCTGCCCCTTGAATCGCCAGTTGTGTGGACGGAGGAAGCGGAGACCACAGGTCTTCACAGATCTCAATACCAAAGGTATAGTTACGGGTAACGAAAAGCAAGTCAGTACCGAAGGGTACTTCTCCACTCCATAATTCAATCTTCGGAATGCGCGGTGCTACTCCGCCGGGGGTGTATTCACGTGCTGCACGACCGGAAGTGAACCAGCGTTTCTCATAGAACTCACCGGTGTTAGGCAGGTTCACTTTCGGCACCACACCCATCACTTCGCCGTCCGTCATCACGAAGGCGCAGTTGAACAGGTCGTTATCCACCTGCAGCGGTGCGCCCACTAATACGATGATTGCTTTCCCACGGGTGTAATCGCACAGCGCTTCCAACTCACGCATACTACTCTGCTGCAGCGCTTGGGTGAAGAACAGGTCAGCACAGGTATACCCCGTCAGACTCAGTTCCGGGAAACAGATCACCTCCACACCCTGAACTATCGCTTCATCGATCTGGGCACGAATCTGCTCTGCATTGTACTTGCAGTCTGCCACCTTGATCGTCGGCACCGCTGCCGCTACACGCACAAATCCGAAATTTGTATTCATATATCTATTGTTTTATCTTTGTTTGCTTATTCAAAGGCGACAAGGTTTCCAGACGATACCCTTGGGTCTGCAGCCATTCGATCGCTTGAGGAAGTACAGCCAGCATACGCTCGTTGGACTTCAATGAATCATGGAAATTGATGATCGAACCGGGTCGTATGTTGCGTTTTATATTCCGTAACATGTGTTCCGGTGTGATCTTTGCGTTATAATCACGCGTCAGGATATCCCAATAAATCAAGGTATATCCTTTCTGATGCAAGGCTCTGCGTTGTGTCAATGTTGCCTTACCGTAAGGAGGTCGGAAGAGTTGTGTCTCCTTAGGAAACTTATCCACGTTTGCCAGGTATTCTTCCGTCGAATAGTTCCATCCTTTGAGATGGTTATAAGTATGGTTTCCGACGATATGACCGGCGTCCACCACTTGTTGATACACATCAGGGTGTTTGTCGATATTCTCTCCCACCATGAAGAAGGTCGCCTTGACACCATAGTGTTTCAAGATCTCCAGCACCTTGGGTGTCACTTCCGGTATCGGTCCGTCGTCAAACGTGAGATACACGGCCTTACCCGTACGGAACACACCGTACGGGTACAGGCCTTGCCATATATCACGTGCTCTTACCATGCCAAGGAAGAGGCACCTAAGATAGCCGCGTCGCTGTCTTTAAGCACCGAGATGGATACAGGGATTTTACCCTTCCAGATCGGCATGAGGTTAGCGTCCAACGCTTCCCGAATAGGATCCATGATCCAATGGCCGGATTTGGTCAGACCGCCAAAGAGGATGATGGCCTCCGGAGAAGAGAAATGAACGAAATCCGCCAGTTTCTCACCTAACAGACGACCCGTGTAGTCAAAGATCTCCTTGGCTACCAAGTCACCCTTCTCTGCGGCGTCGAATACATCTTTGGAAGTGATATGATCAATGTCTGCCACTTGACGAAGCAAGGTCGGTTGAGTGGTACTCGTCACGATTTCTTTCGCTGTACGAGCGACACCCGTTGCCGACGCATAAGCCTCAATGCAGCCTTTCTGACCGCAACCGCAGAGACGACCGTTACCGCTGTGATCGATCTTGCAGTGACCTAACTCACCGGCAAATCCGTCATGGCCGTAGAGCAACTTACCATCAATCACAATACCGGAACCGACACCGGTACCCAGCGTGATAACAATGAAGTTCTTCATTCCACGTGCCGAACCGTAGATCATCTCACCCTGCGCTGCTGCGTTCGCATCGTTGGTGATGGTGCATTTTACTCCCATTCGCTCGCTGATGAGTTTGGCAAACGGAACAATACCTTTCCACGGCAGGTTCGGAGCCTGCTCAATGCATCCCGAATAGAAATTGGCATTCGGTGCACCGCATCCGATACCTACTATGTCAGCCATGGTCAGACCTTCGTCAGCCACCAAACGGCGCATGCCGTCGCACAGCACGTCGCAGTATTCATCGATTTCCGGATATTGTTGGGTCGGAATGGAGTTCCAACGCAACACTTTTCCTTCGTCATTTACCAAACCGAACTTGGTACCTGTACCGCCCAAGTCAATACCTAAAGCATACTTTGTCTTAGCCCATTGGGCACGATTAACTTCGTTTTTCATGGTTCATTAATCAATTTTAATATCTTTGTTTACATTTTTACTTCCAATCAACGCGTAGAAGAGGATATATGCCACACCGATCATCGGCACGATATATCCGATCAGGTTGCTGCCGAACGCACTTTGTGCCAAAGGCACGATACCACCACCGACTACCATCATCATAAAGATACCTGAAGCTTTTGCCGTGTATTTACCGAGTCCTTCGGTAGCCATATTGAAGATAGATGTCCACATGACGGATGTACAGAGACCGACGAGGACGATGAGCAGCGCAGCTACCGGAACCTGTTGCATAACAAAGGTCCAATTCGTCGGCATAGATACGTGGGCGCTATCTCCTAAGATCATCGCCAGGCTCATCAGCAGGATAGCTATCAACGAAACACCAATCACCATCGTTCGGCTGCTTACTTTTCCTCCGATGAACGAACCGACGGTACGTCCGACTAACATCAGTAGCCAGTACAGACCGGCAATGAAGGCCGCCGTATCGTATCCCGTATAGCCGTTTTTATGCAGATAAGTGATCAAGGCGGCAGGAACACCTACTTCCACACCTACGTAGAAGAAGATGGCAATCACACCGAGTGTCAGATGACGGAAAGCCCAAGGGCTACGTTCGTACACCACATGCTCACCGGACGCTTGCGGTTCGGCAAACGGAGTGAACCAGATGATAGCAAAGACGAGTGCGAACACCATCATTGCGATATAGAGCACGATGTTTACATCCGCAATGCTCTTTCCTTCGAGCGATGCACCTACCAATGCACCTACCATCATCGGTGTCAACGTACCGGACAGGGAGTTGAGCGTACCACCGATCATGTTCAGTTGGTTACCTTTCTTTCCTCCGCCTCCTAAGAGGTTGAGCATCGGGTTGGTTACGGTGTTGAGCATACATACGCAGAAACCGCAGATCAGTGCGCCTAACAGATAGACAAAGAAACTGGCCGTTACGCCGCTTAACCACTGCACCACGATACCCGTCAGACCTAACAGGATGGCTACCAAGGCTGTTTTCTTGTAACCGAATTTAGCTAAGAAATTACCCGCCGGGATACCCATCACCAGATACGCCAGGAAATTACAGAGGTTTCCTAACATACCGTACATGCTGGCATAATCGCTGTTTTTAAAACTCTCCTCCCAGATCTTTCCTACCGGCGCTGCCAGATTGGTTACAAACGCAATCATCGCGTAGAGAAACATCATCGCGATGATGGTAATGATTTTCAAATTGTTTGATTTACTCATAGATTAAAGATTTTTTTGTAAAAAGATTAATATTCTGTTATGCATATGTTCAGCGTTATTTCCTTTGCGCAGATGGTGATTATCATCGGGATAGAGCTGCATCTCAAACTGTTTCCCGGCATTTACGAGTGCATCTATATATTGCATCGTGTGCTGCACATGCACGTTATCGTCTGCCGTGCCGTGGATGATGAGCACATCGCCGGTCAGGTCAGCTGCTTTGTTGAGCAGAGACGCTTCCCTATAACCGCGACCGTTCACCTGCGGCCGACGCATGAAACGCTCTGTATAACCCGTGTCGTACAAGGTCCAATCCGTCACCGGCGCAATCGACACACCGGCTTTGAACGGGTGATCTTTCTGGCTCATGGTGTAAAGCGTCTCATAGCCACCATAACTCCATCCGAGAATCGCCATGCGGCTTGCATCAATATAATCCTGCTGCTCAGCCCAGTTGGCCGCTGCTATCAGGTCCTCCGCCTCTTTCTGGCCAAGGGACATATAAGTCTCATTCCGCCATGCTCTGCCCTTGCAGTCCGAACCTCTCGGATCGACGATCAGCACCATGTAACCAGCTTCTGCCAGCACGTATTCAAAGCGTTTGCGCCAACGGTTCAGCACCCGCTGACTCGCCGGACCGCTGTAGTGCAT
>CAMIZK010000020.1 GCA_946403315.1 uncultured Bacteroidales bacterium | reverse complement strand
TTATACATATAACAAACCCCAAAAGTTTTGTGTTCAACTTTTGGGGTTCATTACATTGAGGTCGCTTCTTCTTTTATGCTTTGCGCAAAGCCTTCTTTTTAATTTTCTACTTCAATCGCCGCGCATTTCTTCGCCAAGTACGCGCGCTCTTCTTCGTTCAGCAGCGGACTTACCTCTTTATAGGCGCGCACGTGGTAAGCGTTGAGCCAGTCGATCTCGTCTTCTGTCATGAGCGACATCTCGATAAGCGAAGTGTCATAGAAACAGAGGGTGAGAGTTTCGAAGGTTAACCACTCGTCTTCGGTAGTAGTGGCCTTGGTCTGTTTTGCAGGAATGACGGTGATCAGGTTCTCCGTGCGGATACCCCATTTGTCCGTCCGGTAGATACCGGGTTCATCGGAGATGATGTGACCGATCTCGAGTGCAGTGGGGTTATTATCCGTGCGCACGTTCTGCGGTCCTTCGTGGCAGCCTAAGAAATGGCCGACACCGTGACCCGTTCCGTGACCGTAGGTGATCCCTGCCGCCCACATGTACTGCTTCGCTAACGCGTCCAATTGGTTGCCTCGTGTACCACGAGGGAAACGAGCGGTCGCCAAAGCGATGTGGCCTTTGAGGACGTAGGTATAATCGAGTTTCGCTTGCTGCGGAATGCGTCCACCGAGCCAGACGGTACGGGTGATATCCGTCGTTCCGTCGAGGTACTGACCGCCGGAGTCGAGAAGGAGCATTCCTTCGGGCTTTACGACTGCACAGTTTTCCGGTGTCGCCGCATAATGGACAATGGCACCGTTTCCTTGGTAGCCTGCGATCGTGCCGAAGGATTCATCCGTGAAGTTCTCTCCCATCGCACGGAACTCGTGCAGTTTGTCAGCCAACGAGCATTCTGTCTGGGTCTTACCGTCTGCAAACGCTTCTTCTTCGAGCCATTTGAAGAAACGCGTCAGAGCGACGGCATCTTGCCGCATGGCGATGCGTTCTCCTTCCAGTTCGATGGCATTTTTCTTGGCTTTGTCGATGAGGATGGGGGACTTGGCATCGATCTTCTTGCATCCTTCCGGAATGGCTTCGTACAGCGCCTCGTTGACACGTGCACCGTCGTATAGGATGGCACCGCTAAGACTGCGGATATAGTCAAACACCGCTTCGTAGGGCTTGACATCGATGTTATTGAAGTCGAGGTAATTCTGCGCAGGCGAATCTACTTTATTTGCATCTACGAAGAGGGTGCACTTGTCAGTTTCAAGCACGACGTAGGAGATGACAACGGGGTTATATTCCACATCTTTGCCGCGGATGTTGAGTAACCAAGCAATTTCGTCCAAGGCGCTGATGATCATCGCGTCAGCTTTCTTTTTGGCCAGTTGTTCCCGCATGCGTGTCAACTTACTCTCTACGGTCTCACCGGCAAAATCGGCAGAGTAGGGATAGAGTTTGTCCTGCGGGATAGCCGGGCGACCTTCCGTCCAAATCGGCTTGATGAGATCGATGGAACGGAGCTCGATTTTCTCTTTCCATTCCGCAAAATCGTTGACGCTAAACATCTCCGGGTTGACACCGATGATGCCTTGTACGTTGTCAGCAAGCCAGTCGACGATCTTGGGGCAGTCTACATCGGATTCACGCATCAACTCGATGGTGGAGTCTTTGAGTTCAATACCTGCTTGCAGGTAATAGCGGCTGTCGGTCCACAGTAAAGCACGGTCCAAGGTAATGACCATGGTGCCGGATTCGCCGTTAAAACCGGAGATCCACTGCATCTCAAACCAATGAGAAGCCATATATTCACTGGCGTGAGGGTCATTTCCCGGTACTACGTACGCAGCCAGACCCTGCGCTTTCATCTCTTGCCGCAACGCGGCCAAACGCTCTACTACTTTCATAAAAATTCAAAATTTTGATGCAAAGATACACTTTTTTTTGCATATGTCAAAAAATTTGTGAAAATTTAATCGAAAAATTTGGAATTTTAGAAAATTTTCACTAATTTTGCACGATTTTTTGATAGTATGGAGGAAAACGGACTCATATTTAGATGCTTTGCGAGTGGAAGTAGCGGAAACTGCTACTACCTCGGTACGCGTCATCGGGGTATCCTGATCGATGCGGGTATCTCTGCGCGCCAGATACAGAAATGTCTGCGTGAGATGGGTCTGGATTTCCAAAATATCATGGGTGTGCTGGTGACGCACGATCACGCAGATCATATCCGTGCGGTAGGTACCTTAGGTGAGCGTGTGCACTTGCCAATCTACACGACCGCGGAGATCCATGAAGGTATCGACCGGAACTACGGTGTTCGGGAGAAGCTACGTACGAGTCGCCGTTATTTCGAACGCGGTGAAGAGTGGGAACTCTTTGGTATGCGGATCAATACTTTCCACATCGAACATGACTCGACGGACTGTTTGGGTTATTGCATCGATTTTCAGGATCAGCGTTTTGTGCTGATGACGGACTGCGGTTCCGTGAACGAAGAGATGGAAGCGTATATTCGTACGGCGAACCATCTGGTGATCGAAGCGAACCACGATGAGCATATGCTGTTGAATGGTCCGTATCCGACTTATCTCAAAGAGCGTATCTTGAGTCCAAGGGGCCATCAGAGCAATGATGTGTGCGGTGAGTTATTGGAGCGTAACTGGCACCCGGATCTGCGGAATGTGTGGTTATGTCACCTGTCGCTGGAGAATAACGATCCGGAAGTGGCCTACCACACGGTGGCATCTTATCTGGAAGAGATAGAGATCATCCCAGGACAGGATATCTTCCTCAAGGCGCTGGAACGTACGACACCCAGTCCCGTTTATGAATTGAATGACCAAATGATAAAGGAGTAATATGGAAAGACTTGTTATCATTCCTACCTACAACGAGAAGGAGAATATCGAAGCGATCATCACGGCAGTGATGGAGTTACCGTTGGATTTCAACGTCCTCATCATCGATGACGGTTCGCCGGACGGCACGGCTGCGATCGTGAAGAAGTTGATGAACGGTGCGTTCAAGGACCGTCTGTTCCTGGTTGAGCGTTCCGGTAAACTCGGTCTCGGCACGGCTTACCTCTGCGGTTTTGCCTGGGCGATCGAGCATAAGGCCAATTATATCTTTGAGATGGATGCCGATTTCAGTCATAATCCGAAGGATCTGTTGAAACTGTACAACGCTTGTGCGAATGAAGGGGCAGATTTGGCGATCGGTAGCCGGTATATCACGGGTGTGAACGTGGTCAATTGGCCGATGGGTCGGGTGTTGATGAGTTATTTCGCTTCCAAATATGTCCGTACGGTGTTGGGTGTGAAGATCAAAGACACCACCGCCGGTTTCGTTTGCTACAAACGTCATCTGTTAGAGACCATGGAACTGGACAAGATCCGTTTCAAAGGCTATGCGTTCCAGATCGAGATGAAATACACGGCGCATAAATGCGGTGCGAAGATCATTGAGGTGCCGATCGTGTTCGTGAACCGTGTACTGGGTACCAGTAAGATGAGCGGAGGTATCTTCTCCGAGGCACTCTTTGGTGTGATTAAATTGAAGATGAACAGTTGGTTTAGAAAATATCCCAAGTTATGACTTTAGAACAAAATATAGCACAATTGGCCAAGGCGGCTGTGAAAGCACTCTATGATGTAGATGCCGCAGACAGCCAGATACAGTTACAAAAAACGCGGCCTGAGTTCGAGGGAAACATCACGTTAGTGGTGTTCCCGTTCGTGAAGTTGGCACGCAAAGCTCCTCAGCAAGTCGCTTCGGAGCTGGGCGAATGGCTCATGGCGAACGGCGAAGGACTTGTTGCCAAATACAATGCCGTACAAGGTTTCTTGAACCTCGTTATCGATGACGTGTTCTGGGTAAAACAACTCGAAGCCATCGATGCTTGCGCTAACTATGGTCAACAACCGGATCGGAATCAATTGATGATGGTGGAATACAGTTCTCCGAACACCAACAAACCGCTGCACTTGGGTCACGTGCGTAATAACCTGTTAGGTTATTCGATCGCGAAGATTCAGGAAGCGAACGGATGGAAGGTGGTGAAGACCAACATCGTCAATGACCGTGGTATTCATATCTGCAAGTCGATGCTGGCTTGGCTGAAATTCGGTAACGGCGAGACACCGGAATCGTCCGGTAAGAAAGGCGATCACCTGATCGGTGACTACTATGTACGCTTTGACAAAGAGTACAAGGCGCAGATCGCTGAACTGATGGCCAAAGGTATGGATGAAGAGACCGCTAAACGCGAAGCTCCGTTGATGCTGGAGGCACAGGAGATGCTTCGTAAATGGGAAGCCAATGATCCGGAGATTCGGGCGTTGTGGGCGAAGATGAACGAATGGGTGTATGCCGGTTTTGACGAGACTTACAAACGCCTCGGTGTATCGTTCGATAAGATCTATTATGAGTCCAATACCTACCTGGAAGGTAAGTCAGAAGTGGAAAAAGGTCTGGCAACCGGTCTGTTCTACCGCCGTGAAGACGGTTCTGTTTGGGCCGATCTGACGAAGGATGGTTTGGATGAGAAACTGCTGCTGCGTTCCGACGGTACTTCTGTTTATATGACTCAGGATATCGGTACGGCTAAACTGCGTTTCCAGGATTTCCCGATCGATAAGATGGTGTATGTAGTGGGGAACGAGCAGGAGTACCACTTCAAGGTGCTGTCTATCTTACTCGATCGTCTCGGTTTCCCATTCGGAAAGGAATTAGTGCACTTCAGTTACGGTATGGTCGAACTGC
Source organism: uncultured Bacteroidales bacterium (assembly GCA_946403315.1). Classification (GTDB taxonomy): domain Bacteria; phylum Bacteroidota; class Bacteroidia; order Bacteroidales; family Paludibacteraceae; genus Colicola. The sequence continues at coordinate 20,340 of CAMIZK010000020.1, read as the reverse complement.
CGAACGGTAAGATGAAATCCCGTGAAGGTACAGTGGTCGATGCCGATGATCTGATGGATAAGATGATCGAGGATGCGTTGGAGATGAACGAGGATAAAGAGGTGGCACGTATGGTGGGCCTTGGTGCGTTGAAGTACTTCATCCTCAAGGTTGATCCTCGCAAGAATATGCTCTTTAACCCGGCGGAGTCGATCGATTTCAACGGAAACACGGGTCCGTTCATCCAATATACGTATGCGCGTATTCAGAGCGTACTCCGCAAAGCGGAGAGCGATCAGCAATCAGCCATCAGCCATCAGCTCGAAGAAAAAGAATTGGCTCTTATCCAGCGCTTATGCGAATATCCGTCTATCGTGCGGAATGCAGGTGATAACTTCTCACCGGCAGTGATTTGTAACTACGCATACGATCTGGCGTGTGACTTCAACTCGTTCTATCATGACCTGAGTATCTTGAATGAACCGGATGCTGCCAAACGTGCGTTGCGTCTGCTGCTTTCCAAGAACGTAGCCAAAGTGCTGCACTCAGCGATGAGTCTTCTCGGAATCGAGATGCCGGAGAGGATGTAAAAAAAAAGAGCGCCAACGCGCTCCTTTTTTTTTAGTTCCGGAACTGTAGTTCTCCGTCTTTAAGTTCCACGATAACCGGTTTACTCGAATCGACCTTTCCGCCGATAATCTGTTTACTCAGTTCATTGAGAACCAGTCGTTGCAGTGCTCTCTTGACGGGTCGAGCACCGAACTGCGGATCATATCCTTCTTTGGCGATATACCGAATCGCATCATCCGTGACGCGCAGGTCAATGCCTTGGTCTTCCAGCATCTTATGGATGCGGCTTACTTGCAAACCTACCACTGCTTTGATATCATCCTCCGTCAACTCGGTGAAATGGATGATCTCATCGATACGGTTGATGAATTCCGGTCGAACGGATGCCCGTAACTGTTCCTCCGTTAAGTTAGAGGTCATAATGATGAGGGTGTTCTTGAAGTTGACTACCCGTCCTTTGTTATCCGTCAGACGACCGTCATCCAATACCTGCAGCAGCACATTGAACACATCGGGGTGCGCTTTCTCGATCTCATCAAAGAGAACTACCGAGTACGGTTTCCGACGAATAGCCTCGGTTAACTGACCGCCTTCGTCATAACCCACATATCCCGGAGGTGCGCCGATGAGTCGGGTGGCACTGAACTTCTCCTGATATTCGGACATATCGATACGCGTCATCATATTCTCGTCATCGAACAGGTAGTCTGCTAGCGCCTTCGCCAACTCGGTCTTACCGACACCGGTCGTACCTAAGAAGATGAAACTACCGATCGGTCGTTTAGGATCTTGCAATCCTGCACGGCTTCTTCTTATCGCATCACTGACGGCTTCGATCGCCTGATCTTGACCGATGACACGCTTATGCAGTTCTTCTTCCAAGTGCAGTAACTTATCCCGTTCGCTTTGCATCATCTTAGCTACCGGAATACCGGTCCACCGTGCAACTACCTCCGCGATATCGTCTTCATCCACTTCCTCTTTGATCAGCGCCTCATTGCTGATGGCATGCAAAGAGTCTTGTGCCGCTTTGATATTCGCTTCCGAAGCAGGAATCAGACTGTACCGTATTTCGGCAACTTTGCCGTAGTTTCCTTCGCGTTCAGCTACTTCTGCCTGATGTTTGAGCGTCTCGATACGTGCTTTCTCATTTTGGATGGTAGCTACGTACCCTTTCTCTTTGTTCCAACGGGCGTTGAGTTCATCGGATTTGGCTTTGAGTTCCTTTAACTGCTCTTCGATCACTTTCAGTTTCGCTTCATCTTTATCCCGTTTGATGGCTTCGCGTTCGATCTCCAGTTGTTTGATTTGCCGGTCGAGGGTATCGATCTCTTCGGGTTTGGAGTCCACTTCCAGTCGCAGTTTAGCAGCCGCTTCATCTACCAGGTCGATCGCCTTATCCGGTAAGAAACGATCCGTGATATACCGTGCACTAAGTGTCACCGCTGCGATGATCGCATCGTCCTTTATACGCACCTTATGGTGGGTCTCATAGCGTTCCTTCAGACCACGCAGGATTGATATCGTTGCGGCTTCGTCCGGTTCATCTACCATGACCTTTTGGAAACGCCGTTCGAGCGCCTTATCGGTCTCAAAGTATTTCTGGTACTCATCCAATGTGGTCGCACCGATCGCCCGAAGGTCACCACGTGCCAAAGCAGGTTTGAGGATATTGGCTGCATCCATAGCTCCGCTGGATTTACCGGCACCTACGAGGGTATGGATCTCATCGATAAAGAGGATGATCTCACCGGCTGCGGCTACCACTTCGTTCACGACGCCCTTCAGACGCTCTTCGAACTCACCCTGGTATTTGGCACCGGCGATGAGGGCTCCCATATCGAGCGAGTAGATCTGTTTTTTCTTCAGGTTCTCCGGTACGTCTCCACGCACGATTCGGTGCGCCAAGCCTTCCGCAATAGCGGTCTTACCGACACCCGGTTCACCGATCAGAATAGGATTGTTCTTCGTTCGCCGACTCAGTATCTGGAGCACACGACGTATCTCGTCATCTCTACCGATGACGGGGTCTAACTTGCCCTCTCGAGCTCGCTCGCAGAGGTTAATAGCAAACTTCTGTAAGTTTTCGTTGTTTTGATTCGTTGCATTCATAGTTATGTGTGTTTTAGTTAATTTTTCTACCTAACACCACACAAACTATGTTCCAAATGCGTTTAAACTGACAAAATGGCAGATTCTTTGATCCAGTCCAGCAGTTCCTGCATGGAGTGGAAAATGCGATCTGCGTGTTCAGCAGCCAGTTCCGAATCGGGGAGAGGCCCTGTGTTAACGGCGCAGCAGAAGAGTCCGGCGGCTTTGGCAGCACGGACACCTAAAGGTGCGTTTTCTACTACCATGCACTCCGATTTCTTGAATCCCGACCGCTCCCATGCTTTAAGGTACGGTTCCGGATCGGGTTTTCCGTGCGTAACATCAAAAGATGTAATGATGTCGCAGAACACATTGTCAAACACATCATTGAGGGCATTAAAGAGGTCCGGCTGGCCGGAACCGGTCACGACCCAGCATTGCACGCCGCGGGAATGTAGGTATTGTAGCACCTTGTCTACATTCGGAATAATACCGGGGAAACCGCCTGTCATCTTGGTGAAGTACGCCTTTTTGTCTTGATAGATGGCTTCGATGAGTTCCGGTGTGGCATCGGTGCCGAACATCTGGAGGTGATGTTCCTGAATAACGCCGGTACTGGTTCTGCCTTCGTTACGGTAGCACTCCATTTCGGTGTATGGTAGCCCGTGTTTGGTCATCGCCCATGCCCAGGATTTGGCATGGTACGGCATAGAGTTATAGAGTACCCCGTCTTGATCGAAGAAGACGGCTTTCACTTTCGGCGTATAATCGCGTTCACCAAATATCTTACTGCCCACACGCACCATGTTACTGCCGCATTCAATAGCGATTTTATAATCATCGCTCATGCCCATAGAAATAATCTCTCCGGTGTGCAGTTTTGCTATCTCGTTAAAGCATCTTCTAATCTCCGTTTCATCCTCGGTGTTCGTTGCCATTCCCATTAATCCGCATACATGGATATTGGAGAAATCTTCAATCTTCAATCTTAAATCTTCAATCTCCGCAGGAGTGAATCCCGATTTGGTTTCTTCTTTAGCTACGTGTACTTCCAACAGAATATCTTGCACAAAGCCCTGTTTGGCGGCTTCGTCGTTGATGGCTTGCAGCAGATGGAGTGAATCGACGGACTGGATGAGGTAAGGACGTAACTTGAGTAAGTCACGAACCTTATTGGTCTGCAGATGACCGATGAAATGCCAATGAATATCAGCAGGTAGTTGCGGCATTTTAACCTTCAACTCCTGCACTTTACTCTCCCCGAAATGCCGTTCTCCGGCTTCGTATGCTTCCTGAATCGCTTCAACGGGTTGATATTTGCTTACGCACACGAGCGTCACGCCTGCGGGTATGTGCGCACGCACGTTCCTTATTGATTCTGTAACCATTGGATATACGGATTGATATAGCGTTCTTGCTTTTCCGCGTAGATCTTCGGGATCTCTACCATGATGCCGGTCTCATAGACGTTAGCTAACTCGTCATTGATGGCATTACCAAAGAAAAGCAGATCATTGGTGAGGTTCAGATAGGCCGAGAACATCGGAGGAATGACTGTTCCTTTCTCCCGTACAGCGTGTTGCAAAATATGGTAGTTCTCTTGTGCGTCTTCTCCGGTAAAAGGCGAATCCGTGATCGGTTCTATCGGCAGTGGGTGATAAGGATGCATCAGTTCCTGATCTCCCAAATGGTACTGATGGAGATAGGTGTAGATGAGGTTTCGTGCCTCGATGTTATAATCGGGGTAGATCGTCACTTTTCCGAACATGTACTTCAAATCCGGATTGTTATGCACCAATGCACCGATGCCGTCCCAGATGTTATCGAGAGCAAAGAGTGCCTTGACGCCTGCTTCCCTTGTCTGATAAAGGGGTTGCACGAAGGCTCTGCCGAACTCAATGGTGTAGGGTAGGTAATCCCGGATGAAACGTTCGGAATAATGATAGAGGTGCGCCGAGGTGATATACGGCTGTCCGTTAATGATCTGTGCTTCTTTCCCTAACAGGTAACGGTATCCGCCGATGATCCGTCTGTTATCCGGATCCCAGACGATGAGTTGGTGGTACGGTTTCTCCATGGTATCCATCTTGTCGATGTCCATGGATTTACCGGTAGCACCACCTCCGTCGCGGTAACTGATCTCCCGCAGACGACCGATCTCCCGCATCACGTTCGGACATTCGTGTGCGGTGATATCATAGATGAGGTTTCCTGCTTTGTTGGTAGGACGCAGCAGATGACCCTCCAGTTCTTGTTCTAACAAACTTGTTTCAACAGGTTCTATTATCGGCTCCATAAACAATGTTTTTTACGTGTTGTGCCCATTCTTTGGGCGTATGGGTGTTGTCGAAAGTGGTGTACGGGATAGGCGGTAATACATGCACTTTGAAGTGCTTACCGTGTGCACCGAACATCTCATCGACAAGGTATAACATCTCGATATTCAATTTGATATGCAGCAACTTACGCAGGAATGCCAAGGCATAGAAACGTTTTCTGTTTCGTCCTTCAAAATAGATCGGTACGATGTCGCGTTGGTATTCGCGTGCGCGTTGCACAAAGTTCTTCTGCCATTCCAGGTCTTGTATCTTCCAGTGACCGTCAATGCGTTGCAGTCTACTGCATGCTCCGGCAGGGAAGGTGAGCACATCGGTTTCCGACTCCCACATGCGCTGTTGCTCTTCCACTTGTTCCCGGCTCAGTCTGCCTACTTTGTTCACCGGTGCCCAGAGTCCGTTGATCGGCTCCATGTACATCAGCAGTTCATTGACGATCACCTTAAGCTTTCGACTTTCGCCTTTCGACTTTCTGCTTTCATGGATCATCTCAGCGATAATCATTCCGTCGAGTCCTCCGAGGGGGTGATTAGAAACAAAGATAACGGGTTTGTTGTCGGTAGGTATGTTTTCTATTCCGTCGATCGACGCACTGCAACCTAACAACTCGTCCACGACCAGTCGGATGAACTCAAAATCTTTCTTATCCGGATACTTAGCCAGGAAAGCATTCATCTGCTTGATATGCGTGATGCGTTCCAGATACCGGATCAGAAAACCCGGCACATGCGCATTCGGCGCTTTACTCTTCAGCACCGCACGTATATCAAACTGCAGCGGCATTATTGAACGGCGTGTAAGATATCTACGATCGGTGATTTGGCGATAGAGATGAGTTCACAGTCATACGATTTCAATGCCTGTTTGAGTGCAAAGACCGCATCGTCCAACATATTGGCTTGTACGAGAACGGAGACGTTCTTACGGGTCTCTTTCTCTCCGTCGATGGTGATCATCTCCACACGTGCTTTGTACCAATACTCACCGCCTTCGTTGGGGAAGACCTCAAAGAACTGACTGCGTTTGCAGGTCTGCACTTCGCAGTCCCCGAAGATGAACGGTTTGATCTCTTCCATCAGACAATTCTCTGCGTCTGCAAAACTGACGGCACCGTCAATGAGGTAGATCTCTTTTACCTTACCCGGGTTATCTTCCCCCGTCTGACGGTCATAACTAACTTTAATCTCGTGAAATATCATAACATTCAAATTTAAAATCTCAAATCTAAAATAATAAATCCGCTACTCCGGTAGCATCAATAGTACCTTGCGGCATCGGTAGGATCTCTCCTGACCATAACAACACCGGAACAGCCGGTTGTTCCTCGATGACACGGTCGATAGGTTGTTGGTCATTCTGCATCAACTGCCAGCCGGGTTGAAGCATAAAGACCACGTCACCGGTATGTTTCTTACAAAGGGAGTTCCCGATCAGCGGATAATGGAACGCTTCGTAATGGGGGAAGGCCACTTGCACACCTTCAAAATCCATCAGGAAATTCGCTACCTGCCGTTGGATGCTCTCCAGGTCCATTCGTTTCTGCTCAATGAGGGAGCGGTTCAGGTAGATACTCTGTCCGTAGGCACCGTCCACCCACCGTTCATGTCCGTAAAGGGCCATCAGGTAGGTGCCGGTTAATGCCGCAGCACGGTCGATATTGAACTGCCTTACCGGCATATGAATGCTCTCCATCGTCTGAGCATCCGTGCCTAAGACGGGACGGCCGACCACTAAGATGCGGTAGTTCGTATGTCCGATGCGTTTGTCGAGTTGCTCCATGAGGTAACCCAAGTCCTGATTTAACCACAGGTACATATCTTCCTGTTCCGCCGATGCAATGCGGTCGGAATGGGCTGCCGGACTGAGGGTGTTGAGGTGCAACAAGATCATATCCGGTGTAGCATCCGTGCCTAATTTCTCCGTTTGTTGGAGTGCCAAGGCCAGTTCAATAACCAAGGTGTTCGCTTCCGGGCAACGAAGCAGGTTCTTGCTTACATCGTAACTGAACCCTTTCTTTTTCTTTTCCTGAGCAGTGGGAGCGGTGTAGGTGTTCACGGCCATGCGCGGTGTCCATAAGTGCGTAGCCAAGTCTGCTATCCTCCCTTTTTTGTTCTGCTCATAAGCCGCCGAAGGCAGTCCTTCGTTATACGCCGTCGTTGCCGCCCATTCCCGGCTTTCTGCATCTATCCAGCAGCAGGCATTGGCCGCGTGACCGGCTAAGAGTACCGTCGTCTGCGGTTGTAAACCGACCGCATAGATCTTGGCTTCCGGATAGAGCATACACATCCGATCGGCGATCGTGGGCATCAACAGTTCCTTGGCGGACAAGTGGATGGATGAACCGATGCCGCGTACTGACTCATCGTTCAGCATCGCACGCACGGAACGGCTCTTCCGCACGAAATAGTTATCCATCGTATATCCGTGCCGATCCGGTGCAGCACCCGTCATCAGGGTTGCAGTCGTCTCGTTACCGCCGTACACCAGATGGGGAAAGGTGACGGTCGTCTGGTACGCTTCTTCACTTAAGGTACGAAGCCCGCCTTTCTGCCAGTAGGGCCGAAGGGTGTTCAGACTCTCAGATGACAAACCGTCCACGACGGCTACTATCGTCAGCCTGGGAGCGGCAGTGAGGGTGCTGCTGATCAATAACAAACTGATAATCAGCGAATGATATAGAGTAATCTTGCGCATAAATGGGTTACAGGGATAATAAGTAAACGCCAGCCGAATCCTACCAACGGATGACAGCTGAAGAAAGTGAGAAAACCTACCAGCAGTAACAGGAACAGGTAAACGAATCCCGTTACGGCTTCCACCCACCAGGACCATTTCTTCCGTCTGCGGTCGTACCAGCTTATTCCTAAAACAAAGAGGAAATAGAGTACCAGTCCGACAGGCCAGGAAGCGTACCAGGGAGTGTAGGGCGGTTCAAAAGGAGCGATGTTACTGCGCAGCACAAACGGTGCACCGTCATCGGTGCGGTAGGCTTGTTGCATGTAATTCATCAACTCTTCCGGCAGGAACAAGCGTTGTTCCGAATCCATCTTACGGTCCGCTCGTGGACCGAAAAGCAGGTTGATACCGGCATTGGCCCAGGACAAGCCGCCTGTGTAATGGCGTAAGAAAGAACGGTAGGTGCTGCCGGTATAGCCTTCGTATTCCGATGTGACGGCATACGAGCAGGCATCCATGATCATATGATACGGCCGGGTTGCACAGTTGTCAAAGACAAAATTATACAGGTATTGTTTGTTCTGCGGTTGCAGGTTCTCCCATAACGCGTCCCACAAGGCCTGTTTTTCAGCCGGATCGAGGTTCAGTTCCTGCCAATAGACCTTCCGGCCATGATCGGTATACGCACGTTCGAACCAGTAATACGGATACTCCAGACCCAACTCATACCAGGTCTCACCGCGCATAAACTTCCAGTAGAAATGTTCGGTGTTGAAATCGAAGGTGCCGTAGTTGAAGATGGCATCGATATCATTGACAGAGTCACGCACACGAATCGCCGTGTGACCGTATTTGTTATACAGATCATCGCCGGGAGAACAGGTGACAAGCCATACAAAGGCATCATTGCTCAGTTCCTCCGCTGCCTGCAGGCTGACGGTCATGCTCAGACACAGCCCCAAAATTGCTATTTGAATCTTATACCACATACGCGATGATACAGTAGGGGAGACAGGTACAAACGATGCCCAATAGCCACCCGGCTACCACTTGTGTACTCGTGTGGGCGTTGAGGCGCAGGCGGGCGAACATCATTACTAAGGAGAACAGCATCCAAATCAGGATGATAGACGTCGTAGGTGCTGCGTCAGCCGCGGCATAGAAACTCATCCATCCTCCGATCAGTCCCCCGATGCCGGTGAGGTGCGCGCTGATCTTCCAATAGCGGTTGATGATCGTGACGATGCCTAATGCCACCGTCGCACCGACGGCTACTAAGGTAAGGAACAACGGTGACTCCAGCACACCGCCGATCAGGTAGGACCAGAACACAAAACCGATCGTCGAATACAGATACGGTAAGGTGCGTTCGGCAGCGTTACTGATCTGGATATCTTTCACTTTTCCTTTGTGAATCATGATGCCGATCGCGGTCATCGGAAGCACGCAGGTCAGCAGCACCGTACCGATGATGGCCACAGCCGACCAAACCATCGGACACTGGAACGCGTAACAGAACAACGCGATTCCGTAGGTAGGTACAAACAGCGGATAGAACACCAGACTGAGTATATGCGCCAATATGTTTGCGATCACTCTCATTTGGTCTTACGCATACGTGCGACAGGAATACCGAGTGCGTCACGGTATTTGGCGATTGTACGACGGGCGATAGGATAACCGTTCGCACCTAAGACGGTTACTAACTGCTCATCGGTCAACGGGTTTCGTTTGTCTTCCGCCTGGATATGTTCCTGCAGGATCTTCTTGATCTCCCGTGTGGATACCTCATCGCCTTCAGCGTTGGTCATACCTTCCGAGAAGAAATACTTCAAGGGATAGATACCAAAACGGGTCTGCACGTACTTGCTGTTGCTCACCCGGGAGATAGTGGACACATCGTAACCGGTACGGTCAGCGATGTCTTGCAGCACCATGGGTTTGAGACTGGTCTCTTCGCCGTCTAAGAAGAAGTCGTACTGCGCTTTGAGGATAGCGGTCATGGTGGTCATCAGCGTCTCGTTGCGTTGCTTGATGGCGTCGATGAACCACTTGGCGGAGTCTAACTTCTGCTTGATGAACTGCATCGCCTGACGGGATTCGGCGTTCTTGGGCATCTTACTGTACTCATTAAGCATCTCGCTGTAGTCTCGGCTCACATGCAGTTCCGGGATGTCGCCTGTGTTGAGCACAACATATAACTCCTCATCCCGTTCTTCGATCAGGAAATCCGGAATGATCGTTTCCCGTTGGGTCTCATAGACGGAACCGGTAAAGGCATTCGCCGGTTTCTGATTTAGGTGCACAATCTCCTGTACGGCAGCTTGAAAAGCTTCATCCGTACAATGAATCTTCTGAATGATCTTCTCAAAATGATGCTTGGAGAAAGCCTCGAAATGTTTGTCTAAGATACAGTATGCCAGGCGCAGACTGTCTGACGGGTTCTCTTCCATCTTCACTTCCAACTGCTTAAGCAGGCACTCCTGCAAGTTGGCCGACGCTATGCCGGGAGGATCGAACTGCTTGATCTGCCGCACGATATCCTCCATCTCTTCATCGGTGACAGTCAGTTGTTCCTGAAACATAATATCGTCCACCAGTTGTTCCGTGGTACGGCGAAGGTAACCGTCATCGTCAATATTGCCCAATACCCACTTGGCGATATGCCGCTGCGGCTTGGTCATATTGGTCAGATAGATCTGCGATTTGAGTTCTTCGATCAGACTGCTACCTCCGATGATCGGCACTTCTCTCCGGTCCTCATCGACCGGACTGTACTGCTGGTGCAGCATATAACTCGGTGTCTCGTCATCGGATACGTACTGCTCGTAATTGAAATCCTCGTTCTGCAACGGATCCCGTTGACGACCTTCATCATACCCGTCATCAGGCATGTACCCTTCATCCTCCAGACCGTTCAGTCCCTCCTCTACTGAGGTCTCATCCCTTCCTTCCTCCAACGCCGGGTTTTCCTGCAACTCTTCGTTGATACGTTGACTCAATTCGATAGAGGGTAATTCGAGCATACGAATCACCTGAATCTGCGCAGGGGTTAACTTGGTTGTCTGCGTCAGGTTTTGTTGAAGGCCGATGGAACTCATAGCAGTTAGCGGATTAGTTCGAGTACACTGGAAGTGATATAATCGAGTTGTTCTTCATCCAATTCCGTATGCATCGGCAGGGAGAGTACGCAGGCAGCCAGTTTCTCGGCTACGGGGAAATCTCCGTCTTTATAACGGGGATCGAGGTACGCCTTCTGTTGATGCAGCGGCACCGGATAGTAGATCATTGCCGGAATACCGCGTTCGGCAAGTCCGGCACGTAACGCGTCACGGTCAGCACCTACTACACGTAAAGTGTATTGATGGAAGACGTGGGTGGACTGCGGTTCACGACCCGGGATGAGGAGTTTGTCGTTTCCGGCAAACGCTTTATCGTAATACGCTGCGGCGCGTTGACGGGCAGCGATATATTCGTCTAAGTGAGGTAACTTGGCATCCAGTACGGCGGCTTGGATGCTGTCCAGACGGCTGTTAACACCGATCATGTCGTGATGGTAACGCACCACCATACCGTGGTTTGCGATCGCACGCATGCGTGCGGCTAAATCGTCGTCATTAGTAAAGATAGCACCGCCGTCCCCGTAGCAGCCTAAGTTCTTAGAGGGGAAGAAAGAGGTGCAACCGATATGTCCGATGGTGCCGGCTTGTTTGGTCTCGCCGTTCGAGAAGGTGTACTTGGCACCGATCGCCTGGCATGCATCTTCTACTACGTAGAGATGATGTTCTTCCGCCAAAGCCATGATCGCTTCCATATTTGCACATTGACCGAACAAATGCACCGGAACGATAGCTTTGGTACGCGGTGTGATGGCCCGACGAACGGATTCGATATCCATATTCATCGAGTTCCAGTCCACGTCCACAACCACCGGTGTCAGACCTAACAAGGCTACCACTTCTGCGGTTGCAATGAAGGTGAAGGTAGGTGTGATCACTTCGTCACCGGCTTTCAGACCCAGACCCATCAGAGCGATCTGAAGGGCATCGGTACCGTTACCGACATTGATCACATGTCTGGCGCCGGTATACGCTTCCAAATGCGCTTGAAAATCCGCTACTTTCTGTCCTTTGACGAAGGCAGCGGTTTCGATCACTTCTTGAATGCCGGCATCGATCTCCTGCTTGATACGCATGTACTGCGTCTGCAGGTCAACCATTTGAATTTTTCTCATTGTTCTAAAAAATATTCTACCTCAGACGGATACACCCACGCTGAGGTAATATGGGGGTTATCGGGATATTTCAAATCCAACTTCAGCTTGGAAATCGGCAGTCTCGGATAATCGCAAGTTACCTTAAAATCCGATTCGCGAATCTCGGAATAGTGCGAAACACCGATACGTACGTTCACTTCCGCTTTGTTCGGGAACAAATGCAGGTAGCATCCTTCCGGAACTTTCTCTGCCTTGATTTCGACCATGAACCGTTTCTCGGTGTACTGCTCGGTGATGATCTCCACCTCAAGGCTGTCTTTCTCAGCACGAACACCCTTGGGGATATCCAAAGCGAACACGGCGTGTGTGGTATCGCTCAGGTCTCGTAAGGAGAAAGGTTGAGTGTAGATCGTGTCGATCGTCTTCAGGCGTGATTTCTTTCCGTACAGATGAAGTTTCTTTTGAAAACGGGGATTTCCTACCATCTGGTAACCGTCTGCCACCTGCATGTCACCGTTCAGTTGGACGACCACCGTTTTCTCTTTCTCTGTGAAATAGGAGCAACTAATCTCTTCCGGTACGGTGTTGATCAGGTTGCTGTTGTCTTGCAGCACGGCTTTGATGCTGCTGCGCAGGTCATTGGCAGGGATGTGAATGGTACCGGTGTCGCCGTGAATGTACTGTCGCAAATCGATGGTGATCTGCAGCGGAGACTGATGGTAGGCGTTCAAACGGTGTCCGGCATCACGCACTTCGATCAGCACCTGATCCGGCAGACCCTCTTCCCCTAAACCGATGGTGCCGGGTTTACCGGTATAATGTACGTACACAGGTACCTGCGTGTTGCGCACGGACTGCATAGCATGTCCGTACCACAACAACGAGGCAAGAATCAAGAAGAGAACAAAGATCGCAATGTCTTTATTTCTTCTCGTTGGTGTTTTGTGCGTCTGTAAGATCCGCATAAACGCTCTCTTTGCTTACTTTGATCGTTACGTCCTTATCAATCGTGATGATGAAAGCGTTGTCTTTCACCTCTTTGATCTTACCGAAGATACCACCGGCGGTTACCACGCGGTCACCTTCCTTCATTGCGTCACGTTTCTTCTGTAACTCTTTCTGCTGTTTCTTTTGCGGACGGATCATGAAGAAATAGAAAACGGCAAAGATCAAAATCAGCGGCAGCAGGGTCATGAAGATATTTCCTTGCGGTCTTTCTTTCTGACCTTCCGGAAGTTCAGCACCCGGAGCTTGTTGCTCGGTTACGGTGTTTAATACCGATTGTTGACTTTCTGCTTGTGCTACTGTCGTTTCTGCGTTACCACCGTCGGTCTGAACGAATAATAAAATAGAATTCAATTCCATAAAAATTAGTGATTTAAAGATTTATAATGATTTATTTTAATGTCAAAGCTTTGAACATATCTCCCTCGTTACGCAGGTCGCGTATGATCTCGGTCAGGATACCGTTGAGGAACATATAACTCTTGTCGCCCGAATAGGTCTTGGCCAACTCAATATACTCGTTCATCGAGACGGTGAGGGCGATGTCGTCAAAATGGATGATCTCCGCCAAAGCCGTTTCCACTAATACGCGGTCCATGTACGCGATGCGGTCGGCATCCCAGCCTTTGAGGTGGCTGTTGATGCGTTCTTCCGACTTGGCATGATCGGCCAAGGCGAACTCCAACAGTTGCATAGCAAAGGTCAACTCCTCTTCGCTGTCGAACATCTCCAGCAGTGGTGTCTCCGGTGTGCTGTCTTCCTTAAAACGCTTGATCGTCTTGATCACATAACTGATCACGATGTCGGCATCCACGGTCCAGTTGGACTTGTCCAGCACCACTTCCATTTCGTCCAAGGCATCACTCAGGGCGTCGTTGTCCACCAGCAGGTTCTGGTAAATCTGCCGCCACACACGCTTGTCGTCCTCATACGTACACGCGTCTGCTTCCATATATTGTTTATAGAAATCGCTTTCCACGAGCTGCTTATACACCTCATGCACCGCAGGGATACCGGCATCCCAACTCAAGTTCTGCTCCGCCATACGTGCACGCAAGGCACGATTATCAAAGATCTGCCGGGCAAAGCGGTTCTGCACAAACCGCTTGTTAGGCACCCATGACGCATGCGTTGCACGCGCACGTGCCGACTGCTCTTCCAACTGCTGCTGGGCATAAGCCGTCAACTCGTTCATGAAATCGAGCAGCATAAAATACAGATCGTAGGTGTCTGCAAAACTCTTGCGTAACTCTTTGCGCGCTGTCCCCGGTGTCTTGTCCCCGTCTTTGTAGTAAGCGAACAGCGTTTGTACCACGCGTGTTCGAACCATCGTTCTATTGATCATAGATAGTAATACTAAAAAATCGCGCAAAATTACAAAAAAAAAATGATATTTGCAAAAAAATGTGAAAATTATTCAAAATTGTTTGCAAAATTGAAAAATTTATCGTACCTTTGCAGCGTTTTTCACTCAAATTAAATAAAAATGGAGAAGAATCAAGAAGAAAGACGTGAGCAAGAGATTGTTTACAGCCGTTCCGTAAAAGCCGGAAAACGTATCTATTATTTGGATGTTCGCAAAGCGCGTAATGAGGATTTATACCTCTGCATCACGGAGAGCAAACGCCGTCAGGCGGAAGGCGAAGAGATGCCGTCGTTTGAGAAGCATAAAGTGTTCTTGTACAAAGAGGACTTTGCCCATTTCACCGAGAGTCTCAAGGATGTAATCGCCTACGTAGAGAGCCAGTTGGGTACGATTGAAGAGCGTCAGGAATGGGTGCCGGAGAATCAGGAAGAAGCGGCATCGGAAGACGCAGTGGATGAACCGAAGAAAAAAGGTTTGTTCGGAATCTTTAAATAAGCGAATCCAGGATCTTAGACGCAATGTCTGTTTTGCTCTGCAGAGGAAGTTCGATGGAACGACCTTCTGCGGAGTAGATAGTCACGCGATTGGTGTCCGTACCGAATCCCGCTCCGGCGTCTTGCAGGGAGTTTAAGACAATAGCGTCTAAATGTTTGCGTTCCAGTTTACGGAGCGCATTTTCTTTTTCGTTTTCCGTCTCCAAAGCAAAACCGATCAGGCGCTGGTGCGCTTGTTTGGTTTGTCCTAATGCTTTGGCGATGTCGGGAGTGGTGCTCAGTTCGAGTGTGAGTGATGTCTGGCCTTCTTGTTTCTTGATTTTCTGTGCCGCTTGTTGAGCCGGTGTGAAATCGGCTACAGCCGCGCACAGGATACCTATGTCTGCTTTGGGCCATTCAGCGGTGCATACTTCATACATCGCCTGGGCGCTGAGTGCGTCGATGCGGCGGATAGAACCGAAAGGATTGGACAGTTGAGCGGTTACGGAACCGCATACGAGTGTCACTTCGGCACCGCGTCGGGCACAGGCTTGCGCTAAAGCGAATCCCATCTTGCCGGTGGAGTAGTTACTGATAAATCGTACCGGGTCGATCGGTTCCTGCGTACCACCGGCGGTGATGAGTACCTGTTTGCCGTTCAGGGTCTTGGGGGTAAGGATATATTCCAAGGCTTCCTGAATCTCTTCCACTTCCGGCATGCGGCCTTTGCCGCAAGTGCCGCAAGCCAACGGACCTTCAGCCGGTTCGAGTACCGTGATATGTTCCCAGGAACGGATGGTACGGATGGCTTGTTGCGTGGCCGGATTTTCCCACATCTTATCGTTCATCGCCGGCACGATGAGCATGGGTTTGCGTGCGACACACGAGCAGATGGTGGTCGTTAACGCATCGTCAGCGATGCCGTTCGCCATCTTCGCCAGCACATTGGCTGTCGCCGGTGCAACAATCATCGCGTCTGCCCATTCGGGTAAAGAGATGTGTTCGGTGGCATGGGCATTAATGGATGCGAACACATCGGAATAAACGCTGCTACCCGAAAGGGTCTGCAGCGTCATTTCGGTAACGAACTGCAAGGCATTGGACGTAGTGGTCACCTTCACTTCCGCTCCGGCTTTCACCAGCAAACGGATCAGTTCCGGTATCTTATACGCCGCTATTCCCCCGCTAATTCCTACAACAATGTGTTTACCGGAGAGCTTCATCGCGGTTACCGGTACGGTACACGAGGTCGCCGTCCACGAACTCCTGGGTAGCCATCAAAGTCGGTTTCGGTAAACGCTCGTACTGACGGCTGATCTCGATCTGCTCCCGGTTCTCGAAGGTCTCTTCGAGGTTATCCTGCGGAATAGAGAAATCCTGCAGTTTAGCGTCCAACTCACGCTTGATACCTATGCTGATCTGATTCGCACGTTTTGCGATGATTGCTACGGTCTCATAGACGTTGCCTACCGGTTCCGTCAATTGGTTGATGTCTCTTGTCACCGTGTTCGTCGGTGCTTTTGATGCTTTGTAATCCATATGGTTATTCTTTTGTAATTTTCTTGATTTGTTGTAACATTTTGTCGGCTTCTTTGCGGTGCTTGGACTCCGGGTACTCGGTGATGAAGTTATAGTACTCATCCTGCGTCTCCCGTGCCCGGTCCAGTTTCTTCTCCTCGAAGGAGTTGATCATCTGCTGGTATTTCGCTTGCAGGATGAGCCAACTGAAATCCTCGCGGTAGATGTTACTCGGATAGTCCTTGAGGGCATTCTTCGCTACGATCTCGCAGCTGAGGTAGTTATTGCCCAAGTACGAACCGAGGTTGTAATACAGCTGTGCACTCTTGAGTTCTTTGAGTGCCAACTTGTCGTATAACTCACTCATCTCGGTGTACGCCTGTTCGGCATACGGACTCTCCGGGTACAGTTCCACGAACCGTTGGAAGGCCGTGATGGCGTTCTTTGTGATCGTCTGGTCCAGGCGTGCATCGGGGGAGTCCAAGTACTGACAATGTCCGACTTGGAAATAGGCTTCCGTTGCATATTTACCCTTTGGGTAATTGCGGATATAGGCCTGGTAATAATCGGATGCCGACTCATAGGCTTTCTGACCCATGTAACAGCGTGCCAGATAGGCTAATACGTCCTCTGAACGTTCCGTACCTTTGTAGTACGCCGTCACGTCATCCAGCAGCGTCTGCGCCTTCACGTACTGCTTGTTATTGAAGTACTGCAGGGCCGCCTGGT
Source organism: uncultured Bacteroidales bacterium (assembly GCA_946403315.1). Classification (GTDB taxonomy): domain Bacteria; phylum Bacteroidota; class Bacteroidia; order Bacteroidales; family Paludibacteraceae; genus Colicola. The sequence continues at coordinate 3,381 of CAMIZK010000020.1, read as the reverse complement.
ATTTCACCTCCGGGTCCCGGGACTTCAACAGTTTCTGATATTCCCCACAACTCGTGAGCAATACCGAAAACAGCAATACTATGTATCCGAATTTGCGCATTGTAAACAAAAAAGCCTGCAAAGTTACAACAAAAATTGCATATATGCAAATATTTTTTTTATTTTGTCGTCATTTCCTCCCATTTTGGGGATGTTACGACCCTCAAACTGTCATTTTCCCGTACAATCAGCAGACAAGCAGCGTCACCGGCACGGTCGATCATGTCCAGTGCCTCTTCTTCTCCGAGCACCATGCAGGCGGTGGCCAAGGCGTCGGCACGCATACAGGTGGAACTGAGGATAGTAGCACTATAGACGGTCTGCTGCACCGGGTAGCCTTTTCGGGGATCGATGGTGTGACCACCCGCTTTGTTGAAGTTGCGGTAGTTGCCGCTGGTAGCGATGCAGGCGTCGGTCAGATGGAGGATCTCCTGGTAGTCGGTCTCCACACCGTCATTGCTTAGGGTGGGTTTGCTGATACCGATACTCCAGGGTTGACCCTGTGCGTTCACTCCGTGCAGCACCAGTTCTCCGCCGATCTCTACCAAGTAGTTCCGGCATCCGTGGTCACGGAGTACTGCAGCGATCATATCGCATGCCTGTCCTTTGGCTACGGCGCCGCCGTCTAACTGCACTCTCGGATCGGCTTTAACGATATGATGGTTGATGAGTTGCACTTTCTCAAAGCCTACAAACGCCATGATGGAGTCTATCCTTTCGCCATTCGCCATCCGCCCTTCGCCTTTATCCGGTCCGAATCCCCAGTAGTTGACCAAGGGGGCTACCGTGATGTCGAACGCACCGTGGGACAGCTCGTGTACTCGTGTTGCTTCGGCGAACATCGTCTCAAAGGCATCGTTGGTGACGGTGTCCCGGTTGGCGTTGACGGCCGAGAGGATGGAGTGGGGGTTAAACAGACTGAGACTGTTATCAAAATCCTGCAAGGCAGCCTGTATCTCCGTTTCCAGGTCCTGTTTGGCTTCGTAACGGATGTTGTAATAGGTACCGAAGACGGGTCCCTGATGGGTGCGGTATTCCGGTTTTCCGTCGGAGTCCCACACCCATAAAAGCAATGCGGCGATAGCCACACCGATCATCGGAGCGATCGTATGTTTGGGATTGGCCTGAATCATTAGAACCAGAATCCGAGACCGATCACGCCGTTCAGTTTCTGCTGATAGAGCTTGTCGTCACCGGCAGCGTTGACAAACACGTTCGTCTTGTCGATACCGTTGGGGTTCACAGTGCCTTGACCGAAGAGGCTGAGGGTCATACGCTCGAACTCCCAGTCTTTGTTGATCTTGAGGCTGACGTTGGTAACGGCGAACTTATCGTTTCCGTACAGGTCACTCTTCCACGGAGACATACCTACTTGTGCACCGAGCGTGATGCCGTAGTCCTCAAGGCAGTATTCATAACCGATCTCGAGGTAACTGGACCAAGCACGTTTCGGATCACCTGCCTCGTCATAAACGAGGTCACCACCGGCAACAGTCGTGTACCAGTTGATATACGCACCGGCTTTGGAGCCGAAGAAATGGTTGAAGTTATATCCGGCCCATACCTCTGTGGTGCTGGTTCCGCCTTCCGCGTCGATATCGGCTACGCTCTTCCAGTTGAAGAACGAGGTACCGTCGCAGTAGTAATAATGGTTAAAACCGACACTCAGACCGCAGGCGGTAAACGAACCTACGATGTCGATTTCCGGCATGAACTTGGTGTAACCCGTTCCGTCACCCTGATCTTTCTTGAACATCCAGTCAGAGGCACCGATGTTTCCCCATGCACCGATGCGGAGAGAGGAATGGGAACCGTCATAACCGATCTCGATGTCCGGTTGCAGACTCAGACCGCCGTTGTACTGGCCACGCCAGATATAACTGCTTACGAGCTCAGCACCGGCATCGTAGGCGAACTCTACTTCTGCTTTCGCAGAACAAACTGCTGCTACCAATGCAGCAGCCATCACTAATACCTTTTTCATTTTGTTTGTTATAATTTTAATCTTTTTTCTACTTTCTACTTTCGACTTTCTACTTTCGACTTTCTACTTTCGACTTTCTACTTTCTGAGATACACTCCGACCGTTGCATTCAAATTGATCACGTGGATCGGTGTCATGGGGTTAACGGCCATCTGTCCCTGCAGCATGATGCCGGTGTGGTTGGCAATATGCCAGTCTTTCCGCACTCGCACCTCAATGTTCTGCAGTGCCGCTCCGTTGGGGTTATAACATCCTTTCCACGGTGTGACACCTATCGCACCGAACACACTCCAGCCGTCTTTAAGCGGTTGATTATAACTGATCTCGGCGTAACTGGAGTAGGCTCGAACGATGTCTCCGGCAGCGTTGAGATAGCAGTCTGAAGCGGCTACACGGCTGGCCCAAGCGATGGTGAGGTGGGTCTTGGGAATGGTGTATTTGACGTTGAGTTCCAATCGGTTTCCCTTGTCGATATAGTTTCCTCCGTCAAAGAATCCGCAGTTGAAATTGTAAATATAGAGCAGATACACATCCAGTCCCCAGCGGTTAAACCCGACCGACAGATCCACTTCCGGTTGAAAGGCACTAAAGCGGATGTCTGTTGCCCCGATGTTCCACCACATGTCGGCATACACGCCGTAAAAACCGATATTGGCGCTGGCTTGTATGTTCGGTCCGCCGCAGTATAATCCTCGCCAGAGATAGGAAGTCTGGATCCGTGCCTGCGCGTTGTAAGTCAATTCGTCGATTAATTTCCGTTCGCCTTTCGCCGTTTGCCCTTCGCCATCATACGCATACGCAGGCGCGTTCATTACAAAAGGTAGCGCTCCGATGCATAGCACCAGAGCGATCACCTTTTTACGGATAACCGATAACCGATAACCTTTCACCGTTATCAAAGGGCATTCTGCGCTTCCCATGCACGACGCAGGGCAACTTCCAGAATGCGGGTGTTATCGAAATCAACGATACCGCCTTCCGGACCGGCTTCCATATGTACATCGGCGGTTGCTTCTCCTCTGAAGTACGCTCTTACATCCTCTCCCGAAATTCCAAGTTCTGCTGCAATAGCGTCCATACTACCATGTGGAAGGCTGTCTTTTACTGCACGAAGGCGATTAAATGTTGTACGCATAATCTATATTATTTTTTGTAGTTTATAATGTGAATTATCCCACTTTTTCAAAATCGGCTGCAAAGGTACAACAAATATTTGAAATATGCAAGGATTTTGTGCAAAAAGTCAAATTTATTTGAAGTTTTTGGATAAAAGCCTTGATATTTGCACGATAGTGCGACTTTGTTATTTGCTAATCACCGCCTCTTCGCTCCAAGACGGTTCTTTATCGGAGGTGAAG
>CAMIZK010000019.1 GCA_946403315.1 uncultured Bacteroidales bacterium | reverse complement strand
AACGGCCGCAAAATTACAAAAAAAATCCCACATACGCAAGAGTATATGGGAAAAATAATTTGTCTTTTTAATATTTGCAAACTCAACCCTACAAAAAGCGTTTTTTTAGTCCTCATTTTTCTCTAAATCGTACCGAAAACCGATGTAGGCTTTCCATCCGGTGGTGGGTCCGCATACCATGGATGCATCGAAGTCAGCGCCCCAGGGATGAAAAGGATCCACGATGGACGGATCTTGCCGGAAATTGGTCATGTTCTCTGCGCCTACATAGATGCTGCAGGTACGGAAATACTTGGTGATCTGCGCCATGAGTTGCGGATACCAGGTGAAGGGTTGTTCAAACCCGTCCGGAACCCGGCTAACTCCGTTAAACTGCGCCGTGAGGTCAAATTGCCATTTCTTGAGCGGCGTCTGGTAACTCGTCGTGATGATGCCTTTGAAACGGTTCGTGAGCGCTTTGGTACGTAACCGGGCTATACCGTCGCTACCGATCGTGGTCTGCTTCACATCCGTATAACGGAAGGCAGCGGTCCAGGTCCATCCTCTGAGCACCTCCATTGACGCTTCGATCTGCGCACTGTGCGCAAACGATTTCGCGCCCGGCAGATCCGTCTGGTTGTAGAAATAAACGGCATGTTTGTCCCTATCCAAATCGACAATCAGCGAGTTCAGGAAATGCGTGTAGTAATACTCCATGCTCAGTTGCAGTTCCCGTTTTCCCATCGGGATATAGAAAGTCGTTGAGAGACCGGCATTCACCGCCTTCTCTTGTTCTAACTCATGCGTCATATGACTTATATCCGCAGGTGTGCCGTCAAAACGGTCGAAATACATCTGCCGATTGGAAGGCAGGATAAAGGCATTGTCCGAAAGCACGTAAGGAGTCCGGTACCCCATACCGACACTACTTCGGAGTGTCCACCATTCGAAAGGCGTATAACGGATATTCATTCGCGGCGTGAAGAAGAAACCATAATGCGGTGACCAATCCGCTCGCACACCGGCTACGAGACTCAGCATCTCGTCGTATTTGAGGTTATATTCGGCGAATAGACCCGGCACAACATCCAAATGGCTGAAATCAGTACCACTGACATAGTTTTGTCTGGACGCATTATACACACCCAGCCAATCGTAATAAAGATCCATATTTACGGACAAACCGGCAGTCAGACGGTGGTCATTATCCACTTCACCGATACCTTCAAAATTGCCTTGCCACATGGCGTTGATGTACGCATTCCACTCATGTGCCCGTCTGTGACGCAAACCGTACAGGTTATCGAGGTTATGGTAACTAAGTGCAGCGATGACGGCAACGGAGGAACCGCTTTCGGGATCATAGACATATCCGTTCTTTATGTATCCGTCTATGCGCCAGGTGTTGAGGTTGATGCGGTAGGGATTAGCAATCGAATCCGCTAACTGACCACCGCGACGACGGTCATACAGACCTCTTACAAAAGCCTGGAAGGTATAATCGCCTTTACGCAGCACCCATCGGTTCGCCAGGTTTGCATTCTGGATCAGAGGCATATCGACGAACGAGTCTTTGTTTCCGTCCATCGGCATGAAACTGCCTCCGTAATGCGCCAGCACACCGGTGTATAACCGTTCGCCATTCGCCTTTAGCCTTTCGCCGTTAATCTCCCAACCGCCCATCAGGTTCGCTTCCGCCATCAGTTCGGAGTTGAACATCAGGTTTATACTCAGCGGATTCTGAATCTGCGGTTTGAGCAGTTCCACGTTGATCTGTCCCGAGGTAGCTTCGTATCCGTTGACGACGGAGGACGTACCTTTGCTCACCTGGATGCTACTCATCCACGGTCCGGGGATATACTCCAGACCAAAGGTCTGCGCCAGGCCTCTGACGGCAGGAGTGTTCTCCTGAATCAACTGCACATACGTACCGCTCAGACCCAACAGACGGATCTGCTTGGCTCCAGTCGCCGCATCGGAATACGCTACATCGACGGACGCATTGGTTTCAAAAGCTTCGCTTAGGTTACAGCACGCCGCACGGCAGAGTTCGTCGGAGTTGAGTTTCTCCGTGTCAAAGGCTTCGGTACGGCTCTTCACCTTCCCTTTCTTACGCTGCACAACGGTGACCTCCTCCAGTTGGAAGTCACTCGCCTCTTGCGCGTACGCAGGTGCGCATAAAAGAATTATAAGGAATAGATAGATGCTCCGTCTCATGGTTGCTTCGTCTGCTGTTCATCTGTTTTCTGTTCACCGCTGTCCAGCACGGTAGCGGGTTTCTTGATGCGTTCAAAGGCCTTGAGCAATGTCTCCAAGTCCGTCTTGGCGGCATCGAACGTGACGGTAACGGTCTTGCTTTTCAGATCGCAGATGATATCCTTCACGCCTTTCTCAAAGGCAATATTCTTCATGATCTTATCGCAGCATCCCTGACACTGCAGGTCGCAGGAAAGCACCACCGTCTGCCGGTCCGCCTTAGCGGCATATATCCCGATAAACGGCATTAAAGCTACCATCAAAACAATGATTTTTTTCATAATTTTAGTCACAATATCAAAATCGGCTGCAAAATTACTGCTTTTAAAGCACATATGCAATACCTAAAAATAGGGATAATGCCAATAAACACCAAAAAACGCACCCGAGGATGCGTTTTTTTGCTATCAGCTGTCAGCTTTCAGCCTTCAGCCGTTATTCAAACCGAATAACAGCGCGGCGGTTCTGGGCACGGCCTTCACGGGTGTTGTTGGGAGCGATGGGCTCGGTCTGACCCTTAGAAGCGCAACGTATTTGGTTAACGTCTACACCTTGTTTAACCATATAATCGCGGAGCGACTCTGCACGGCGGATACCGTAGAACTCGAGGTTCTGACGCGGATCACCGTAGTTATCGGTATGACCGGTGATGACGATCTTGATGGACTTGTCGGCTTTCATCTTCTCGCACAGTTCGTCCACTACCGCTTTCTCTGCCTCCGGAATATTCAGTTTAGCACCTTCTACGTCGAAGTGAACGGAGATGGCTTCTACGCGTTGTATGAAGGCCTTCTCGGCAGCGATACGCTCTGCTTCGGCTTTCTCAGCCGCTGCTTTCTCGGCTGCGATACGTTCAGCTTCTGCTTTCTCGCGTGCGATGCGCTCTGCCTCAGCTTTCTCGCGTGCTGCTATCTCGGCTGCGATACGTTGTTCGTTAGCGATCGAATCAGCTACGAACTGCTCACGCGCAATACGCTCTGCCTCCAGCGCTTTCTTATCAACTGCGGGCCAGCCGAAGTCGATGGCAATCTTCACACCGGCTTTGAGGAGGTTGGCTTTGGCAGCCTGATTGGAATCGAAGGTGCCGCGGTAGTCGATCTGAGCCGAGTTGGTCGGATTGACCATGATCATCTCGTCTGCTTTGGCCTCTGCCAAGAGGTTGGTGAAACCGTAGCCGGCATAGATACCGAAGTACATACCCCAGTTATCATTGAGCGCGACGCGTACGCCGAGATCACCGATGACTGAAGCACCCACTTTAGCGCGGTTGTTGAACTTAGCGTTCTGGGTGGTGTTATACGTGCTGAAGCCATGCTCCGGCATGTCCTCCACCGCGTAGTTACCGAGGGATGGGAACATACCCGAGGTCTTGTAACTACCGCCCTTAGCGTAGTACGCACCGTGAATGGGGAAATCTACCGACAGTCCTACGCCACCGATCAGAGCGGAACGGTTGAACGCCTTGCGGAACAGCACCTCAACGGGGATGCTGAGCACACCTACGTTCTGACGCTCCACGAAGTCTTGGAAGCCGGTGGTGAGCGTATAGTCGATGTTGGGGTTGCTGGCATGTATCAGACCCGGTGTTACCTCGTTCCAGTTATACGTTGCATACGCATTCGCCCAGGAGTAATTCAACCCTACCCCCAGACCGACGGTCTTGTTAAAGAAACGTCCGTAGTACAGGGCTGCATCAAAGCCTGCGCCTACTTGCTGCTGACCGTTAGCCGGCTTATACAGCATCGTATTAAGGCCGCCACCGAACGATACACCGAAATAGTTATCGTGCGCCACTGTCTGCGCGCCGGCACTAATGGCCAGCGTCGCAGCAGCGATAGCAATAATTGATTTTCTGAGTTTCATAAAATAAATTATTTTGTGCCGTCAGCCATCAGCCATCAGCCGTCAGACCTGATTAATCTGAATGCTGAAAGCTGAATGCTGAATGCTAATTATTACTTCTTCATTACCTTAACCACGATTCCGTCAACCGAGATCATGTAGTTACCTTGCGGATAGCCACTCATCTCGACGTTGGTCTTGTCTCCCTCGAAGGTTGCATTCATTACTTCGGCACCCATCAGGTTGACGATACGGATGTTATGGATCCATTCGATCGAGTTCTCGATGGTTACTGTCGTGCTGTTTACAACCGGGTTCGGATAAGCACGTACGACAGGAGCCTCTGCTTGCTGATCTGCGCCATAGAGGGTCTCCATGTCGGCTTGACCGCAGGTGAAGGTAGGCTCACCGTTCATCTTCGCAGCCACGAAGTACTCACCGGTCAGTTTACCGTCCACATGGTAGTAATAACCGTTAGCGCCCTCGATCGGTTGCCACAGATCGGTGCTGTTCGCACGCCAGTACCATTGGATATCGGTCAGGCACTCACAGGTATCTACCAGTGCAATCACGTTGTCGAACAGCGGACGCACGTAGGTCTCCGGCAGGTTAACATGGAAGGTCACGTTGAACTGACGGCTCTCGAGCCAGTCGAAGCGGCTGTCACGGAAGTAAACGGTCATCGTGTAGTCACCCGTCGGCATATCTACCGGAATCTCAATATCGATCGTTCCGTCCTTGCCGGTAATCACGAGGTTGGTCCAATCAACGTCTGTGAAGCGACTGTCGGCGAAGTCAATCTTGTATTGATCCGGGTTACCGCTCTCCAGATGGTACTTGAGGCTGTAGCCGCTACCGTCGCAATAACCGTACGCATAGATCTCGATACCCTCATTGACTGTAGCCTCCTTATCTTCCGGTTTTTCTTCGTTGTCCGGGATAAACGGTTCGATGATCACACCTTCGTTGGTGAAGATATCGGAGGTCGGATCGAGGTAGTAGTTATTGAGCAGAGCGGCATCGCCGGTCAGTTCGTAGAACAGGGTGATCGTCAGGTGCTCTGCTACGTCTGCACTGCTGAAGGCAGCGGTGGTGACGTGTGCAATCGGATCATTCAGCTTGATACCGTTGAGGATACCTTGCTCGAGTACCACTGCGTTAGCGTGTCCGTCAGCGAACTTAGCAATCTGAGCCTCTGCGTCAGATACATAGACGTGTGCTTTGTTGACCGTCAGTGTACCATCAACGAAGGTGATCGCATAGTCGTATGCATCCACATCCTTCGGCGTGATGACGTAGGTACCGATCGGGCTGCCCGGTGCATAGATGCAGTCATAAGCCTGTGTACCGAGGATCACGCTCTCGTCGTCGTTACCGAACCATCCGTTGTACGAAACGGTGAATTCCGGATGCTCATCGCCGTAGATCATCGCTGTGTCATTCGCGGTGATGGTGAGCGGAGCTTTGTTGATCGTGAAGTCAACAGTCAGCGTATCGATATAGTTACCGATGAACGCTACGATAGCCTTGTAGTTACCTACATGCGTCGGAGCGGTTTCGGACTCTGCATAAGGAGTTTGGTCTGCCGCTACACCCATGAAGGTCAGTACATAGTCTTGCGCTTCTGTCAGCACAAGGGTGGTATCCTTCACTTGGATGGTCGGACGGTTAGCCTCTGCGTCGTAAACGAGTTTCTCGTTATCAGCCTGTTTAGCCGTGATGTCTGCGCTCTTAGCGGACTTGCGGTTAACAGTCAGCGTACCGTTAACGAAGGTGATGGCATAGTCGTGTGCATCCACACCGCTCGGGATGATGGTGTAGTCACCGATCTGGTTGCCGCGTACGTACTCACATGCGTAAGCTTGGCTTCCGGTCAGTACGGTAGCGGTGTCTTTACCTTGCCATCCTTCGTACGAAACAGTGAACTCAGGAGCGAACTCACCGAAGGTCACTTCTTTGTCATCAGCCGTGATGGTGAGCGGAGCTTTGTTGATCGTGAAGTCCACAGTCAGCGTATCGGTATAGTTACCGATGAATGCTACGATAGCCGTGTACTCACCTACATGTGCAGGAGCTGTTGCGCTCTCCGCATATTCGGTTTCACCGCGACCGATGAAGGTCAGTTTGTAATCCGTATCCTCGACGAGCGTCTTGGTCGTATCCTTCGCTTGGATAGTCGGTTTGTTAGCCGCAGCATCGTAAACGAGTATTTCGTTATCAGCCTGTTTAGCCGTGATGTCATCGCTCTTAGCGGACTTGCTGTTAACAGTCAGCTTACCATTGACGAATTCGATCGTGTAGTTATTCGCATCTACACCACTCGGGGTGATCACATATTCGCCAACCGGATTACCCTTCACGTACTCGCATGCATAAGCAATTTCACCGGCCAGTACCGAAGCATCGTCGTCGCCTTGCCATCCGGCGTAGGTAACGGTGAACTCCGGAGCGAGGTCGCCATAGATGATGCTCTTGTCATCTGCCGTAGCAGTGAGCGGAGCCTTGGCGATTGTCACAGCTATCGGATCAACAGCCGTCGAATCGAGGTGGTTGAGGTCACCCTGTACGCGGTAGTAAACACGATACGTACCGGCATCTTTTGCCTGCGGCAGTTCAGCCTTCCAGCTATCCAACAATGTTGGATCGAGACTGTACTCGAAGGTACCGTCTTGTGTCTGACCGGCTGCGATGAGGGTCTGGTTAGATGCGTTATAAACGAGGGCTTCAACAGCCGTCGGCGCGGTATAGGTTACCGGCACTTTGGCGATAGTAGCCATCGTCGGTTCCGGAGCGATATAATCCGCATGTCCTTCGCGCACGAGTTTATAATAGATCGCGTATACGCCCGCGAAAGTAGCCTTCGGCAATTCTGCGCTCCAGCTCTCCGGCTCTTCCGGATAGAGACTGTACTCAATATGACCTTCCTTAGCTACACCGGCTTCAACCAGTTCTTGTGCCAAGCCGTTGTATGCGAGCGTGTCGAAGCCTTGCGGATTGGTGGTGATGATCGGTGTATAGACAGCCTTGATGCGGAGACCTTCTTCAAGGAAGTCGCCGCCCTTAACATCCCAGCGAACGAACTCGTAACCGTTGAAGTCCGGAGCCGGATCGGGGATATGGAGCAATGCTACTTTCTCGTTCTTGAGCTCGCCGTCCTTACCCATATAGCTTACGTTATGCTCTACCTTCGCTACGAGATCTGCCCAAGCCTGCTCGGCGTTAGTGAGTTTTGCTACTACTTCGTCATCTACCAGTTCTTTCGAAGCATCGCTCAGTGCGTCGTATTTCTCGCGAGCGGTCTCGATAGCAACTTTGACAGCCGGGTCATAAACAATCTCAGCCGGGATTGCCTCGATTGCTGCGATAGCCTCCAGGGCTGCATACAGGGTGGCAGCGTCGTTCAGTTTCTGTACGTCAGCGGCATCGAGCGCACCCTTGGCTGCATCACTCAATTCGTTGAATGCGTTGAGAGCGGCTGCGATAGCAGGACCGCTGGTCGGATACTCAACCGGAGTCGGAATAGCATCAATCAGGTCTTTGACAGCCTGCGCCGAATCCAGCGGAGTAGCAGGCGGTACACCCGGGTTCTTTTCAGCGAGGGCAGCCTCTGCGTCGAGCAGGGTCTGATAGTTGCTTACCAGCGCCTGTTGAGCTGCGTTGAGAGCGTCGTATGCGGCGCGCGCGTTATTAATAGAATCGCGCGTAGCGAGCTTGAGCTCTACCGGCGTCGGGATGTTGTTGATCTTAGCGATTACCTCGTCAGCCACTGCTTGGTTGAGAGCCGTCAGAGCTGCCTCAGCGTCAGTCAGTTTCTTTACGTCTGCGGCATCGAGGATAGCCTTGGCATCGGTGTCCAGAGCATCGTAGCCTGCGCGTGCTGCCTGAACAGCGTTCACACAAGCATCATCGAGCGTTACAGGAACAGGAATAGCATCAATCAGGCCTTTTACAACTTGTACCTGATCCAGCGGATTGACTCCGGCGGAAACGAGACGGATACCAAAGGCTTGTCTCTTATTACTATAATCATCAGCTTTAGGGTCTTGACCCGGCTTGTACCATATATTATATGCATAGACATTACTGTACTCCGTGCTGGAATAATAGACAACATCTTCGCCTTGATCACCTGTTGTGATATTCGCAGTCTCGCTCATCCGGCTTCGTTGACCGCAAGCGGGCAGGAAGAGGTATCCGTCATTCTGCATCGTGGTCCAGGTCTCGTCATTGATCTCTACCCAATCCGCCATGCTCTTACCATCTATATCCTTACCGTCCGGTGCGACGAGCAAACCATTAACGCCGTGAACGGTGGCGTAACTCTGATTATTGTGCGCCAGCAGGTAAACCCACTCGTCCTTGGTCAGGGTACGCCAGGTGTCAGTGCCTTCGAGCGTGCCGCTAAAGTCGGTGCTCCAAGTATAGAGGGTTCTATCCGAGCTGGTCAGGTTCGGGGTCTTGCCTTCACCCCATGTACCCCAGCCGAACAGACCTACCGCAATCTTGTCGCCGTAGTTGTCGGTACAATACGCAGCCGGATATGTCTTATCAAGCTCAATCAGATCATACTGGTTTTCCGCCAGACGGAACGTACCGGTACTCCAATCAGCATCCAGGTTCTCACGGGTGTATTGCAGGTTACCATGTGCGAAATAAATCACATCGCCGCCGTCGTTGATGGTGTATTTACCGCTCAAAGCGCCCGTCGGAGCAACATTGGTCAATCCTGCCCAAGTAGCCTCAGCAGCGGTCAGCACATCATAATTGCTTACCAGCAGTTTCTGGTCAGCAGTCAGAGCGTCGTACGCAGCGCGTGCGCTTTCTATGGAATCGCGCGTAGCGAGTTTCAGCGTAACCGGCTGCGGGATGTTGTTAATCTTAGCGATTACCTCGTCTGCGCCGGCTTGGATTAATGCCGTATAGTCAGCGATAGCCTGATTCAGTTTCTGTACCGTAGCATCATCGAGTGCACCCTTGGTAGCGTCGCTCAACGCGTTGTAAGCGTCGCGTGCTGCCTGAACAGCGTTCACACAAGCGTCTTCCAAGGTTACAGGCATCGGAATAGCCTCAATCAGGTCTTTCACTGCCTGCGCGGAATCCAGCGGAGTAGCACCTCCACCTTCAGTTACCAGACGGACCATGCAACCATACGCGCGATTGGTGCCGGTACAAGCGCTTTGAGACTGATTGTAGTAAATTGTGAATACATACGAAGTATCATTATTCAACGAGGTGGAACTGCTATATTTAGCATCATTTGCTATCAATGCATATTTGCCATTGCGAGCAGGGCCAGAAGGCAGGAACACCGCACCGGCGTTCTCCATTGCGATCCAGTCGTCGCCGGAATAGACATTCGTTGTAAAGTTGTCCGGATCAGGGGTAAAGGCCGGGCCGCTCCAATCGTTCGGAAGGAAGATATAGCCGTTCTTGTCGTTTACGGTAGCCCTACCCTTGGTATTATTTTCAATCAGATATTGCCATTCATCTTTCGTGAGTGTACGCCAACCGGCACCCATGTTGGGTCCCCAATCGACAAAATCTCCGATATAATCGACGGCCTTATAGCTATTATTGATACCATAGTAGGTAGCGGCCGTACTCCAACCGAACAGATCCACCGTACCATTCTCAGAAACGGTTCCGTTGCCGCTGATAGCATTGTTCGCTACGGCAATACCAAGGTAATTCCATTGGTTAGCAGCAAAGCCCCAAGTCCAGTGTGCACCGAGGTCTTCGGTCGTAGCCTGCAAGTTACCTTTCGCGAATGCGATTTGGTCACCGCCGGCATTAATCGTGAACTTACCGTTCAGAGCATCGGCAGGCATTCCGCCGCCCGGGTTGAGAGTAGCCATCGTAGCCTCCGCATCGAGCAGGATCTGATAGTTACTTACCAATGCTTTCTGGTCATCAGTCAGGGCATCGTACGCAGCGCGTGCGCTTTCTATGGAATCGCGCGTAGCGAGTTTCAGCGTAACAGGCTGCGGGATAGCATTGATCTTAGCCTCTACTACCACTACATCCTTCAGGTTGGCATAGGTAGTCTCAGCAGCCGTCAGCGTTGCGTAGTTGCTTACCAACTGCTTTAACATATCGGGTGTCAACGCATCGTATGCCGCACGGGCAGCGTCGATGGCATCCTTGCATGCCGGAGTATAAACAACCGGCGAAGGAATAGCTGCGATCTTGTCTTTGGCTGCATCCAACGCTTGCTGCTGCTCCGGAGTAAGCGGAGTAATCGGATCGAGGTCACCCACGAAAGTCACATTGAGGGTACCGAATTTCTCCTGGTAAGCAGTTAAGAGGTCAGCCGGTACGTGGCAACGAGTAGCCTTTTCCGGTTTGAACTGATTATCTGCACTATGCGGAAGTACCCATGTCAGGTTCGACGGGTCCGCAGTGAGATAAATATCATCGACCGCCTTGCTCCAATAGAAAGCATCTTCTCCAATACTTGTCATGCTGGAGGGGATAGTAACGGTCTTCAATTCGCTCATCCATCCGAAGGCGTTTTCACCGATATGGGTAACACCTTCCTCAATCGTAACAGACTTGATTACGATGTCGCCCGGTTGCGGGTTGTACCAGTGAGAGTTGAACCAAGGAGCAGTATTATTACCATAGTAGGAAGTATAATCTGCCATTGCTCCGTTGCCTTCGCCTGCATGTTTACGAATAGTCAAGGTCGTATCTTTCCAGAGGATGGCATCGCAGTCACCGCTGAGCCAGATATCCATAACGTTGTCAAAGGCTGCCTCAGCAGTCGTCAGCGTTTCGTAGTTGGTTACTTGTGTTTTGTCGCCGTCGCTCAGCGCAATGAATGCCGCACGAGCAGCATCAATCTTCGCCTTGCACTCCGCGGTGAGTTCAACGGTACCGATGGCGTTAATCAGATTCATTACCGTCTCATAAGCCGGAGCGGCCGGATCGGGAGCAATGTCGCTGACGAGGCGCACCGAGCGGCCGTTGTACCGATTGCCGCTGTTCTCCGGGGTCAGGTAGCCTGCGTAGAAGCGCAAGAAGAAGGCGAGCTTATCCGACGAAGCCGAAGAAGACCAATAGTCCCCGTAGGCACCAGCGTAGTTCACAGTCGTATAGCGGTAGCCCGCAGCAGGAAGGAATACCGCGCCGGCTGCCTGCAGGGCAGTCCACTCTGCCTCCGTGAAAGTGGCCTTCGTGTAGTTCATACTAGTTGCCGCTACCGCACAAGCAGACCACTTGGAAGCTATGTCACCCTCCGTAGGAAGATTATTATACATATCATCCGGCAGGATCATCAAACCCGGATAATCAGTGCCGCTGACAGTGATCTTGCACAGACCGCGGAGGGAATGGTAATGGTCGCGATATTCCGAAGGAGTAGTACCGCCGATACCCGGACCAATCAGGTATCCCCACTCTTCTGCGGTCAGCGTACGCCAGCCGTCACCCATGTTCTTACCCCAGTCATAATTGCCGAGCGTCTCGCTGGCGCTTTTGGTGGTCGTAGTACCGTAATCCGCATTGTTGGTAGAAGTGGAATACGGCTGATAAGCGGTCACGCCGGTACGAGTGATACCGCTGGCTGCCCAACCGAAGAGGTCAATCCAGCCGGTCTGGGAAGCGGAAGGCGAGTGGTTGGCGGAGGAGGTGTTGTACGGAGCGGCATTGTTGCTGCCGTTGCTGCCGCCGACAGCATCATACTGGTTCTCGGCGAAACGCCAGGTGTTGGTGGATGCCTGGTACTGCAGGTTACCACGCGAGAAATAAACTACCTGGCTTGCGCTTACCGAGAATGCGCCTGACAGTTTGTCGCCGTCACCCGAAGGAGTCGGAGCGGAATCACCCAGCTCAAACTCTATCAGCGATATGCCACAGATATCTCCTACGAAACCAACGGTGTCGGCAGAACCCGACCACCTTTTGTAGTTGCCGTCGTACGACCAGTTAGGATCCGAGAATGTGCCGTATTGATTCAAAATAACAATGCGTTTAAATACTTTGCCTTCAGGAGCCACGAACTGTACTCCGTCTTCAGCTAAACTCTCAAAGTGTACGCCAAAACCGGAATCCGTATTATAAACGCCGTTATTGACCTTGACCGTAACATCTTTGCAAACCTTCTGGTCACCAGGAGACATATCCGGGAATTCTTTGAGATCACTTTTCCGCCAGAGCACCCATTCAGAATTGCTTGCCTCTGTCGGAGCTTGGAAAGAAACCGCTGCTTGTCCGAAAATCTGACTTGCGTTCTCTGCGGTAATCACGAAGGTGGATTCTTCGCCGAGGGTATAATCTACACCTTCTTCAAGATGCGAATGCGAATCCCAGAACATGTCTTCGTAGCCATCTGCCACCAAGCGATCATAGTCTTCTTGATCATATGAGTCCTTAAATACATAGCCGGCAGGGATATGACCTTTAGCACCGGTCGGGATAGTGACCGCAAAATAATTTTCAAGGCCGCTAAACCACTTTCTCTCAAACACCGTTGTAGCCGGCATATTGAAGATCATATTCACCGGACTTCTATAAGTATCTATAATCCTGTTTTCTACGTCTACTATACCCGGTGCAGTAATGGTAAGGGTGACAGCGCCGTCTTGCCTATAGAAAATACCAGCACCGGAAGTTCCGGAAAACAATATAGGAGCTACACTATTAATCTCAACCGTCTCTAATTGTGAATTCTCTGTATAACATCCGAACCACAAATAGTCAAGACCATATACTTCACAGTCTTCTGCAAAGCGGATGTTCTTAACCGAGGTGCCAAAACCTCCGTCCCAGTTAGTAAACGCTTGTCCCGGCAGCGCACCGCTACCACTAATCTCGAGCAAACCGTTGTCATAGAATGTGTATGACATACCGCCTTTTGTTCCGCTGCTCACAATGCCCGGATCTTGAGCAAAACTCATCCCTATGCTTGCTACTGTAGCAAGAAGTAGGATAAAAAATCTCTTTATCATAGTATAATTCATTTAGCAGTTTGAAGAATATACTCGTTCTTATCGCCCTTGCGGATAAGCGTGAACTTGCCTACCTGTTTCTTGGGCGCGCCCGAAGGTTCGTCCTCGGCGTAGACAGCCTGGAGCTTGATACCTTCGCTCAGCGGGCCTTCCACTACTTCCCAGCGGACGAACGTGAAGCCTGCTACCTCCGGAGCCTCAGGACGGTTGAAAGCAACGGTCTCTTGAGCTGCCGTATTATCAAGGCTGTCCAGATACATTACCTGCGTACTCGGGTTGATTGCCCAATTAGCTGTATAGTTGCGATCACCCGTCGAACCTTTCGCAATCTGTACGGCCGTTTGCGGCGTGTTGCCGTTCGAACCGGTCCAACCGAGGAAGGTATAGCCCGCGCGTTGCGGAGCTGCCAGTTGGAAGGTAGCGGTTTCAACGGTATAAGTAGCCGGGTTAGTGCCCTGACCGCCCGCAAAATCGTAGGTGATATTATAGGTAATAGGAGCCCAGCGTGCATAGAGCGTAGCCGCTGCGGTCTTGTCCCAGTTCTTGGCAGAAGAACCGTTGGCTTTGTAATACTGGTTACCGCCTGTTTGGGCATCGAAGTAGCCGTTGAAGGTATAACCCGTGCGGGTCGGCATCGTAGCCGAAGGCATTGCCGAACCGTAAGTAGCCTGCACAGAAGAAGAACCGCCTGAACCGCTCTGTTGATTGAGCGTTACGGTGTACTTGTTCGCCGTCCATTTCGCATAAAGGGTCACATTGGCATTGGCGGTGTAATTGGCGCCGGCTGCATAGTTGGTACCTGTTCCGCTATTATTCGTGTTCCAACCATTAAAGGTATAACCCGTGCGGGTCGGCGTGGTAGTGCTCAGTTTGAGCGTAATATCCTGCGCCTTTGTCTGACTACCCGGAGCACCGGTTCCGCCGTTGGCGTTGTAACTAACGGTGTACGGAGCACTAACGGTAACCGCCTTCACATTACCGCTTTGGTCCGAATACCCCAGGTTAGGGTTGCTAATGCCTTGTTTGTCCAAGGCAAACACGCGAACGTAATAGGTACCCGCACTGAGGTCGGTCAAGCTCAGGTTAAAATCGAAACCGTGCATCACACCGTGTCCCTGATTTGCCAAGTCGTCACGCTGGATGTTCGCTGTACCGGCGGGGATACCCTTTTTCGCTTTGTTCAAATCGGTCTCCGTGGCATTGTCGAACACATACACGTGGATGGTCACAGCATAACTGTCTTCAGCATCCGGGTCATAAGCCCATCCCCAGACACGGAACGAACCGTTCTTTCCGGTGAGACCGTCAACCGAACCCGTCGGTTCTTCAACCTTGTAGAAAACCTCTATCGTTCCAATCCTGTACTCACCCTCGGTGGTGCTTAATGTGACAGAAGTGCTGTTGACATCATTGACGTAAGTGATATCTTCTTTTTGAGGCCTGTTGTCACTTAACGTTCCTTTCGTAGTACTGATGGTCTGTCTATCGACAGCTCTATCCACAATAAACCTTATAAAGGTAATCGAATATCCCGCCGGTACGGAAATAGTCAAATTTTTACCACCATATTTCAAGACAGCATATCTATCGTAAACTGCCCCGCAGTTCACCGTAACCTGATTCATGACATTATTGCCTTGAATAAAGCCTTCATGAAAGTGGTAGAAACCCGCCGATTGGTCTGCCCGGATTTGCCCGGTCGAGGCGAGCATCATCGCCGCCAGGGCAAAGAATAGTGTAAAAAACTTTCTTTTTCTCATAATTGTTTTGATTTTTAGTTAATATTGTTGTTTTTTGTTTGCATTTTTTATTCTGGCCCCCCGATGTAAACCAAGCCGTAGGCTGTTTGCAGTGGGGAGAGCGTAGCACAGAACGTAGACGTAATCGAGCGATGAAATCGCGAGTCACGTGCAGTTCTAGTGCAAGCGAGCGCAAAATTACAAAAAAGAATGCACATACGCAATACGCGCGCGCATTTTTTTACGCAAAATACCTTTTAAAGGTCATTTTTTTACGCAAACTACCCTTAAGGGTGTCAATTTTTCCACATGTGTGTAAAAAAACGCACCCGAAGATGCGTTTTTAGTTAATATTATTGTTCTTTTTGTTTTTAATTGCCAATTCGTCTTGGTCATCGAGCGGGATCCACCATAGTTCACAGATCTCGTGCCGCATATATTCGTAACGGAGGAAATGAATCATCCACTCCAAACGCATCTGGCTATTGTTTAACCAAAAGAACTCACGCCATTGATCATCCGTCATCTCCACAATGTTAAACGTCGGCGTCTTCGGCCCATGAAATCGAAATCGTACTGCTAATGTCATATTGTTTGTTAAATTTTCTGCAAAATTATAAAAAAACAAGCACGTACGCAACACGCACGTGCAAAAATTTACGCAGACTACCTTTTTTAGGTCATTTTTTTACGCAAACTACCCTTAAGGGTGTCAATTTTTACGCATAGGCAGGTTAATACAAGAAGCCGATAATCCATAGCGGGAGTTTGTGACCATACGGAAATTCCATATCGTCAGCCAGAATGTACGAATTGGGCAGATCTGCTATTTGCTCGTAGTCTTTATCTGCTCCGCCCACTTCGAAGGTGTACTTACCGTCAATCTTAAAATCACCATGATGCTTGCCGTACTCTACCAAATGAGCGAAAGCCAATTGGTTGGCAGCAAAACACTCACGAACAGTTCCGATATTCGGTTCTTGCGCGGCTAAAGCATAAAGCATATTGCTATTGTCCATGAGCACCTTATCCGGTTTCTGCATTTTCTTGGCGTTCGCATAATCGGAATAGATAAGCTGAAGTATTTTGGACTTGTCCAAATAAGTGAGGTACTCCAAGATAGTTGCCCGTTGCAATCCGCTTTGTACAGACAGACGCTTGATATCAATATCGTACGGCACCGAATTCGCTAAGATATTCACCAGTGCCTTGATTTTCCGCGTGTTCTCAACGGAAACTTTGCAGATACGCGGCAGTTCGTCGTCGATAATATAACTAACCGTAATCTCAATTGCCGAGTAATAATCCACGATGTTCTTCAATTGCAGGAAATACGGATAATAGCCGTACCGCAAGTACTCCGAGAAATATTGGAGCGGCCGACATTGATTATTCACCTCTTCGGCTAATGGCCAGGGATTTTCAAGAATCTGCTCCAACGTATATCTGGGCAGGTCGATGTTCTTGTAAAAACGCAAGAACTCCCGAAAACTCAATCCTTGCATATCGTGATTGATACAACGTCTGCTTAAGTCAGCATCTCCTTGCTGCATGCTCAATAGCGAACTACCGCTAATGACTATTCGCATGTCCGAATACAAGTCGGTCATCTCTTTGATCTCACGACTCCAGTTGGGATATTTGTGGATCTCGTCCAAGAACAGATGTTTGCCGCCTGTTTTATAGAACTGATCCGCCAGATCAAGCAAAGTATGCGAAGCAAAATACGCGCCATCACAGGAGCAGTAAAGCACCGACCTGTCCGACACAGAGTAGTGCTGCCGGATATATTGGCGCATAATCGTACTTTTACCAACACCCTTGGGACCACGTATCGCTAACAGAGGCACATCCCAGTTAATCTCCGTTCCACACTGACGAATAATCGTCATTGGCGTTTGTTTGTAGTAACGCACATGCTTGTCAATCAGATTTTTCATAGCTTAATTTGCTTTATGAATTGAGCATAAATTTATGTTTTGTGCTTTCCACAACGAACACATATTAATTGCTCGTGTTTTTTACATTGAACACAAATCCGCTGCAAATTTACAACAAATATTTGGAATACGCAAGGATTTTATGGAAAATTTCAAATTTATTTGAATATTTTTACGTAAAAAGGCTTGTTATTCGCACAAATGTGCGAACGTAAATTCGGGGGAATGCGTAGCAGGCGGAGTCCGAAGTTACTACAAAAATTTGGAATATGCAAGGATTTAACGATAAAAATTAAATTTATTTAAGATTTTAGCGGAAAAGACTTGTTATTCGCACAAACGTGCGATAGTACCTTCGAAGGGTTCCCTTCCAGGGTAGCAGGTCGAAGTACATTCCAATTTGGAATATGCAAGGATTTGCACAAAAAAACGCACCCGAAGTGCGTTTTTTTATCCTTCCGCAAGTTTCTTAGCTTACGCACGATTAACGAAGTTTTTGTTTTCGTCCCTTTAGGTCTCAAAAACAGGCATAAAAAAGGTGTGCCGCTTTTCTCAAAGTGGCACACCTTGAAAAGATTTATTCAAAATCCACGTGCAGAGCACGGGATGGGTTTAGTCGATCTCTACTGATTGATCGAACGAAGTACCGGAACCGGTAACAATGCTCAATGCATCCTGCATAATGCCGTTAGCGGCAAATTGTGTCATCTCCGTATTAGGAGCAATATAATTCTTCTTCATAGTTGTATCCTCCTTATTTTACGATTTGACCTTGCATGTTGTAAACAGCTTCACCACGTTTGATGAAGATCTGACCGTTCTCAACGAACTTCTCTGCCTTCACGTCTTCCACTACTACATTCTCCACGCCTTGTGTCTCGTTAATAACCATGCGAACGCGTTGCGGAGCAGGATTCGAGCCTACAGGAATCGGCAGATATGCTTTGCCTGCCGGAATAGCAGCGGTGCCTTCATAATGATATAATGCAGTTACACCACCTACGTTACGGAGCGTATAAATAGCATCGCTGATGCCTGCCGGATCTGTATCTGCAGTACATCCTACGATATCGTTGTTCGAAAGAGCACCAGCCGTAGTAGCGGAGAAATGGTAGGTTGTGAGAGGTTCGCCTTTCACAAACACACCTGCGCCCGCAGGAATAGCTGTTACCTGCGTGAGGTTAATCACCGGAGCATCTGGATTAGAGTTATCCAACGAGCCCTTGTAAATACGAAGACCCATAGGAGAAGCCAAGCGCACGTCCTCTGTGTAAGCGAAGGAAGCCCAACCGTCCTCGTTGGTAGTTACGTCGGTTACAAATACCGTGTTGTCGTAGTTGATGACGAAACGGTTAGAGATGACGGAATAAGTACCCTCTTGATAAGAAGGAGCGTTTTCCTCCGTTACAGTAAAATTATAAGAGCCACCATTCACGATGTCTTTCTCTTCACCGGTTACCAAGTCTTTGAGTTTCAGGACTTCTGCATCCTCATAAACCTCAAATTTGATCGTATAGTTCTGTTTTGCGGCAGCCTCTTTGCTGGTAATGATCTCAACCGGAATATTTACCAGTGTGCCGTTACCATAAGAGGCATACTTTCCGTTTGTAGCAGGATCTACAGCATAAATGTTGATATCCTCCGGGTTGGATTGCGTAGCAAAGAAACCTCCGCGCTCCGGCGAAGCTGCCAAATCCGGTCCGGCAAAGAGTAATAATTCACTTACGCTGTGGCTTTCTGATTCCAAACGAAGTGTAACATCTGCTGTTATTTGCGCTGACATTGTAACTGCGCTCATCAATGTCAGAATGGACAGAAATATTTTTTTCATGTTTATTTAATTTAAAATTTCAGACTATTAAAAAACTTTCCTTTCAGGTGCGTTGGTCAATCCACCGGTTCCTTCACCTACTATTCCATGACCATCGCCTTTAATATCGGGGCCGGGACTATTACATATGATTGAACCTAAGCTGATAGTTTCAATTTCAATTATTGGTGTATTATACTTTTTCATAAAATTAGTAATTTGGCGGCGCAGCGCCTTGCGGCGCGCGCCCCAAACTATTTTTAGTTATTACTTTACAATCTTAACGCCGTTTACTACATATACACCCGCGGAGAGCGCATTGAAGTCATTGCCGACGAATTGGCCAGCAATGGTATAGATACCATGCGTTTTAGCCTCTGCCTCTACATTCTCGATAGCGGTCGGAGTTTTAGCAATACCGATGATCTCGAAACGAGCGGCATTAGTCGTATTAGCCTCTTGCGTGAAGGTGTAGGTAGCGCCCTCAGTCATAGAAACCATTGTACCGGTAATGATATCACGGAGCGTGAACTCATTGCCCTCAACACCTTCGAAGCTAATGGTATATTCGGTAGCCTCACCTGCAGCAAATGCAAGCACAGTACGATCGATGTTATCGGTAGCCACCATAGCCAGGTTACCCGCATTGGTAGTAGCATAGAGGTTGATGTTCTCTTTGTTCATGAACTTGGATGCATCCGCACCATTCTCAAATGCGCTACTGAACTCCTCGCTCTGTACCAAAGTAAACTCATCCTTCTGACCATTAGCGGAAACCACTTTGATAGTAGCCCAATCCTCGGCAACGGTCTCACGAGCAGGAGCAGGAGATGCAGAAGGATTGTATTTCGGGTTGCCCCAGATTGCACTTTCGTAGTTTACAGTAGCATTTGTTCCATCGTTCAGCATCATAATGAATGCTTGCATAGAGCGAATGTCTGTCATAGGTGTTTTGGCAGCATCGCCATATTTAACACGGCCATTAGATGTCATATAAGTAACCACCTTGAAGGTCTTGTCGTATGGGTCGTATAACCAAACGCTCTTCTCTGCTCCAGATGCCAGATTATTGAGGAATTTCCTAATATTAATCTCAGCAGAGTAGCTGTTTCCGAAGAAATGGAATCCATCTTCAACAAACTCATACGTACCATTATTGTTACCAACCAGGTTACCCTCGAATACATATACCAGACCACCATTTGCAGAGTTGTTGGTCAATTGATAGCCATTAAACGGCTTCATTTCCAGCATAGAATTCAATTGCTGCCAATCACCGGCATTGTTATCCCACGCCCAAACAGCTTGGAGGAATGAAGGAGCGTCATTATATAGTGCTACGGTCTCATTCGGTTTACCTGCTGTTTTAGGTATACCTCCTTCGATTTTGTAAATCGTTTCCGCACCATTAAGGGTAGGAATAGCAAAACGCTCATAAACATAACTTTGGTCGCCGATCTGTTTAGATTTCGTTTCCAGTTTAACGGTAGCCTTCGGCTGGGTGTTCTCTGCTACAGCAGGATCATAGAGCAGGGCTGCTTGCTGATCGTCATTGGACACAAGCACCAACGCATCTTTTTCGGTAGTAATAACACCGGCAGTACCGATTTTGACAACAGCACCCGGCTCTACCGTAATAGAACCACCGTTAGCAATGTTCATACCGCCATCGCCAACTGTCAAGGTAGTACCGGATTCAACGGTCAGCGATGCACCTTGGTTAACGAAAATCTGTTCTGCAACAGCTTTTGTCATTCCGTTGTTGTCATCTGCGTCATTGCTGATGACTACATCTTTTCCTGTCGGAATAGTAACGATAGTAGTTTCTTCCGGAACATATGTGGTTGTCTCGGAAGACTCACCGGCTTTCCAAGTAGAACTTTGCTGCCAAGTGATAGTAGTAGCGGGATCATCTACGTTAACCTCTTTCGTATCTTCATTGGTACGAATCACAGAGAAACGATAACCTGCAGCATAAGCATCAGCATCTACTACTTGGCCATCCTCCGGAGTGCCTGATCCGATGATTTCAAAATACTCATAACCCGCAGGCAGCGGAGCATATGCTTTGTCTGCATCTGCTTCTTGGAAAGCGGAATACCACTGAGAGGTAACAGGAATAGAAGCCGGATAGGAACTCTGTTCTTTTCTTGCTTTAGAAACAAGTACTTTTTGTTGGTATTTACCACCGTAAATATTGATGATACCGAATGTATTGTATGCATCATTATCACCAACCAAAACTACGCGGTTGCCACCAGCACTCGGAGTTTGAACCTTGAACTCTCCGCCAAAGATGTTTACTACAGCATAGTTAGATACATAAAGAGCATAATAATTATCTTGAGTGTTATCTTCATCCGTCTTAGCATTATGACCGTAAACGGTTTCAAAAGAACCACCATTAATTGTAGCTACTGATACATCCTCAAACTGATCATTGTTAAGTTCGTCGTAGCTGTGCTTGTTTTGACAAGCAAGAGCTCCTTGAACACCCTTGATGTGACCACCATTGATAGTCATCTTATTATAATTCTGCACTGCATATGTATAGGCAACGCTGCTATAACCGTTTTGAGTGGTAGAAGAAGATACGTATTCACCACCATTAATGGTTGTGGTACCAAAATTGTTGATAACCATATGTGCAGCCCGTATATCAGCATTATTAAATGTAGCAACACCGGTAGCATTTACCATAACAGCACTTCCTCGATACAAGGATGTTGTCACGAAATGAGGTTGATTATTTGCATCATCCTTTACGCCGACAACGAGTTCGCCGTCCACATCAATAGCACGGTTGCCATTAATAGATTGCAAGGATTCACCTGGAATAGGAGCGAAAGAACCTGAACCAAGGATCGTGAGTTTTGCACCTTCGGCAACAACGATGTTGGCTAACTCTCCTTGACGTCTATACAGCACTGACACACCCTCATTAATCGTTAATGTCTTGATGCCATTTACGGTAATAGAACCAAGAGCGGAAATGTCTGTGTTCTCAGTTACGGTGAAAGAAGCTTCGCCGGGTTTCGTTAAGAAATCGTACAAACCATATACGGATGTTGGCATGAAAGAAAGTACACCATCATTGTTTAATACGGAATATCCTGTTCCTGCAGTAATTTTGGTTGCATTATAGTCTCCATATTGGATTTTTGCAATTTTAGTAATCTCAATATCCTCATCTACATCAGCAAGAAGTTCAATAACATCATTTGACCATGCACTATTTATTGCTGCTTGTAACGAACTATATTTTCTTTCTCCTATTTGAGCGACATAAACTACACTTCCGCTATCTACAACTTTATATAACCACAATTGACTAATAAATTCCGCCTCCTTGTTCTCGGCTAACCAACCATTTGGGTCAACAGGATATGTGCCTCCTGCTAGAACAAGGTGACTGTTTTCTACCGATTCGATAGCGAATACATGATTGGAAACACCATCGTCCATTGATAGTACGAGATCCCAAATTTGTGTTGTGGTAAATGAACCATCTCCTATAACCGTAAGTCTACCGCCATCAAAAATGTTTATTAATGCTATACCATCAGCACTTTCATGAGACTCATCCATAGTTATATTATGCGAGTTAAGATCCAGCGTAATGTCTTGACCACTTAGAACCTTAATGATGCCGTCGACTTCACTCAGACTTTCACCTAGTTCAATATCACTATAATCCACTGAAATGTCTTTGAGCAGTTGAACAGTTGCTGTGCCTTCGACGTCCGCAAAAGCAGCCTGCAAAGATGCATACTCATTTCCACCTACGATTTTGACTTTGGGAACAATCATTCCTTTTACTACCGTCCATGTTCCGTTATCCTCTACTACTCCGTAATTATCGGGGAGGTAATTTTCAGGATTAAATGCGTATTGACCATTTTTGATAGTAATCTCGCCTTCCATTTTCGTTCCATAAATCGATATCGATGCATTTTGCATATCGTTTACATGTCCTGTAAAGTTTTCGTCGATTGTGATTTCGCCAAAGTAATTAATGATAATCCCAAAGTCTATATTACCTGTAATGGTAGATTCACCATAGTTGCACACAAAAGCATAATCATTCTCGCTTATAACTTCTGCTACATCAGAACTTGAGTTTGAAAAATTTAAAGTACCCTGGGCAACAATCGTAGATGGAGCAGATTCACCTGCTTCCGGATACGTTGAGTGAATTTTATGACCATTCATGTCTAAATTCACGGTAACCTCTTCTGGAACAAATAGTAATGCCTTATTACTCTCTATTACTACAACACCCTCGGAAGCATCAACGATATCTGCCATCAGTTTGATGTCCACTGACCCCGATTCTGGGACGGCGGCTTGAAGTTGGCTAAGGGTACTAACCTCAATCGCTTCACCCCACGCCATAACGCTACACATGAGCGTCAATAGCGGAATTAGAAAAAATCTTTTCATAAATTTAAAAAATTGATTTTAAATTTCTGGAGCTTCGGCGTCATCGAGTCGGGTAAGCAAGCTTACACTCGATTAGCACGAACCTTCATACTTTTTGTTAATACTGTGAGGGTTGTTGCCCTCGGTTAATTATAAATTGTTTTTATTGTTTTGTTTCTATTGTTGACCTATGTGTACAAACAAAAGCAACAACTCTTTCGAATTGTTGCTTATAGAAATGATTTATTATGATGGCTTATCCTAACGCCTTCATTAATTCTTCTACGGATTCGTAGTGGGTAACTTCTCCTCGAGCTTCTTGTTCAAGTGAAATATCTAATGCTTTCTTGAACTCTTCTTCACTCATATAATCATCCTTTCTCATTAAACAAATACTTATGCGAACCTGTATTAGTAAACAGTAATGTCAACTTGAAGTCGTTTTGCTTCCAGATCAATAACCAATCATCCTCAATATGACACTCCCAGCAGCCTGCGAATTCATCGTGAAGCATATGAGGTTTGTATGATTCAGGTAGTGCTCCTTCGTTAATTAAAATACGGGCTGCCTCCCAAAGAAGTTCCATTCTTTTACCCTGGCGCTTACATCTGTTCGCATCGCGTTTAAATTGTGGAGTAACATTCAAATTGTACATCAGCCTATTTCCTTAATTAAATCATCCAATGAATCATAGTGAATAATCTGCCCTTGCTCGGCTTCTCGAAGAGAGCGCTCTAAAGGACTAATGGTTTCTACCATGCATCCTAAAGCCTTAACGATGGTTTTGAATTTTTTCAACTCCAAATGCGGCACTTGAACTTGTACTACATCATAATTTTGTGCTAACGCTGCTTGCATATCTGCCTCCTTTCGTTACCTTTGACGCTGCAAAGGTACAACAAATATTTGGAATATGCAAGAAAAATAGCAAAAATCTTTCATTTTTCGCTCATTTCTATAAGTACACAATATGTCAATGTTCATTTGCCGGCTTTTTTCTAACCTCCGGCTCGGTTAATTATAAATTGGTTTTGTTTTGTTTCCATGCACAAAAAAGCGGTAATCCGCTTTGAGTGTTTCCACTCTATTGGATTACCGCTTGTTATATAGATAAACTAACTACTAGTTATCAGAAAGGAACTCTTTGAAGATACCTATCATCTTATCATGTTCAGGATTGTCTTTTCGCAAAATGATTCCATAGAAATATTTCACACCTTCGTCTATATTTGAATATGTCTGTAATGTAAACGATTTAGCTTCTTCCGTTTTATTGAACCACATTTCAAAAAGACGAGCACGCGTTGCTTGTCGGCTATCAGAGGGAGAACAAATGTATAACATCGCGTCTGAAGCAGAGTGCGCAAAGAAATTAGCAATAATAGCCACTACTGTTTCATAAACAAGAGAGTCAGCTCCTTTAGTTTCAGACTCGTTGGTTATATACAAATAGTAACCATTCTCGGTAAGAATGAATATATCACGCAGAAAACCGACCCAGTAATGGACACCATATTGTGTACAAAACCGGACGGACAATTCATCTACCTGCGTTACCTGATAAGGCGATGTCTGATTAATTTCTTCTGCAGACAAGAAATTCACGTTACCACTCCATTTTTTCCATTCGCTGACGCATCTGTTCTTCAACAGCCTCTTTTATGGCAATGAGGCGTCTGCGCGCAGAACGTTTTTCTTCTGCAGTACGATAAACTACTGCTTCCATAAATCAGTCCTTTCACTTTTGCGACTGCAAAGGTACAACAAATATTTGGAATATGCAAGGATTTGCCGATAAAAATTAAATTTATTTAGATTTTTAGCGGAAAAGACTTGTTATTCGCACAAGGATGCGACTGTACCTTCGGAGGATTCCTTATTTATAAGGGCGTGCCGACGGTACTACAAATATTTGTTTGCTTTTTTCTGACATACGCAAATAATTTCGCACAAAAATGCAAAATTTCTTTCTTTTTACGGTAATCCAATATGTCAAAGATCACATTTTTGCCGGAGGATTTATCCGGCTATATAGTTTCGCTGAATAGTATGGATGCTTGCATACAATAGTATTCGGCGAAAGTATATATTCAGGCATCTAATTGCCTTGCAAAAATGTGCAAAGCAACTCCCCTTCACATTCGGGGAAATGATTGCATTGCAATCAGGCAGATGTCCGAATTTGTCAAAGATCATATACACAACAAAAAAGCGGGACCTTCTGATTGTGTTCCGCTTTTCGACACTACGTATAAAAAAAGCGGGACTGCAATCTTGCTGTTCCGCATTCTGAGGCTCTGGTATTGCCTTTGTAACAAACAGCAACACCGAAGCCCACGCCGTACGTATATTATATAATAATGTACACGCAGTTGCGCGCACACGTATAAATACATACCATAGGCATCTTAGTGTCGCAATGTTTTGTTACTTTCAACGAAATTTACCAGATTTCAGAATGCCAAAACAAAGCGC
>CAMIZK010000018.1 GCA_946403315.1 uncultured Bacteroidales bacterium | reverse complement strand
AAATGGTAGGTATAGAGTTGGTGAAGACCGTTATGTTCCGGGCAACGGCGGACAATGATGTGTTTGCGGTAATGGCGGCCTTCTTTGTGGGAGTTCATCATACCGAAATAGGCATCTATGCCTTCTACGAAGGTCAGATAGCGCACTCCACGGGCTCGTGGAGCGGAATTGGCCGGAAGAATGACATATTCCGAAACAATGCAATCCAAGCTGGAAATTATCTCAGTTTTCAGATGTCTTGCCATAGCATGTAATGTATTGTATATATGTTTGTTATATGATGTTAATTTTAAGCATTGTCTAGGATAAGCAGGTTCCGCTCTTTTCCCGCATAGGTTCCGATAGGTTTTTGAGGCCTTTTTGAGGTAAAAGCGGGGTGAAGGGAAATTTCAAAATCTGGCGCAAAGGTAATAAAATTTTTTGATATATGCAAATTTTTGGTGACGAAAATGGAAGAAAAATTCAATTTAAACGGGTTTTATTTGCATATTTGCAAAAAAAGCAGTACCTTTGTGCCCGATTATGAGACGAATTGGGTTATTCCTATATTTATTATGCGCGTGTGCGGCGTGGGGAACGCAGTACAGCGGACGTGTGGTGGATGAGAAAGGTGCACCGATTGCGTATGCGACGGTGTATCCGCAGCAGCAGCCGGAACTCGGCACGGCGACGAACAATGACGGACGGTTTACGTTTGAAGCGGAGCTGGGGGAAGGAGACTTCATCATCATCTCTTTCATCGGGTATGAAAAGATGATGATTAAGGGCGAATGGCTAATGGCTAATGGCGAAAGGGAGAATGGCGAAAGGGCGAATGGGGAAAGGGCGAATGGCGAATGGGCGAATGGCGAAAAGGCGAATGGCGAAAGGGCGAATGGCGAATGGGCGAATGACGAAAAGGCGAATGGCGAAAGGGCGAATGGCGAAAAGGCGAATGGGGAAAGGACGATTGTTCTGAAAGAACAGCCGATACAGTTGGAAGAGACGGTAGTGGCGGCGAAGACGAGTAAGCAGCGGAACAAGCGGAAGCAGATGGCGGCTCTACTCCACTCCGTCTATGTGCAGATGGAACGCGATTTTCCGAAGACGAACACCCGGTACAGCATTGTGAGCGACGTGGTTATGCGGAGCGAGAAAGCCACCTGGGGCATGGAGCAGATGATTGCGGATATCGTGGTGCTGCCGGAGGCAGCGCAGAGTGGAAAAGACTCGGTGCAGTTTCAGGGAAAATTCTGCAAGCGGTTCTTCGATGCGGCGAAACGGGAAGAAGCCACCCAGATCATGAGCGGCGGAACGTTAGAGCGCTTGGAGAAGGATGCGAAACTGCCGGCGGGAGCACCGAAGAACCTGATGCGCCGGGCAGCGAACAGCATCGATTCGGGTGTGGTGGTGCACCGTGCAATCTTCGGCGTGAGCGACATTAAGTACGATTTTCAGGAGAACATGAACGACCTTAAGCATTGGACGGTGAGCAACGAATCGGAGCACGAGACGGTGCTGACCTACACGCAGAAGGTAAGCAAATACCTCGGATTCTTCCGAATGATCTACAAGCGGCATTATATCGTCGATTCGGAGACCTATTCGGTCAAACGCTTCTCGGAACATGCGGAGGTGAAAGTGACGATACCCTTCGGGTACAAGCTGAATGCCGACCAGCTGCAGCTGCTGAATCTGCTGAACATGGGGGAAAACGAGTTGCAGAAGTTTCGGATGAAGAAGTTACGTGCAAGCGTGGATTTGAATACGATACTTCAGCGGCGAACGGACGAAGGGACGCATGGCGAAAGGCTGTATGTGCAAGAGAAGAACATGAAGATCGATGCGAAGTTCGTGGGGACGCAGAAGAAAGAGGTGCCGATTCACTTACGGGCAACTCAACGGGTGACGGGTGTGCAGACGAAGGACGTGAAAGCGCTGCGGAAAGATCAGATCACCCGGAGGCTGGAGCGCAAAATCGTCGAAATTTATTAAAAAATTTGCGTATATCAAAAAAAAGTTGTAATTTTGCAGCGAATTTGCGGTGTTAGCACATCGGTAGTGCATCGGCTTCCCAAGCCGAGGAGGCGGGTTCGATTCCCGTACACCGCTCTTCGCGCGAACTACGGCTCAGTACGAATCGCGACCCCGTCGCTCATGAGAACTTTCGCCGTGTTCTCGCTCTCCCCACAAATTAAAATTTGCGGGGGCCCCGAAAGGGAAAAAACAAAAAACGAAAATATAGAGTAAGCCGGTCTATCGCGCCGCAAGGTGAGGAAAGTCCGGGCAGCACAGAGCACTATCGCGGTTAACGGCCGTCAGGCAGCAATGTTTGGTCCCTGCTACAGAGACGAGGAAGGTGAAAGTTGAAAACTGAAAGGTGAAAGGCGGACACCGAGGTGAAACGAGCATACGATAGGCTGCAATTCCAAGTAAACCGATGTTTGAGCGCTGCTCGCGTGAGTCGGAGGGTAGGAAGCGTCAGATTAATGATAGACGCCAAATGATGTACAAAGGACAGATGTACGATGTACGATTTTGGAACAGAACCCGGCTTATAGGCTTGCTCTTTAAATTGTTAAATTGTTAAATCGTTATATATGAAAAAACACAGTATTCTTTTAGCAGTTGCTCTTCTGGCAGGTCAGATGGTTTTTGCTGCTCCTAAGATTCAGCAAGTGGAGCCGTTAAGTTGGTGGACGAACATGGAGACACCGTTAACGCTTATGTTTCACGGTCAGGATTTGCGCGACGCGCAGGTGAGTGTTCAACAGGTAGTGAACGGCAAAGTGGTACGCGGTGCGTGTCACGGTTTGGTGCCTCGCAGTCAGCACAACGCCGAGAGCGACAACTATCTGTT
Organism: uncultured Bacteroidales bacterium; assembly: GCA_946403315.1. Lineage (GTDB taxonomy): Bacteria > Bacteroidota > Bacteroidia > Bacteroidales > Paludibacteraceae > Colicola. The sequence continues at coordinate 23,714 of CAMIZK010000018.1, read as the reverse complement.
TGTGGACTTTGGGGTTTTCCAGCCGGGTGTGTATCGCATCACGCTGAAGAAAGGCAACAAGAAAGCGAGCTATGACTACACGATCAGTGAGCGGCGGAAAGGCAGTAAGAACCGCAGCAGTTTCGATGCGTCGGACGTGGTGTACCTGATTATGAGTGACCGTTTTGTGGACGGCGACGCTTCGAACAACAGCACCAATGACACGAAGGAGAAAGCAGACAAGAACAACGTCAACGGACGTTGGGGCGGCGATATCCAGGGTATCATCAACAGTTTGGATCATATTAAGAAACTCGGTTGCACGGCTATCTGGCCGACACCGATGTTAGGTGACGACGAGGCGGCATGGTCGTATCACGGTTACGCATGTTCCGATTATTACCATATCGATCCACGTTACGGCAGCAACAGTCTGTATGCGCAGATGGTGCAGAAAGCCCATGAGAAAGGTATCAAGGTGCTGATGGATATGGTTCCGAACCACTGCGGATCGGCACACTGGTGGATGCAGGATCTGCCTTATCAGGATTGGATTAACCAGTTCCCTCAGTTCACGAACACGAACAACTGCTTCACGGCGAACTACGACATCAACGCGTCGGAGTACGACCGTCTGCTCAGTAACCGCGGTTGGTTCGATCATCCGATGCCGGATATGAACTTAGAGAACGCCGATCTGCTGAAGTATTTCCAGCAGTGGGCGATCTGGTGGATCGAGTATGCGAACCTGGACGGTTTGCGTGTAGATACCTACCCTTATATTGAGAAGGTACCGGGCAGCAAATGGTTAGGTGCTATTCGCAATGAATATCCGAACATCAATATTGTAGGTGAATGCTGGACAAGACCGGCGCCGGCAGTAGCTTACTGGCAGAGCGGCGTGAAGAATTTTGACGGTTTTGATTCGAACCTGCCGACGGTAATGGACTTCCCGGTTGAGGAAGCGATTCGTCAGGCATTAGAGAACGACGGTAGCGGCTGGGGCAACGGTCTGACGCGTGTGTATGACGCGATGACGATGGATTATATGTACGCGGATGTGAACAAACTGTTCACCTTCCTCGGCAATCACGACATGGCGCGTATCACGGATGTGGTGAAGGACAAAGACCTGCGCCGTGTGAAATTAGCGTACGTGCTGTTGGCCACCATGCGCGGTATTCCGCAAGTGCTGTACGGCGATGAGTTTGCGATGACGTCGAAAGGTGAAGATCCGAGTAACCACAGCTATCTGCGTGCACCGCTGCCGCAGGGCGATGAGGTGACGGAAGAGATGAACGATATGTTTGAGTTCCAGAGTAAACTGTTCAACTGGCGTAAGGGAGAGAAAGTGCTGCACGTCGGTAAGACCATGCATTTCCTGGCACGGAACAACACCTATGCCTTCTTCCGTTATCTGGATAACGAAGCGGTGTTTGTCTTCGCCAATGCAGGCGAGAAACCGGTAGAGATTCCGGTGGATCATTATGCAGAGATTCTGCGCAAGTACCGTCCGGTGGGTATCAACCCGATGACAGGCGAAGAGGTGGACCTGAGCCAACCGATGAAGATAGAGGGACTGAGTACGCTGATCGTTAAACTTTGGAAGTAAGGGTTAGCGGAGTTTTAAAGCGAAATGCAATAAGGAATCGGGGGCATTATTCAGGATATGGATAATGTCCTCGAGCATTTCTTCGGGGTGCACGACACCACGTTCCCAGAAATTATTGGGTCCTCCGTCCCGTTGCTGCTTGCGCCAGTTATAGACGCGTCCGTTACGGAAGGCTTTAAACCAGGTGTGCTTCTCATCCATCTGCGCCAGTTCGTCCAGACTGTTTCCTCCGGCACCTACCCACACCTCGGCATCCGAGAAATAACGGATCGTCTGTTCGATGGTAAGCGGAAGGGAGGTGGCACTGAAATCATCATAGAAAGGATAGTCTGCGCCAGCGTCTTTAAAGAGATAGGCCAGGTAATTGAGGCCGGATGGAACGTACCAGGTGCCACGAAAATTATTGCCTGACATAATGGCTATTGGCTCTTGGCTATGGACAATTAGCTCTTTATATTTAGTTTCCACTTCGTGGAAAACGCTATCCGCTTGAGGGAGACGACCGGTGAGGGCACCGAAGACCCGGATCCATTCAGCACGAGCCAGCGGAGAGGTCTCCGTCCATTCGTTGATATAGATCGTAGGCACCCCGAGTTTCTCGAGACGGGTCGCTTCGAGGTTGTCATACTGACCGTAGTTAACCGCCAACAGCAGATCGAGATCCGCCATCAGCACCCTTTCGGCAATCGGTTGCATGGAGTCACCCAGATCGATCTCATCGCCTTTGACAGGTGTGTAGATCAGTTCAGGATTGCATACGGCCACGAGGCAGTCGAGTGCATCAATGGCATAGAGGAATCCGACCTGCACGGTGGACATAGTGCCCAAACGACGCAGCGGTTCACGCACGCAGATACGCTGGTAAGGCTGAAAGACCTCAACGACGATACCGCTGTCGGTAGGCGTGATCTGAAATCCCGTAGCGTACTTATTTCCGGCAGGAATACTACCCTGCTCCGCCGAGTGCTGAGCGCACCCGACGAAGAGGATAGAAGTTAGAAAGACTGTAAATAGTCTTGTTAATCGTTTCACTGTTTATAAACTTCGTTGTTTATTTACTTTTTAGCACCGAAGTCATCGATACAGAAGTATGCCGGGGTGGTCATACCATAGTCATTCGCCTTCGAGCTGGAGAGCGAGAAGGTCAGTACATCGATCTCACCGAGGGAACTGAGGTCCACATAGGTCCAGTCATGGATATACTCGGTACCTTTGGCAAGGTCCACTTTCACTTCATTGTTCACAGCCTCACCGTTGAGGTAAGCGTTGATGGTAAGGGTGAAAAAGTCACCTTCGGCGAACGCATCTCCGCCCATTCCGTCACCGTTGAGGATAGCGTCAACGACCCATGCGGTGTTGTTTACATAGAATCCCGGAACGACAGCTGCCTGTTTGAGGAAGATGCGGTCAAAACCCGTGTACGAAGCGGTCCATACCACGAAGTTCTTACCGTTGTGCGCACCACCGCAAGCCGACTTGTCGCTGTCTGCATACGCATCATAGGTCTTACCCTTCTTGTTGGAAACGATGTTACCGAAATAGTACACACCAGCTTCTCCGTAGTCTGCCACTTCCTGTTGGAAACGGTAGTTACCACTCTCGAACTCACCGGTTTCGCTGAGGTGCAGTACACTCTCTTCTGCCAACTCGATGTTCTCAAACGTAGCTACGGTTGCGTCATACTCAGGCTCGTTTTTCTGACAAGCTGCAAAGGTCAAAGCCAACGCAGCGATGAAAAGAATTTGTTTTTTCATTTTTTTAGTTGTTTTAAATTGTTAATAAATGTTAATTATTGATATGTAAATCAATAGCTCCTATTATCTCTGTACTGATCTCTCCGGTGGGGTTGTTGATCTCATCGACCGCGGTATAGACGCGTATGAAATCGACGGTAGTGAGTGCGACGGGTTGACCGATGCTGTCCACGGCCCAGGAGAGGTCAAAAGCCGTACCGATGGTATCTGTATTGGGTTTGTTATCCGCATATCCGTAGTCGAGGATCGTTTGCACGACCTGACCGCTGACTGTTGTCGACTGCGACGGCAGTAAGGCGCCGGAGAGGGTGTATGCGTCTTCTGCGATCCACTGCGGGTAATACGGCTGGGTATGGAACGGATTTTGCAGGGTATCTCCGGCACGCGTATAGGTACGGGAGGTATAAACCTGCTTGTCATAGAGACTTCCTTTGAGTTCATACCATGCGTCATCAGGAACACCGTTGGCATTCTCATCGACGCTGACGAGCACGATACCGGGTTCGGAACTGCCGTAAACGGTAGAACCGCTCATGTAATAGGCGTTTCCGAGGATGCGGATATCGTATCCGTCTAAGTTCTCCACGGGATGATCAAAACCGAAGGTGATATACCCACCCCAGCCGCCAAGCGACACCATGCCGCCGGCGTTATTGCCGATCGCCGCTTCACACTTCCGGCACATCGCTGCCGCATCGTCTCCTTCTTCGTATTTGGGCAACTCATTGACGAATTGCCCCATACCGGGCATATATTCATATACATGTTTGATGTATGATGTATGATGTGTGACGGGTGTGGTATCGCCATGGAGATCATAGGCCGCGGAGATGCGGCAGAGGTGTCCGGGGATGTCACCGGTCTTGGCAGTCCACCGTTCCTTTCCGTCCAGACTATAACAATGCAGCACACCCGACGAGACATAATTCTTGGCATCGGCGATATAGATGGCATCATCGGTGGCGAGTAATCCGTAGGGATTCTCAAATGGCGAAAGGTTAATGGCGAATGGCGAAAGATTATAGTCCTCTGTTGAATAGGCGTATAAGACCTTGTTTTCAGCATCAAGGAGATAGGCGGTGTTGCCGCAGATGGAGATATTCGATGCCTTGAGGTCGATGATCGTGACGAGTGCACTATGGTTCATCACACGCACTTCGTTCTCATTACAGATCCACAGATGACCTTGATTATCCACACGAAGACGCTGCGGATTCAAACCAACAACTATCTTCTCCGTTTCCGTAAAGGTATGGAGATCTATGACGGACATGGTGGAGTCGTGCCGATTCGTGATGTATCCGCCGGAGTTAACGACGTAAAGACGGTCGTTGAGCACACAGAGTTCATCGGGTTGATGACCGACCTTCACTTCCCGTGTGATCTGCATGGTGAGGGTGTCGATCTCAAAGACCGAACCCAGCATATCGGCGTCAGCTACCGAACCGACATAAGCACTGACGTAGGCCTTATCGTGATGGAAAGCGAGGTAACGGCAGTTGGGAATATCGACCTGCGTGATACGACGTGCCTTAAGGTCCATGATCTCCAGTTTATGGGAACAGTTGATGACGGCATAGAGTTTACCGCCATACACCTGAATATCATTGCCTACGTCACCCAGTTCCTTGACCTGATGCGGATTCTGAGCACCGTACCAATTGGCATAATAATCCCCCGATTCGAGGTTCATATAATCAAGCCGGGCTTTGTTCGACCCCATGTTTCCTTCGCAGAGCACGTATAACCCACCCTGCCGCACTTCATCCGTGACATGCGTGCCGATCGTCGGATAGATGACATCATCTGTTCTGCAGGAATAAAGAGTAAGGAATAAGGAATAAAGAGCAAAGACTAATATCTGAAAGCGAGTGTGCATCGTACGTTTTGTTTAGGCATCGGATAGTTTTGGATCACTTCGTAATCCTGTCCGAGCAGGTTATTGATTTCGATATTGGCTTTAAGTCCGTAGCGACGAATGGTCCATTCGCCGTAGATAGACAAGTCATGGGTGTACCAGGGTTGCACGTAGTTATAAATGCTATTCTCCTGCTGAGCGTACCGTTCACCGACATAGATGAAGGAGTAACTGAGTCCGTAATGGTCACCGCGGCGACTGGTATAATCGAGTTCTCCCACCGCACTTCCGCTGTGCCAAGGGATATACGGGATCTGATGACCGTAATAGCTGTCATTGGGATTGGTGACATCGATGGCGGTGTTGTACGTGTAGTTAAGCCGGGCGCGTAGCACAAAACGCATCGGCAGATAGAAGGACATATCGGCTTTGGCATCGACACCGTTGATCTTAACGGTACCTAAGTTGAGCATGGTCCAGCGGAACTGTTGACCCTTCGGATAAGCGATAATCTTGTCCGTTACCCGATTGTAATAGTAAGAAGCCGAAAAAGCCAGATCGTATGCCTTTGTCGCTCTGCGATAAGCTACTTCAACGCTATGCTGACGTGCCAATTCCGGTCGTAAGTTGGCATTGCCCATATCCGTATAATAGAGATCATTGAAGGTCGGATAGCGGTAACTCTGCTTATAGAAGGCGTTGATACTCAAGTCGTATAACGGACGAATGGACGAATGGACGAATGGACGAAGGGATACGAAAACACCGGGGGTGATTTTAGGCTGTTGGCTATTACAGGTCTGACCTGGCTGTTGGCTGACAGCCGTCATTAAGACCGAAGCCTGCAAACGCAGGTATTCGTGGATGTTGAAAGCCGTGGCAGCAGAGAACCAATGGGAATGGCGGTAGAACCGTTCATCCGTTACTCCACTAATCCACTCATCGCGTTTGAGTGTGTTATACTGGTAGTCATACGCGACAGAAAGGTCCCACCAGTTAAAGACCTGTATCTTATTGGCCAAGGACAGGTACACTTCCTGCTGCAAGTACTCGTTATCGGCCGGCAGCAGTTGGACGTCATAGTTCTGATAATGGGTGTAGTCATTGGCATATTTGACCAGCAGCCGTGTGCTCCAGCGGTTAAACCACTCATCCTGCCAGGTGGCTTGCACAAAACTATTCCGATCCCAGAGTCGCTCTCCGTTGCGCCAGACATTATTGACGATGGCTCCCGGCACACCACGCTCCGACCAGTAGTTATACGCATGGATGCGCCAGAAACCCGTGGTACGGTAGTAATGATGCAGTCCCAGTTCAGTTCGGATGGCATTGATGTCTCCGTTCTGCCGAATAGCGGTAGTGTCATAGGCGGTGGTTCCGTCTGGTAAGACGCGCTTGTATCGGAAGGGATATTTTCCGTTCGAATAGACATACTCGGCATCGAGGGTAAGCGACAAGGCATCGGTCAGTTTGATATCCACCCCTACATTCGGATTCGCCAAGGCAAACGAACCGAAACGCATCTGCGCACGTACGTGTGCGCGCTCGCCCGTTTTAAAATAAGGTTTACGCGTAGTGAGATAGACGTTTCCGGCGGCACCGAACTCACGAGCCGATTGGAAGATGTCGGATTTCTGACCGTTATAGACCTGAATCAGTTCCATGTTATCGAGGCTGAAACGGCCTAAGTCCACCTGTCCGTTCTGGGCGTTACCTAACTGCACACCGTTATAATAAACCGCGGTGTGCTGGGACCCCATAGAGCGCACGTTAATCGTTTTGATACCTCCTACTCCACCGTAGTCTTTGAGTTGGATGCCGGAGAAATAGCGCAGGGCATCGGCCACGGAGAGGGCGTTGAGTCGCTGTAACTCCTCACCGCTAAGCGTCTGCGGCACGATGATATCTTTGGTAAGCGCACGTGCCGACACCTCCACTTCCTCCAGTTGGAAGCGGTTGATAAGCGTGTCCGTCTCGTTTTGCGCCCGGACGGAGAATGCACTTAGTGCAAAAATCAGTATAAGAGATATGCGTCTTACCATTGTTAGTCCTAATCCTGGAGGACATCCAATTGCGCAAAGAGGGAAGCGATCTGACTTAGGTTATTCACCATCACAGTTGCCGGTCAGTCCGGGATTCTCACCCGTGTTCTCTTCCTTTCTTTGCTTACTTTTTAGCAGGATCTGTTGTCAAATCAATTCCCAGTTTCTTAAATGTTTTCCAGTCCACTTCTTTAAGCATAACGGTGGAGTGCGCCTGACAGCCTTTGAGGAGCGGCAGGGTGTCGAGTGCCTTGCGGCAGTTCTCATCCTGCAGCGACAGCACCGATAGGGCCACCAGCACTTCGTCGGTATGCAGCCGTGGGTTCTGACCGTGGAGGTAACTGATCTTGGTGCGCTGAATCGGTTCGATGATGTTCTGCGGAATGAGTCGTGTAGCATGATCGATACCCGCCAATTCTTTCATCGCGTTGAGTAACAACGCAGCCGAGGAACCGAGTAAGTCACCTGCCTCAGAAGTGATGATCTTTCCGTTCGGCAGTTCGATAGCCGCGGCATGCGCAAAAGCACCGTCGTGAAGTGCGCCGGTGAGTGCTCTGCGTTCCCGTGCTGCCACGGTCGTACGCCGATAGGCGGTGTTGATACCCACCTGTTGCTGCAGCAGCGCCAGTTTCTTGATCTCGGCATCATTGCATTTACCGTTTGCCAGGTGACAGAGCGCCTGGAAATAACGGCGGATAATCTCCTGCTTGGACGCTTCACGCACCGCCTCATCGTCACTGATGCAGAAACCCACCATGTTCACACCCATGTCGGTAGGTGACTTATACGGACTCTTGCCGTAGATGGAGGTGAAGAGTGCATCCAATACCGGATAGATCTCAATGTCGCGGTTATAGTTGACGGCCGTCTTACCGTACGCTTCCAGATGGAAAGGATCGATCATATTCACATCTTGCAGATCCGCCGTCGCTGCCTCATAGGCAATGTTCAGCGGATGCTTGAGCGGTAAGTTCCACACGGGGAAAGTCTCAAACTTCGCATACCCGGCTTCATGACCGCGTTTCTGCTCGTTGTACAGTTGACTGAGGCACACGGCCATCTTTCCGCTACCGGGACCCGGCGCCGTAACCACGATCAGCGGTCGCGTCGTCTCGATATAATCGTTATGCCCGAATCCTTCATCGGAAGCGATGAGGTCCACGTTATGCGGATAGCCGTCAATGGTATAATGGTAATAGACATTGATGTTCTTCCGCTCCAGACGCTGACGATAGGCATCAGCGGAACGTTGACCGGTATAGTGGGTAATCACCACCGAAGACACGAGGAAACCCCGATTCGTAAATTCTTCGCGCAGACGCAGCACGTCTTCATCATAGGTGATACCTAAGTCCTGACGCACCTTATTGCGCTCGATATCTTCCGCCGAGATGACGATGACGATCTCCAAGGAGTCACGGAGTTGGGTTAACATCTGCAGTTTACTGTCGGGTTCAAAACCCGGCAGTACCCTACTCGCATGCAAGTCATCGAACAGTTTTCCGCCTAACTCCAGATACAGCTTGTTACCAAACTGCGCAATCCGTTCCCTGATATGCTCCGACTGAATGCGGATATATTTGTCGTTATCAAAAGCGTTCATAGCTATTAGCTGTTTGCTGTTGGCTCTTGGCTGTTATTCTGATCACCCTGCTGCTTCGATTCCTCATCGTCCTCATCGTGGTGATAGTAATAGTAAGAACGATAGGCCTTTTCGTCATTGACGATCTTGCCGTAGATCTTACCATACAGTTTACCGTAACGTTTAGAGCGTTGGGATCCGTAGCCGTAGCCATAACCATAGCCGTAACCGCCATAGCCACCGTAACCGAGGTGACCGTAACCGTAACCGCCGTAACCGCCGTAACCGTATCCGTAACCGGAACCGTACGAGTGACGACCGGAAGTAGGAATATCGGAGAGGATGAGTTGTACTTTCTCCGGCGTGTCAATGACATCGGTCATCTGCTCCAACGTCTGCTTACAGAACGATTTGTTGGTCTGCAGACAGCGGATGACGTACAGACAGATATCGCTCTGCTCAATGATCGCATAGGCATCGGGTACCAGACCGATAGGCGAGGTATCGATGACGATGAAGTCATATTTCTCACGCATTTGTTCGATCAGTTTGGTCAAACGATCGGAGTGTACCAACTCACCCGGGTTCGGCGGAATGGTACCGGCACGCATGAAGTCAAAAGCAAAAGGCGTGTTCGTCTCCATGATATCTTCCAACTCACAGTCACCAATCAGGTAATTCGACAGACCGCTACCGCCTTCAAGACCTAACTTCGTGTGGATATTCGGTTTACGAAGGTCAAGGTCCATCAACAGCACTTTCTTTCCCGTCATCGCATAGAGAGCAGCTAAGTTGGTACAGAGGAAGGTCTTACCATCACCGGACTCGGTGGACGTCACGCAGATCACCATCTTATCCTTACGCTGCAGCACAAACTCCATACGCGTTCGGATAGCTCGCATCATCTCGGCATAGCTGGAACGCGGCGAAGCACGAACGAGTGTCGGGTTTTGATTGCGCGCATGGCGCAGGGTTCCTATGAGATGGAACATCTTCAGTTTCAATACATCCTTCGGTGAGCGCATCTTGTTATTGAGCAACTCAGAGAGGATGATCAGGCCCATTGGAATGAGGAAGCCGATGACGAGGTACTTGGTAGTCGTCTTCTTCTTGGCTTGCGCATTCATGATGGCCGTGGTACGTGCCTTATCCATGATGGAGTTATCCGGCGTGTTAGACGCTTTCTGAATCTCGGATTCGGCCCGTTTCTGCAGGAAGAAGGTGTAGTAGTTATCGTCGATGCGGTAGTTACGCTCGATGGCTACCATCTGCAATTCTTTCTCCGGCAAGGTCTTGAGCATCGCTTCCGCTTCGCTTATACGTGTGCGCAGATCGGCTTTCTCGATCTCCAAAGCGGCACGCATGGAACGAACCAATTCTTCGATGGAGGACTTGACGGTCTCCATCTCCTTGGTGAACTTAGCAAAGAACACGTTCTTCTCCGTCAGCTCACTCCGTTGTACACGCAGTTCGTTGAGTTGCTGCACGAGCGAGATAAGCGTCGCGTCGGTCACACCCATCGTGGTCGGCATAATCACGGCATCGCTATCCATGTTGGTATGGATATAATTGATGAGATAGTCGAAATAGGTCTCCCGTAAGCGCAACTCCATGGATTGCTGGTCGTATGTAGCGAGATAGCCCATGATCTGGCCGGCATAGGAGTTGACATCGATGATCTTGTTCTCCTGACGGAAGTCGGTCATCGCACCTTCGGAAACCTGCAACGAACTCTGCAAAGCATCCAGCTGCTGGTTGATGAACCGGATGGAGTTCTCCGCCACCTCGTTCTTCTGCTCGAGGTTCTGCAGCAGGTAGATCTTAGAGAGCATGTCGATGAAATCGCAGTCACGCTGCGGTGTCTCACTGACCATACCCAGCGCCAGCACCGTCGATCCTTCGGTAACGAAGGACAGTTGCAGACGACTCATAAACTCGTTCACCAGCGACTCATGGTCACGGAACTGGAAATAGATCTTACCCGTGTTCGCCATGAACTCCGTCGGGAAGATACGAGCGTCGAAATACGGGCAATGAATCTGTTCTCCGTAATGGGTGTCAATATCCAGCGATGCACCTTCGTCCATGGACGAGATATGCAGGGTGCTGTCGTTCTTAAAGCTGACCTGGAACAAGTTACCATACGCACGTGGATCCACACGCGATGCTTCTACTACGAACGGCGTCTGACGGTACAGTTGGCGCGTCTTGAATCGACCAAGCGTGAGGTACTCCACGTTCAGGAACGGCAACGAATCGACGACACGGCTGGTCAGGTCATACGAACCCAACATAATCATCTGGTTATTCACGTTCTTGAATCCGGGATCGGAACTGAAACCGGTCATCAGGCCGAAATTCATTCCTCCTCCACCCGCTCCGTAACCCGTAGATTCCTTGATGACCAAGGTGCCCTGCGAGTAATAGGTCGGTATCCAACGACGGTTCTTCAACATCGCCAGACCCAACGCGATGGCCAACGCAATCACGAAGAGGTACCAGTAATGCAGGAACGTGAACACCCATTCCAAGGCGTTGAACTTGGTACCGCGGTCATCATCATCACCGGGATCCTGCTGGTAATACTGCATATTACCTTGCCCGTAATACTGTTTGTTTCCCGGCTGATAGTAGGCGTTATTGCCTCCGGGGTTGTAATAATTGTTGTTTCCACCCTGGCTGTAGTACTGATCATTGCCCCCGGGTGCGTAATATTGATTATTTGCCATAAGTCTTATTTATAGATATATGCCACGTAGTTAAGAACCGTTGTAAGCAGCGCCACACTGCTGGTAATCAGACCCGTAAAGCCGGCATACGACGGTACGGTATAGAAACTGTTGCGTGTACGCGCTACATAGATGACGTCGTTCGGATAGATGTAATAGTATTTCGAATCGATGATGGTGTTGGTTCGCATATCGAACTCCAACACCTCCGGTTCCTGTGCTCCGTCTCTGGGTCGCACGATACGAATATGGCGCCGGTCACCGCTATTCATCACATCGCCGGTCATCGCCAAGGCCTGGAAGATATTCATCTTCTCCTTATAGATATAATACTGGCCGGAATGCGCATCACCGATGACGGAGAAATACTTATTGTACAGCGCCACTTTCACATCGGCATCCGGGATGATCTCCCGGAAGGCTTTGCGCAGCGTATCCTGCGCTTCCACTTCCGTCAGGCCTTGGATCTTCAAAGGCTTGATGAACGGCAGATCGACCGTTCCGTCGGCATAGACACGATACGAGTTGGCGTACTGGCCACTCGACATGTTCGTGTTGGCACCTAACATCTTACTCATCGTCTCATCCATCGTGATCAGACGATAGATGATCTCATCGTTCACACGGATACGGTACGGCTCATAGGAGGCTGTGTCGTAAACCGGTAACTTATTCTGCTTGGTCGGTTCCTGCAAGTAACCGATCACGCGATGACTATAACAACTCGACAGCAGGAGAGCAAGCATGCCTAAGAATAACAGATGTACCTTTTTCATTTTGTTCCCCCCTTTCCGTAATATTTGTTCACATGGTTAATACCCGTCTGCACGATCGACCAAATGAAGGCACCAAACGAGATCGTCGATGCCGTCACGCCGATAACCGTGGTCACATGGTTGATACCGAAACTGTATCCCGGAATTTGACGGATATAGATGATGTCGTTCGGCTCGATGTAATAGAACTCCGAGTTGACGATGTCTTTCGTTCGTGCATCAAAAGTCTTAACGGTCGTCACGCCGTTTATCTCACGCACCAATTTGATCTCCTTTCGGCTATTGAACTCACCCAGGTCACCGGCCATGGCCAAAGCCTCGAAGATCGTCATCTTCTCCTTGTTGATCATATACCGGCCACTCTGCGCACCGATGATGGAGAACGAACGGTTGACGATATTCACCTCGCAGGAGATCATGCTGTGTCCGCCCGGCAGTTCATGCAGTAACGTACTCAGTTCCTGTTCCAGTTTATGCTTCACCTCACGGGTAGTGTTACCCAATACCTGAATCTTTCCGATCGTCGGGAAATCAATAAATCCGTCTTGATCCACCAGATAGGTGTACAAGTCATACGAACCGTAGGTACCGCCTTGACTCATCTGCTGACGCATCTGAGAAGCATTGGTACCGCCGGCATTGTACATCTTCTGAATGTTCTCATCCACCGAATAGACGTAGATATACAAGCGGTCGCCGATTCGCAGTTGGTAATCCTCAAAATCAAGCGTATCCGCATAAGACGGGATATACTTGTCCGGTTCCTGCATGTAATTCACTTTCCGCGCGGTGACACACGAAGTGAGCAGAAAACCCAATAATGCTATGTAAATAAAATGTTTCATCTTCTTTCGTCCCATCCGAAGGGGTGTTTGGCTAAAGGAAGTTTTGCTAAAGGATGGTAGTCGCCTACGAGTCCGATCGGTTCGGAATGGCGGATCTGCGACACCGTCTCAATACACGGACGTGCTTCGGAGATGCGGAATCCGTTTCCGGCCAGGATCTGCTTGTAACTCTCCGTGTGCAACTCCGTGAAACCGGCACTGAATTCAAACTCCTCTCCATCGATAGACAAGGTACGGTAGGTTCGTTTCTCTCCCTGCACGGCATTAGCCGGCAGACACTCGGCGTTGATACTAAGGAAATACCGCACGCGTGCGCGCTCGAGCTCCAGATAACCCGCTACACGGTCAAAACTCATCACATGGACGATGTTTTGCTTCACCGGTCCGAAGATCCATTGGAGCATGTCATAAAAATGCACACCGATGTTGGTAGCGATACCACCGGACTTATGCACATCGCCTTTCCAAGACGAGTAATACCATTTACCGCGGCTGGTGATATAGGTCAGATCCACATCGTAGATCTTATCCTTCGGTCCGGCAGCCACTTTCTCCTTCAACGCACGGATCTTATCGTGCAGACGCAGTTGGAGAATGGTATATGCCTGATGCCCCGTCTCGGCTTCCATTTCGACCAAGTTATCGATGTTATACGGGTTCAACACCAGCGGTTTCTCGCAGATGACATTACATCCTAAGCGCAGACCGTAACGGATAAACGCATCGTGGGTGTAGTTCGGCGTACAGATCGACAGCCAATGCAAGGGATTTTCCGTCCTCATCTGCTTGGAGCAGAAACGATCAAACTGCTCATTCTCCGTGAAGAACGAACAATCCGGGAAGGAACTGTCCAAACGACCCACACTGTCAAACTTATCATATGCTACCAACAGGTTGTTGCCTGTATCCGCAATCGCTTTAATATGTCTCGGAGCAATATATCCGGCTGCTCCTATCAATCCAAAATTCATATCTATAAAACTTCAAACTTTCAAACTCTCAAACCTTCAAACTTTCTCTGGTCCAAATTTCATTACTACCATTCGTTTTACCAGATTCTTCAACGCCTGTGAGATACGCTCTTCGTACCAGGACTTGGCGTTATTCGTCCACCGCTGCGGATGGGTCGTGATCATCACATGTTTCGGCAGTTGATTTTTCTCTATCGCTCTGAGCAACTGCCAAGTGGTATGCCATACCCAGCCTTTGGCGGTCCATAGATCCTGATAAACAGGAATCTTATCACGCACCGAGATCTTATATCCGTCCCAACAGCGACCGGTGTCCGTAAGATAGAACACATCGCTGAAGTCGGTATCCAAATACGGTTCGCCAATGATACCTTTGGACTTATAGTCATGTTCTTTCCACAAGTCCTTACTGTCCCATTTGCTGGTAGGCGCACCATGCATACAGATCGTCTCCACCGGATAGTAGGTGCGGAAATAACGCAGCCAGGTCTTAAAATGCTTCCATGCCGCCTCCATATCTCCATGGTTCAAACTCATATCCTCGTAATGATATCCGATCTCATGGCCTAATTCCACAATCTTACGAATCACATCGGGGATGTTACTCGTCTTTCCTACCCGGAAATAATACGTGGCGTGAATACCCAATTCATGCTCTATCTGCGCTGTACGCACACTGTTCAACGGCTTGGCATCCACGTCATGACGCAGAATAATATACTTACCGCCTTTCGCCTTTTGCCCTTCGCCTTTACAGTATTCCGCATACGTGATAAATGAATACCCGGCGTGCTGCAAGGTCTCCAGCAACTCACGATATATGTCTAAACTAAAATCTCTCATCGCTCTGCTCGCATCGGATTATGCAAGAAATCCTCATATGCCAATTTAATTCCTTCTTCCAATTCCGTCTTATAGGTCCATCCCAAGGCCGTTGCTTTGCTTACATCCAACAACTTACGCGGTGTACCGTCCGGCCGGGTGGCATCCCACTCTATTTTGCCTTCGTATCCCACTACTTTCGCTACCAATTCCGTCAACTGCTTGATCGTCAACTCTTTTCCCGTTCCGGCATTGACGGTCTCATTGCCGGAATAATTATTCATCAGGAACACACACAGATTCGCCAAGTCATCCACATACAGGAACTCCCTTAAAGGACTACCCGTTCCCCAGCAGGTGACGCTTTGCTTACCCTCTACTTTCGCTTCATGGAAACGGCGGATGAGTGCCGGCAGCACGTGACTATGCTCCGGATGGTAGTTATCGTTGGGACCGTACAGGTTCGTCGGCATCACAGAAATATAATCCGTACCGTACTGGCGGTTGAGGAACTCGCAGTACTTGAGACCGCTGATCTTCGCCAAAGCATAGGCTTCGTTGGTCTTCTCCAACTCACCCGTCAGCAGACAACTCTCCGTCATCGGCTGCGGTGCCATACGAGGATAGATACACGAAGAACCGAGGAACTCCAGTTTCTTCACACCGTTCTTCCACGCCGCATGAATCACATTCATCTCCAGAATCATGTTATCATACATGAAATCCGCCAGATGCCGCTCGTTAGCGATAATTCCGCCCACCTTGGCAGCCGCCAAGAACACATACTCCGGTTTTTCCGCCTCAAAGAACGCTTCTACCGCTTCTTGACGGCATAAGTCTAATTCCTTATGCGTCCGTGTGATAATGTTCGTATATCCCTGCCGCTGCAACTCACGCACGATAGCAGAACCTACCATACCCCGATGTCCGGCTACATATATTTTCGAATTCTTCTCCATCATTTAACGATTCCTTTCTCCAGATATTCTGCCGCATTAAAATGTTCGCGGGTCACTTTCTGCATATCGTGTTTCACCATCAGTTCTACGAGCTGTTCAAAACTCGTGCTCTGCGGATTCCATCCCAGTTCTCTCTTCGCTTTCGAAGGATCACCCAGCAGGTTCACTACATCCGTCGGACGATAGAAATCGGGACTAACGGCTACAACTACCTTACCCGTTTTGATATCGATTCCTTTCTCATCCACGCCCTTGCCTTCCCAGCGCAGCTCAATACCCGCATGGTGAAATGCCAAGGTGGCAAACTCACGTACCGTGTGCTGTACACCGGTTGCGATGACGAAATCTTCCGGTGTCTCATGCTGCAGGATCAGCCACATACACTCCACATAGTCCTTGGCATAGCCCCAATCCCGTAAGGAATCCAGATTGCCGAGATACAAGCAATCCTGCATACCTTGCGCAATGCGTGCAGCAGCCAAGGTGATCTTACGTGTCACAAAGGTCTCACCGCGACGCTCGGACTCATGGTTAAAGAGGATACCGGAACAGCAGAACATATCATACGCCTCCCGATACTCCTTGATGATCCAGTAACCGTACAGTTTGGCTACGGCATATGGACTGTAAGGATGGAAAGGCGTGGTCTCGCTTTGCGGCACTTCCTCTACCTTGCCGTATAATTCCGAAGTGGAAGCCTGATAGATTTTACAGGTTTTCTCCAGATGATTTGTCCTTACTGCTTCCAACACACGCAGTACACCTACGGCATCCACGTCCGCCGTGAACTCCGGGGCATCAAACGACACCTGCACATGACTCTGTGCGGCTAAATTATAGATCTCATCCGGCTGTACCTGTCCGACCAGTTTCACCAGCGACATCGAGTCACTCATGTCGGCATAATGCAAATGAAAATGCGGCGTACCCTCCAGATGCGCAATGCGCTCCCGATAGTCCACCGAACTACGACGGATGATGCCGTGTACCTCGTACCCTTTCGCTAACAAAAACTCTGACAGATAACTGCCGTCTTGACCGGTTACACCCGTTATTAAAGCTGTTTTTTGCTTCATATATCTCTTTATTTATTCCGAATGGCCAAGTGGGTATCGAGCCTCTCGACCACAAATTAGCGTGCAAAGATACAACATTTTTTTTATATACGCAAGCGCACGCGTACTTTTTTAAAAAAAAAACGTTTTTTCGGCAAAAAAACGCAAAACTTTCACCTTTCATCTTTCGCCTTTCGCCTTTTTTTTGTACCTTTGCATGCTGTTTTATGTCAAAATCGGAAGGAAACATAGAAATTATCGGCGCACGGGTGCATAATCTGAAGAACATCAGTGTGTCCATTCCCCGAAAACGGCTCACGGTCATCACCGGTTTGAGCGGTTCGGGTAAGTCTTCATTGGCGTTCGACACGATCTTTGCCGAAGGTCAACGGCGGTATATGGAGACCTTTTCGAGTTATGCTCGTGGGTTCATCGGTCAGATGCAGCGTCCGGATGTAGATAAGATCACCGGACTGAGTCCCGTCATCTCCATTGACCAGAAAACAACGTCCAAAAATCCGCGTTCTACAGTAGGTACGATCACCGAAGTTTATGACTTCCTTCGTCTGCTTTACGCCCGTGCCGGTGTGGCTTATTCGTACCTGAGCGGCAAGCCTATGATCCATTACACGGATAATCAGATTATTGACCTGATTATCAAGGAGTACCGCAATAAAAAGATCTTACTGATGGCACCGCTGGTGAATGCGCGAAAGGGACATTATAAGGAACTTTTTGAGACCATTCGCAAGAAAGGGTTTGTCCATGTGCGGGTAGATGGAGAGGTGCGTGAGATCGTAGCCGGTATGAAGCTGGATCGGTACAAGACACACACGATCGAAGTGGTGATAGACCGGCTTAAAGTGCAGGAAGAGGACAATGATATCCATCGTCTACGCCAGTCCGTCGATAGCGCCATGACCCAGGGAAACGGGATTATGATGATTTTAGAAGGAGATGAGGTGCGATTTCTATCCAGAAACCTCATGTGTCCGGATACGGGATTAAGTTATCCTGAACCAGCACCGCATACTTTTTCCTTCAACAGTCCTTCCGGCTGGTGTCCTTGTTGTAAAGGCTTAGGAAGAGTGAAGAGCGATGAGGTAAGCGTAAATAGCGACGATGTCGATGAAGCGATTCGGGAGGATAACTGGTGGGAACAGTTGCAAGATATGACCGCTGAGCCGGAAGAAGAGGAAGAGCAGAAAGACGAGTATATCGTTTGTCCGGAGTGTGAAGGCAAACGACTGAGCAAAGAAGCACTCAGTTACCGCTTTGGGCCCTACTCCATCTCCGACTTGGCGAACATGGATATCGAGGTGCTGTTGGACAAACTCTCAAACCCTCAAACGCTCCAACTTTCAAACAAGCAATTATCGATTGCCGAACCCATTCTCAAGGAGATATGCGCCCGGTTACGGTTCATGCAGTCCGTAGGACTGAGTTACCTCAGTCTGAACCGCAGCAGTGAAAGTTTATCGGGTGGTGAGAGTCAGCGTATCCGACTGGCAACACAGATCGGTTCACGACTCGTGAATGTGCTTTATATTTTAGACGAACCGTCCATCGGTTTGCATCAACGCGATAACCAACGGTTGATCAACAGTCTGAAGGAATTGCGGGATATGAATAACTCCGTCATTGTAGTGGAACATGATGAACAGATCATGCGGGAAGCGGATTGGATTGTGGATATCGGTCCCAAAGCCGGTCGTTTAGGCGGAAAAGTACTGTTCTCCGGTACTCCCGAAGAGCTGCTCAAAACAGACACCCTTACGGCGCAGTACCTGAAAGGCGAAAGGCAAGTAGATGTGTCCGCTAATCACTCACCGCTCACCGCTAACCGTTATCTCACCCTAAAAGGCTGTACCGGCAACAACCTCAAGAACGTAACCGTTTCTATTCCGCTCGGTCAGATGGTAGCGGTGACGGGTGTCAGCGGAAGCGGTAAGAGTTCGTTGATTAACCAGACGCTCTACCCCATTCTCAGTCATCATTTCTACCGGTCGAAGAAAGAACCGCTGCCGTACGAAAGCATCGAAGGCATCGAGTTCATCGATAAGGTGATTAATGTCGATCAGTCTCCTATCGGCCGTACACCGCGTTCGAATCCGGCAACGTACACCAATGTCTATAACGACATTCGGGAACTCTATGCCCAACTGCCGGAATCCAAGATTCGTGGATGGAAAGCCGGACGGTTCTCATTTAACGCCAAAGGCGGACGGTGCGAAGAATGTATGGGAAACGGATACAAGACCATTCAGATGCATTTCATGCCCGATGTGTTCGTTCCCTGTGAGGCATGCGGTGGACAGCGGTATAACAGGGAGACACTGGAAGTGAGATGGAAAGGAAAGACAATTGCCGATATTCTGGATATGACCGTGAACCAGGCGGTGGAGTTCTTTGAACCGCAACCGACGATTTTGCGTAAGATCAAGACGATCCAGGATGTGGGGTTAGGATACATCAAACTTGGTCAGGCATCCACCTCCCTCTCCGGAGGAGAGAGTCAGCGTATTAAGTTAGCCACTGAACTATCCAAGCGGTCCACCGGTAAGACCTTATATATATTGGACGAACCGACGACGGGTCTGCATTTTGAGGATATCCGTGTGCTGTTAGGTGTGCTGCGTCAACTGGTGGACAAAGGCAACACGGTACTGATTATTGAGCATAACACGGACGTTATCAAGGCCTGCGATCATATCATTGACTTAGGACCGGAAGGCGGTCGTCACGGAGGACAGATCGTGGCTGCAGGAACACTCGACGACATTCGTAATAACCCGGATAGCATAACAGGAAAATACATATGATAGATAACCCATTAGCCATCATATCGCTGGTGATGGCGGTCATTCTGATCGTTCCGATGATCTGCCATAAGACGCGTATCCCGAGTATCGTCGGATTTATCCTTGTCGGCATCGCCCTCGGTGAGCACGGTTTTGGTGTGTTACAAAGCGGTACATCCATCCAAACGCTCGGCATGATCGGTATGCTCTATATCATGCTGCAAGCCGGTATTGAGGTGGATGTCAATGATTTCCGCCAGCAGCGTTCCCATGCCGTCATCTATGGTCTGTACTCCTTCCTGTTCCCCTTTGCGTTGGGTGTAGCGACGAGTAAGTTGCTGGGTTATAACTGGATCACGTCCGCCTTGTTAGGTGCGATGTACGGTAGCCATACCCTGATGACCTACCCCATCGTGAACCGGTACGGTGTGCAGAAAAACGCGTCGGTGAACATCGTGGTAGGCGGAACGATGCTTTCTATCTCGCTGTCCCTGTTGGTGCTGGCGTTCCTGAAGAGTCATTTTATCGTCGATAGCGATGAGTCATCCTGGGTGATGCTCGGTAAGATCGCTTTGACGCTTTTCCATATTCTGGTGATCTTCCCCAAGGTGGTGCAGCGGTTCTTCAAGCATTGGACCGACCCTACGTCCGGCTTCCTGGTGATCATGACGTTTATGGTGGTATCCGCATGGATGGCCGACTGGGCAGGTCTGGAGGGAATCCTCGGTGCGTTCATGTGCGGTGTGGCAATGAACCGACTGGTGCCGAACCTCAGTCCCGTCATGCAACGGATTAACTTTGTGGGAAACAACATCTTCGTGCCGCTTTTCCTGTTGAGCGTCGGTATGATGATCAATATATCCGTCTTCTGGTCCGGCTGGATGACCATCGTCATCGCGTTAGTGATGATCGCTACCAAATTGAGCGGTAAATGGTTAGCGGCTTACGTGGCGCAGAAGAGTTTCGGTCTTCAGATCTTGGAGCGGCAGCTGATCTTCGGTCTGACGCATGCAACGGCAGCCGGCACCTTGGCGATCGTGACCATCGGCTATAATACCAAAATCTTCGATGATGCCATTCTGAATGCGGCCGTGCTCATGATCCTGGTGCTTTGCACCACCGCTTCATTCATCACCGAGTATGCGGCCAAACAGTTGGCATTGCAGGAGGAAGCACGACTCGAATCCGATAAGGCCAATAATGAATGGCTGATGATGACCGTGGCGGAGAACCGCCATTATGAGTTGCAGGAACTGAGCGAGTTAGCGGAACTCCATCAACCCGTCTTGGCCAATGAGGCGGACTGGTCGGAAGCACGCAAACTGATCCATCATCAGTCCAAGGCGGCGGTGGTCTATCATCCTGCCCAACCGATCAACACCATCAACCGCATCCTCGTTGCTGTGCCGCGATTTGCAGAGAAAGAGCATGATTTCATTACGTGTTTCGGTCTTATCCGTCGGCTCAGCAGCCAACTCGGTGCACGTGTCATCTTTTTTACCAATATAGATACCCAACGTGCCTTGCAGGCTTTCTGCCGGCGTAAAGGCAAGTATCTCAAAGCGTCTTACCGAGAGATGGAGGACTGGGAAGATGTGCTCATGATCGCCAAACAAATGCAGTTGGACGATATGATCGTCATGATCAACGCACGCCCTTCCACCCCATCCTATAATCCGCTTTTCGAGCAAGTACCGGACATGTTGACGCGGTTCTTCTCCGACCACAGTTACATGCTCGTTTATCCGGAACAGCAGACAGGCGCAGCTATTCCCGATATTCTCAGCGGAGACACGACACAGGCATCGAAAACATGGAAACTCGTCAGCTGGCTGAAGCGGAAGGTCTTATCTTTTCAACAAACAACCACCAAAGACCGAAAAGCATGATATAGAACAGGTACTTGAAGATCCAGTCATGCAGGACCGGAAACCAGTCCGGATGAAATTCTATCAATAAGGTAATCAGAAAGATACGCAGGATGTTAAACGCATAGCAGAAAACCCATCCTACGGGGATGAACCATGATTTTTGCTTCCATCCGCCAGGCACCGTCAAGATCAGCATCATCCATATAAACGCCTGTTTCAAACCGGAACAGCCCCATATGATACGCGTTCCGCTGCCGGAATCGAAATGCACTGTGTAGTCGTCCGTCATGCTCACTGTGTCCCGGAACAGATCCGTTAACCAATAGACGGCAGACGCGATGTGCCGGCTCATGACGTCGAACGGCCAGGTGACGTTCAAACCGAACCACGTCACCATCTCCCCGTCTTCGTCACCTACCATGGTGAACTTCCAGAAGTAGTTCGCCACAACCAGCGTCACCATGAAGATGATGATGTCTCTATACGGAGATATACGCTCAAATAGTTGTTTTAGCGAAGGGCACTTCATCGATTGCACAGAAATCCTGGTCAAAATACTTGAAATAGCCGGCTTGGCAGATCATCGCAGCGTTGTCGGTCGTGAACGAGAAAGGCGGGATAAAAACCTCCCATTTGTACTTCTGTCCGTAGTCGATAAACGCCTGCCGTAAGGCGCTGTTGGCACTCACACCGCCGGCGACTGCTACCTGCTTGATACCTGTGTCCTGCGCTGCCCGTTTGAGTTTGCGCATCAGAATATCGATGACCGTCGCCTGCAGGCTGGCACACATATCTTCCTTAAGGTTCGGCACTTTTTCCGCTAACTCGTCGATCGTCTCCACATTATGCGCCTTGAGCATATCGCGTAAGGTATAGAGGAAAGAGGTCTTCAGACCGGAGAACGAATAGTCATAACCCGGGATGTTCGGCTTGGCAAACGGATACTTCGCCGGGTCGCCGAGTTTGGCTAACTTATCGATCCACGGTCCACCCGGATACGGCAGACCTAAGACCTTGGCACATTTGTCAAATGCCTCTCCGGCGGCATCGTCGATCGTCTGACCGAGAATATCCATCTTATTATAGGCATTGACTTTTATAATCTGACTGTTTCCTCCGCTTACCAACAGGCACAAGAACGGAAAAGTGGGATGTTTCATTCCCGTTCCGTCTTCGACGAAATGCGCTAATACATGACCTTGGAGGTGGTTCACGTCGATCAGCGGCACGTTCAGCGACAGCGCTAATCCCTTGGCAAAAGACGTGCCTACCAGCAGCGAACCCAACAGACCCGGACCACGGGTAAAAGCGATCGCAGAGATCTCCTCTTTGGTCACCCCTGCACGCTTTAAGGCCGTATCCACGACCGGCAATATATTGATCTGATGCGCCCTACTCGCTAACTCCGGCACGACACCGCCGTACTCCTCATGCACCTTCTGACTGGCAATCACATTGCTCTTCAGCACTCCATCGACGATCACTGCCGATGACGTGTCATCGCAACTCGATTCGATAGCCAATATAACTACTTTCTTTTCCATTTCTCAACCTTTGCGGGTGCAAAGGTACAAAATTTTTTGCATATATGCAAATAAAAGTGCATTTTTTGTGCAGATTCTACTCGAGGATGGGGGTCATGGCGCCGAGGAAGACACGGCTGAAGGCCTGGCGACGACGGGCAAAGGTGTGGAGACGACGGAGAGGGATGGGTTCGAAGGTGACGTCAGAGGGAGATAACGCCGCATTGTCATGCGACGCACCTAACAAAGGCAATTCCTCTGCGATTTCTTGGGATTTGGCGGCATCACGGGCGGCTTGCAGGGCACGGTAGATGGAGACGTAGGTATATTGATAGAAACGGGCGTAGGGTTTGAGGCCGGGTTCGGGTTGTTGGTGGGCCTTGAAGACGTTGAAATAATGGTTGAGGAAACGGATACGCCATTCGAGGGCTTCCATGGAATGGTCACGTTCGAGGGCATGTGCTTGTCGTTGGGCTTCTTTGATGAGTTCACGGTTCGCTACACAGGCAGCGGACCAGTGGGTGGGAAAATGGTA
>CAMIZK010000017.1 GCA_946403315.1 uncultured Bacteroidales bacterium | reverse complement strand
ATCGAGAAGAACGGCGTGCTGTTCAATGCACAAGGTGCTATAGTAAAATAGAACATTCGCCTGTAATGGGCGTTACCTATGCAAGTACTATGCAAGTACTATGCGTTACCTACACAAAATGCAACATTTAGAGCCCTTCGGGGCTCTTTTTGTAAAAAAGAAAATGCTACTAATATGAGAAAAATCTTTTCCCTTTTGATGGTAGGAGCGATGAGTATCCTGACCATGAGCGGTGCCATCAAGATACACACGATCGGTGACAGCACCATGGCCGATTATGACGAGAACACAACCGACAAACGCGGCTGGTGCATGTACCTCGGCTCGTTCTTCGATGCCACACAAGTAACAGTAAACAACCGTGCCAAATCCGGTGCCGACACCCGTGGTTTCTATGACGGTGCCGCCTACTGGACCTCAGTGAAGAGTCAGATGAGTGCCGGCGATTACCTGCTGATCCAGTTTGCCCACAACGACGAAGGAACCGTTACCTACGGAATGGATAACTTGGAGTATGCTCAGTACTGCGAAGCCAACAGTCTGCCGGCACCGACGGATGCACGCGGTACCAATCCGCAGACGACCTATCGCGATTACCTGCGTGCGTTCATCGACGAGGCACGTGCGCTGGGCGTAAACCCGATCCTGGTTGCACCTATCTGCCGCGCCTATTTCAGCGGCGGCGACATCAAGCGGAACGGTCGTCATGACCTGGGCGATAAGTTCTCCAAGATCGAGAACGGTGTACTGTACGAGAACCAGAGTGTTCCGGCTACCGACCTGAGTATGAGTTACGTAGAGGCGATGCGCATCGTGGCAGAGGAGAAAAATGTGCCTTTCATCGACCTGACGCAGGCCACTCGTGAGTTATACCTCTCCTATGGAGAGACCCAATGTCTGAACCTGCTTTTCTGCGCCGGTGACAAGACGCATACCAATGCGATGGGAGGAAACCTGATTGCCCGTCTGGCGGCAAAGAAAATGAAAGAAGCCGGTATCTTGGCGGAGTATATTTCGATTCCGACATCCATCTCAGCCAACCCCACCAGCCTGGCAATCGGCGAGACCTACAGCGGTGTCGCTCAGAACCGGGAACTGCTGCTGACGGGTTTTGATCTCAATCCGGCGTCAGGCACAGTGAACATCAGTGTTTCCGGTGACCTCACCGTCTCGACCGATAAAGAGAACTATGATGCCGGCGTTTCGGTTGCTTATGAAGGCGGATCGGTCTTCCAGAAGATCTATGTGCGTGCGACTTATATGAGTGCCGGTGAGAAGAACGATCTGATCACTATCACTTCGGGTGATCTCTCCCTTCAAGTACCGGTAACGGCAAATGTCATTTCACTGGACGGCGGTAGTGCGGTAAGCGCCACCTGGGCCATAACCGACAAAGCAACTGCAACGGATGTAGAGGTCAGCGGTCCCGTAAGTGCAGCAATGACGTTGAGTCTGATGACGGCATGGGACACGAAAGCGGAATTCAGCGACGGAGAGAAAGACGACATCTCCATGGTGCGTTTCCATAACGCCGATGCCAATGGTAGCAAAACCAACTGGCCAACGGATGAAATTGACGAGAACGCATCCCGTTTTATAGACTTTGCGATCACCGCTCCCGGCACAATGGACGTGCGTATCACCGGCATCTCCATGGATATCGCTGCACACAGTACCAGCGCTATGTGCTATCACGTGAACACCGGTTTTGGCAACGATTTCACAGAGGTAACCACCATTGCAGAAAAAGTGAACATAACCAACAAAGCCATTGAACATCTCTCTTTGACGCCGACGCTTTCTATCCCTGCAGGCGAGACACTCCATGTTCGCATCCTGCCTTGGCATCAGAACAGCAGCGGAAGCGGAAAGTATATCTGCGTCAAGAACGTGAAGATCGAAGGAATAGCTTTTGAACCGGAACAAGGTATCGATTCCGTAACCGGTAACCCGTCACCCGCAACCTATAAAGTGCTAAAAGACGGTCATCTGCTGATCCTCAAGAACGGCACGATGTATAACGCACAAGGTACGGTAGTGAAATAAAACACGCAGCAAAATGCAACATTTAGAGCCCTTCGGGGCTCTTTTTGTTTAAAAAATCAAGTTTTATTTGCATATATGCAAAATTTTTTGTACCTTTGCGCACTTTTTGAAAACCAAATGCATAATTAGTAAAAAAAAAGAATATGAAAAGACTATTTTTATTGATGGCTTTCGCAGCATCCATGCTGGTGAGTGCGAATGCGCAAGAGGGCAAACCGGCTAAGGTGCCGGCATACCGCGGTTTGATCGAACGCGTACAACCGAACGGAGACACCCTCCGCACATTCCTCCGCGGGGACGAACGGATGCATTGGATGATGACCGAAGACGGTTGGCAAATTAAAGAAACCAGCCGCGGATGGCTCAAGTACGCCAAAATCAACCGCAAAGGTCAAGTGGTAGCATCGTGCCGCAAAGCCCACAATGCGGAGAAAAGAAGTAAATGTGAAATCAAATGGTTGAATAAACATGGAGTTAAGAAAAATTTGTAGCATAGCTTTGCTATGCGCAGTCGCAGGGAGTGCGATTGCAGTTCCGGCACGCCGTGGTGGTTTTGTCCGGACAGCCGAAGACGGAACCGAGAAAATCGTGTTCCAACACGGAGATGAGACCTTCCATTACATCACCGATGAGAATGGTCAGTGGTTAGATGATAACACCTTGCAACCCTTGTCCTCCGAGGCTAAGGCCGCTAAAATGCAAGCGAAAGGCGAAAGCCGTTTGGCGAAAGCACGCCGTATCAAAGAAGAAACCGGTACAGACCGCCTTCTCGCACCGCGTGGTGTAGTCATCCTCGTCAGTTTCTCAGACAAAGCCTTCAAACAGACCAACGAAGCCATGACCCAATGGGCAATGGGCGACACCTACACCTTTAACGGTGCTACCGGTTCCATCCGCCGGTATTTCCTCGACCAGAGTTGGGGTGCATATGACATGCAGATCGATGTCGTCGGACCGGTGACCGTCAGCAACACCGTTAACTATTACGGCGCCAATGATGCGTGGGGGAGTGACCAACATCCGGATGAGATGGTGGTAGAAGCTTGCAAGTTAGCCGCGGAACAAGGTATCGACTTCAGTAAATACGATGTCAACGAAGACGGAGAAGTGGACTGGGTCGTTGTCCTCTATGCCGGCAAAGGAGAAGCAAGTGGCGGTGCAGCCAACACTATTTGGCCGCATCAATACGATTTGGCGTACACGGGTCAAGATTTCAAACTCAACGGCAAATGGGTGAACCACTATTGCTGTCTCAATGAGTTGGACGGTTACGGCAAACGCGAAGGTATCGGTACGTTCTGCCATGAGTTCAGTCACGTCATGGGTCTGCCGGATTTCTATGCGACCAACGAAGGGGCTACCCACCACACCCTCTGCGACTGGGACATCATGGACTACGGACCGTATAACAACAACGGTAACACCCCACCCGCTTACTCCGCTTACGAGCGCTGGTTCATGGGTTGGATGAAACCGCGTTTGGTCAACGAAGCTTCTTCCGTCATCCTGCCGCCGCTGAATGAAACGATCGGTGCCGCTTGTTTCATGACCGAGAACGGAGCCGACATCGACAACATCCTGGCGCCAAACCCCAAAACCTTCTATATCTTCGAGAACCGCCAGAGAACCGGTAACGACACGCCTTGGGATAACTACCTCCCCGGTAGCGGTCTGCTCATCACCAAGATCAACTGGAACAAAAGCAAATGGGAAGGTAACACCGTCAATAACTATGCTTCATCCATGGGTGTCGATATCCTCGAAGCAAGATCAAACACCGGTTACGACGGTAGCGCTTACGACGTGTACCCTGCCGGTGCTACGGAGTTCACCAAGATGACCAACTACCAGGTCACTGACATCGAAATGAACAATCGGATCATCACCTTCAACGTCAACGGTGGAGGACAAGATGTCAACCTCGATGTAGAGAGCGTTCAGCCTTCAGCTGTCAGCGTTCAGAAAATCGTTGAAGACGGAAAAGTAATCATCCTTCGTGACGGTCAGAAATTTGATATCTTAGGCAATCGCTTATGAAAATAATCAGTTATAATCTCAACGGCATTCGCTCGGCAATTAACAAAGGGCTCTTGGATTGGTTGCAATCCGAGAACCCCGATGTTTTTTGCATTCAGGAAAGCAAAGCGCAACCCGAACAGATCGATGTACTCGCTTTTCAGGAACTCGGTTACCACAGTTATATTCATTCGGCGGAGAAAAAAGGATACTCCGGCGTTTGTATCTTCTCGAAAACCGAACCCGATAAGGTGGTAGTAGGAATGAATAACCCCAAATATGACCGGGAAGGACGTGTCCTGCGTGCCGACTTCGGTGACCTTACCGTCATCGATGCCTATATCCCCAGCGGCACAACCGGCGATATCCGTCAGGACTTCAAAATGGAGTTCCTGGAAGACTTCCTCATTTGGATCAACGAACTGCGCAAAGAACGGCCGAACCTCGTCATATGCGGAGATTATAACATCTGTCATCACCCTATCGACATCAACCATCCGGAACGCCAGGTCGGTGTCTCCGGTTTCTTACCCGAAGAACGGGAGTGGATGGATCGCTGGGAAGCCACCGGACTCATTGACTCCTTCCGCGTCTTTGACCGGAGTGCCGAACGATACTCTTGGTGGTCTTGGCGCGCAGGCGCACGTGCCCGCAACGTCGGTTGGCGTATCGACTACTTATGGGTCACCGAATCCCTACGTGACCGACTGCAAGACGGAAAGATTTTAACCGAAGCCGTACACAGCGATCATTGTCCTGTGGAACTGGAAATTAAGAATTAAAAATTAAGAATTATTCTTGTGGATACTTTACGTACAGAGCACTTAGTTAAAAAATACGGTAAACGCACCGTTGTTAACGATGTCTCCATTGAACTCCGACAAGGAGAGATCGTCGGACTCCTCGGTCCCAACGGTGCCGGAAAAACCACCACTTTCTATATGACCACCGGTCTCGTGGCCGCGAACGAAGGACGCATCTTCCTCAATAATCAGGATATTACCTCCTTCCCGATGTACAAACGGGCTAAAATGGGCATCGGGTATCTGCCGCAGGAAGCGAGTGTATTCCGTAAGATGACCGTGGAGGATAACATCCGTGCCGTGCTGGAACTGACTTCTTTCACCAAGGAGTACCAGAAAGAGAAACTGGAACAACTCATCAAGGAGTTTAACCTTTCCCATGTGCGTCATAACTTAGGTGACCGCCTCAGCGGTGGAGAACGCCGTCGCACGGAGATAGCCCGCTGTCTGGCCATTGAACCCAAATTCGTCATGCTCGATGAACCTTTTGCCGGTGTCGATCCGATTGCTGTGCAGGAGATTCAAGATGTGGTATGGCGACTCAAGGACAAGAACATCGGTATCCTCATCACCGACCATAACGTCGATGAGACGCTGATGATCACCGACCGCGCCTACCTGCTTTTTGAAGGCAAGATCCTCTTCCACGGTACCCCCGAAGAACTGGCTGCCAACCCTGTGGTGCGGCAGAACTACTTAGGACGTGACTTTGAACTCAAACGCAAGACAAGAGTCGAAAGCTAATGACAAAATCATTCTGGAAACATCCGCTTACAGTCGTTGTCACCAACATCTTGCTGGTGATGGCGCTGTACACCTTCCTGCGTCTATGCTGTTTCTTCATCGACCGCACGATGTTTCCCGATGTCAGTTTTGGACATCTGATGGAGATGCTGCGTGGCGGCATGCGCTTTGACCTGTCTGCCATCCTCTATCTCAGTTCTCTCTATATCCTTGCAGCCCTTTGTCCCCTACCGAACCACTGGCGGCAGCATCCCCGTTTTCAAAAGACCCTTCCGTGGCTCTTCTGGATTCCCAACAGCATCGGTCTATTCATCAATACTATCGATATCGGTTACATTCCGTTCACCGACCGCCGCACCACCTGTACCTTCTTTCAGGAATTCGGAAACGACACCAACTTAGGCAGTATCATCGGCGAGAGTATCGCTCATTATTGGTACTTAGTGTTGATCCTCATTCTGGTCATCACCCTGCTTATCCTCGGTACCCGCCGCCGGTACACACTCACCCCCATCCGCGCCTGGGTGTATTACACCCGGGAGAGTGTGATCCTTATCCTCTTTGTCTATTTCTCCGTCATCGGTATCCGTGGTGGTTTTGGCCGATATACGCGACCTATCACCATCAGCAATGCCATGCAGTACGTCAATACCCCACGGGAATGCGCCCTCGTGCTCAACACCCCGTTCACCATGATCCAATCCATCGTACCGGCACGGTTTGAAGAGAAGCATTATTTTACAGATGACGAACTGCCGCAGCATATGAATCCGGTACATTCACCGGTAGTCACGACACCCGTCACGGATAATATCGTGGTGCTCATCCTCGAGTCGTTTAATAAGGAATATATCGGTTTTTACAACCGGGACATCCCCGGTTACACCGGTTACACACCTTTCCTGGACTCGTTGTTAGCACACTCCGTCACCTACCCTTATTCCTTCGCTTCCGGGCGGAAGAGCATTGACGCCATGCCGTCGATCTTATCCTCCATCCCCATGTTAATCGAGTCCTATATCGTCACGCCCTATTCGACCAACGCCGTCTCTTCTATCGCAGATTGCGTTCGGCAGAAAGGCTATCGCACGGCGTTCTTTCATGGGGCACCGAACGGCAGTATGGGTTTTCAAGCCTACGCACGCAGTGCCGGTTTTGAGAACTACTATGGCAAAGACGAATACGACGGTCCGGATGCTTTTGACGGTACTTGGGCGATCTGGGATGAACCCTTCTTGCAATACTACGCACGCATCATGGACACCCTGCCTCAACCCTTCATGACCGCCGTCTTCACTGCTTCCAGTCATCATCCGTTTAAAGTGCCGGCGGCGTACAGAGACTCGTTCCCGAAAGGAAACCTGCCCATCCATCAGACGATCGGTTACACCGACCATGCCTTGCGTACGTTCTTTGACTCCATCCGTACCAAACCTTGGTTTGACCATACCCTATTTGTGCTCACCGCCGATCATACCAACGAGAGTGCGATGCCGGAATACAGTAATGCCAAAGGACTCTTTGAGATACCCATCGCTTTCTATCATCCGCAGGGTCTGCCGGCAACGACCAACACCGTCATCTGCCAAACGGATATTATGCCATCGGTACTGAACTATATCGGTTACGACGCGCCCTACATCGCCTTTGGCGAAGATGCATTAACGGCTACCAAGACCCATCCTTATGCCGTCAATTATAATGCGACGGTCTTTCAGATCTTCTCCGATTCGCTGCTGCTGCAATATGACGGAAACCAACTCATCGGTGCATATAACTTCCAATCCGACCGGTGCTTAAAGAACAATATCGCCGATCAGATCGACACCCTGCAGATTCGTCCCATGACGGATTATCTGAAAGCGTATATTCAACAGTACATCCACCGCGTGATGCATAACGAACTGACCCTGCCATGCGAAAATTAGGATATTTGCTCATAGTGCTTTTGTTCGTGGCCTGCAGTGCCCAACCTGACTTGGATGTGACTCTCCATCGTTGTGCGTCCATGCCTTCGGCACGTGCCTGTGCCACCGCTTTTGTGGTCAACAACCGGGCCTATGTCTTCGCCGGTAGGGACAGCAGTAACATTGCCCAAAATGACCTCTGGCAATACGATCCGGTAACGGACTCTTGGACCGCTTTAGGTGCCACACCGCTGTCCCCACGTGTCAATGCTACGGCTTGTGTGCTGGAAGGTAAAGTGTATATCGGTCTCGGTTTTAACGGCACCTATAAGAACGACACCTCCTTCTTCCAAGACTGGTGGGAATATACGCCTTCCACCGACACATGGAAAGCCTTAGCCCCCTATCCCAACCGCTACACGGACCGTGCGACGGCATTTACAGGCACCGGCGAACTGTATGTCGGTTACGGTTTTTGTTACCAGTACCGCCGGGATTTCTTCCGCTATGATATCGCTACCGACCGCTGGGACTCCATCGACGTCAACGTCTCCTTCCACGGTTACCCCACCCGTTCGTTCGGAGGCACCGGAACCACTTGTCAACACCGCCATTTCATGGGCACAGGATACTATCGGTACAGTCTCGACTGGTGGGCGGAACTGGTAGACGGCACCCATTGGGAGAAACGCACTCCCGTACCCGGTCGCACACGGACACTGGCTGCTTCAGCGGCTACCAATGACTATATCTACCTCTGCGGCGGACTCCATTACGGAGGGGTCAACACCACGGGCGAAGTGCTGCAAGACATCCGGCGGTATGACCCTTCCTCCGACTCCTGGCAATACGTAGCCATCATGCCGCAGGGACTGATGAACCATCTCTGTTTCACGTCCGGTAATCGTATCTATTTCGGTTTAGGCGAGACCGATGAATGGAAAGTGCAAAACGAACTGTATTATTTTGAAGAATAAACTGCTTGTCATAGGATTGTTACTACTCAGCCTCAGCGCACAGGCGCGTCGATTGAGTTGGGACTGGTGGCCTACCGCCATCCGGGACAGCGTACCGGCCGGTCAGGACACGGTACGGGGATACTTCGGTATCAGTGCCGTCGCTTCGTCCGGCACCTATGCGCCGTTCTGGCTAGTGAGCAACACCCACGGTGACATCAGCACCGCTCCGTTCAGCGGAAACATCACCGCAGGCATCTACAAAGAAGCCGTGCATCCGAACCGCTGGTGGGATTATGACTTTGCGGTGCAACTCACCGGACGGGTAGAATATCCGGCCAAAGGCACCGGTTATTTCAATCAACTCTACGCCCATCTGCGGCTGTATATCTTTGACTTCACCGCCGGCATCCGACCCCTTATCTACGAGACGCAGGACACGGCGCTCAGTATGGGATCGATGATCTTCTCCGGAAACAGTCATCCCCTGCCGCGTATCACGATAGGTATCGACCGTTACGTGCCCTTCCCCGGTTGTTACGGCTATTTTGAGATCAAAGGCGGCATCACCCATGCCTGGATGGCGGATAACATCTATATGAAGCATAGCTTCATCCATCATAAGTTCGCTGCCGTGCGGTTCGGTGGACGACTACCGGTGAACATCTCCTATGAGTTTCATCATGCAGCCCAATGGGGTGGCATCAGTCCTGTTTATGGCGATATAGGCAGCGGATGGGAAGCCTTCCGCAATGTGCTCATGGCCCATGCCGGTGGAGTCATGGCGAATGACCAGCTCAATGCACAGGGAAACCATGTAGGGTCGCAGCAACTGATGGTGACAGGTAAAGGGAAAGGATGGGAAATCAATGCGTACTGGCAGAATTTCTTTGAAGATAACTTCGCTTTCATCGGAAACGGACAGAATATCGCTGACGGACTGTGGGGGATTGGTTTCAAACAGACACGCTGGCCATTCATCCAAGGATTCACCTATGAGTTTTTGAACACCACCGACCAAAGCGGACCGTGGCATGACCGGGATGGGTTGTGTTATGCCGGCAATGACAGCTATTATCAGAACAGCGTTTTCAAAAACGGTTGGAACTATTTCTACCGCTCCATGGGAACACCGTTCATCACCTCTCCCGTCTATAACACCGACGGCACCATCCATACCCTCAACAGCCGGGTACGGGTGCACCATCTCGGCATTCGGGGAGACATCTACGGTTATCAATACCGCATCAAAGCCTCCTATGCACGCAACTACGGTAATGATCCCACTTCCCGGCAGGTACTGAGTACCAACACCGCCCTGCTGCTAGAAGTGAACAAACATGTGGAGCAAGCCTGGGGACTGGATTTCGGTGTCCGTTTAGCCGCCGATATAGGTACGCAATTCGGAAACTCGTTCGGTGCACAGATAACGATTAGTAAACGATTGGATATTGGAAATTGGTAAATGGTAAATGGTACATGGTAAATGATCAAATGGTAAATATTATCGTGCCGGTGAAGGACTCCATCGAGACGGCGGAGATGGCTTTGCGTGCATTGGAGGGTCATACCGTAACGATCTGGAATGACAACTCCACCACTCAGAACACCGCTCGTCTGCATGCCTTAGCGGAGGAACTGCATTTCGACTGCATCGATGTGGCCGACCTCACCGATCATCCTTCGCCTAACTACTTGCTGCTGTTGCAGACCATGCGGCAACGGGCATTAGACACCCATGCACCGCTACTCATTGTGGAGAGTGACGTCGTTGTGCAACCCGATACCATCGATCGGTTAATGGACGAAGGGCGAAAGGCGAAAGTGGGCATGGTGGCGGCGGTGACTACGAACGAAGAGGGTGCGATCAATTTCCCCTATGCGTACGCTCGGCGGTATGCCAAAGGAGCGATTGAAACGCATAAACGCCTCTCTTTCTGCTGCACACTGATGACGGAACCTATGCTGGAAACCGTGGATTTTAACAGTTTAGATCCTACCAAAGACTGGTTCGACGTAACGATATCCAAACTCTCCCGGCAAAGCGGATTCCGCAACATCCTGTGCACCGACACGCCGGTTCGGCATTATCCCCATTCCAGCCGCCCGTGGAAACAACTCAAATATACGAATCCGCTCTTATACTACTGGCGAAAACTGACCCAAGGTCGCGATAAGATATGAAACCGCTTGTCTCCGTCATAGTGCCCCTGTACAATGCCGCACCCTTCATCCGGGCGTGCCTCAATAGTGCCGTCGAATCGTCCTACCGGCCGATCGAAGTGATCGTCGTCGATGACGGAAGCACCGACACATCCTTTGCGGAAGCGAAAGCGTTTGCGGCTACCCATGCCGAAGTGAAGGTGTTCCATCAAACCAATGCCGGTGTCAGTGCCGCCCGAAATAAGGCCATCCAAAAAGCACAAGGCGAGTATATCTTACCGCTGGACGCCGATGATCGCATCGGTCCTACCTACATCGAACATGCGGTCAAGGCCATGACGCCCGACGTACGCGTCGTAGGATGCCAGGCGGAGTTTATCGGAGATAAGCATGGCATATGGAAACTGCCGGCATACAGTCCTGCCATACTGGCACGCAAGAACATGATCCACATATCTTCCCTCTTCCGCAAAGCCGATTGGCAACGCGTAGGCGGTTTCTGCGAAGAGGAGATCTACCGGGAAGACTGGGATTTCTGGTTAAGCATCATGTCACTCGGTGGCAGCTACATCCGTCTACCGGAAACAGGTTTGTACTACCGGGTGCAAGCGCAGTCCAGACGGCGCACGGCCAAAGCACAAAAACGCCTCATCGTCGATGCCATCAATCGTCGGCATCCGGAATATATGCAGCGCTATTTAGGTGGACCGTTGCATTACCATCGTTCCTGGAGTAAGTTTCTCAACTTCTTCCGTTCGGTACGTCAGGTGGGTACGTTTGACCGCTGGAACGAAGGCGAGATCATCGATGCGAGACGGAACATATTGCGGTTGACCCAAGGGGTAGTCGTCAAACAGTTCCGCACGCCCAATATCCTGAGAGGTATCTGGTACGGATGGTTCGGAACGAGCAAAGCCCGACGCAGTTATGAGAATGCGTTGCGGTTGCAAGACCGGACACCTCGGCCTATTGCCTACAAAGAAATACGCGTCTGCGGTGTGTTACGGCAGAGCTGGTACGCTTGTGAGTTATCCTCCTGCACCCATACCTTCAAGGAACTGATCGATGATCCGCATTTCCCCCAACGGGATGAGATACTCTTTGCCATCGGCCGGTTCACGGCGCAACTAAGGCAAGACGGTTGCCGGCATCGGGATTACTCGCAAGGAAACATCCTGTTTAATGAGGACGGTACGCATATTCAGATCATTGACCTCAACCGCATCCGTTGGCGCAAGCACGTGGCGGGAGATCCTTTTGAGCGGTTGACACGCATAGGTGAACAGGGACTCAAACAACTGCAACAAGGCTATGAATCGGTATAGACACATCATGGGCCGTATTAACTACGGACTCTTCCTGGCAGTGGTGGCCCTGCTGCCTTTCCCCCAACTCTTCCTGCGTTGGGCGGCAGTGCTGTGGATCATCACCTGGTTCCTCGAGTTCCGCTGGCTCCGTAACCCGTTACCCGTAACCAGTAACCGAATCCCCTTTATTCTCTTTGGCGCTTGGTTCGGTTTCAAACTCCTCTCCGGTCTTTGGGCTTCCGACAGTGCTGCATGGGCTTGGCAGATGGAGCGGTATATGACCTTCGGACTGCTTATCCCCGTCGGACTATGGGGAGTGAACGAGCAGTACCAATGGACTACCATCGGTAAGACACTCGTCTTCTCCTGCGTCGCTGCTATCCCTATCTGGCTCCTGTGGATGACCGCCCTCTATCTGCATCCGGAGCTCGTGCCGCATTGGGCGTTGCAGGACAATTGGATCCAACATCCGGACTGGTGGACGTTCTTCTCCGAGAACATCTCCCATTTTAAGCACCGGCTCTTCCTGTGCAGCATCGAACTCTTCGGTGCCATCATCGCCTTCCGGTTGTATCGCCATCGGCTGAAAGTGCTGATCCCCACCCTGCTCGTCATGCTGTCTTCCATTCCGCTCACCACTTCCCGGCAATCCATCCTCACCGCCGTGGCGCTGATTGCCATCGGTGCTATCTTCTGCCTTCCGCTTAAACATCGCCGGGTCTATGGAACGAGTATTGCACTGGCCGGTGTGGCTTTGGGAATAGCCCTGCTTGCCAACCATCCCCGTATGCAATCCGTGCACATCAGTGACATCACCGAGATGCGAGACATGAGTTATAACCATGACATCCGGTATAATATCTGGGGTGCGGCGCTGCAACATCCTTCCGACTATCTCGCCCACGGTTTAGGAGCCGGACAGAGTGCCGCTTATCTGTCGCAACAATATGCCGAGGCAGGGTTTGAGTACTACTCCCGGAAAGCATTTCATGCCCATAACCAGTATCTGGAAGAACTCATGGAGATCGGTATTCCGGGTTTGATTCTGTTCCTCATCGCCTGGCTCTCCGTGCCACTGTGTGCACGAAAAAAAGGACGGCAGACCGCCATCCTCTTTACGACTCTTTTTCTACTCAATATGTTCACCGACTGTATGTTCGGTAAGTTCTGCGGCATCGCCTTATGGGCGGTGGGCATGGTGCTGATCCTTCTCCAGTCCGACTCGGAACGTGACGAGTAGTCCTCTCGGAATACACAGACTCATCGACGTTCGGCTGTCCTTCATGGACTTTATTCCCCGGTCCACCGTCCAATGCGGATAGGTCGGGTGGTCATAGTTGTCAAACGTATATTCCGTCAGTGCCGTTCCGAAGTCATACATATTGTAGCACAGCACCTCCACACTCATCGGCACTTCGTTCACCCACCATCGACCGGTGGCTCGTAACTCGATATTGAAAAACGCATCTTTCCGTTTACCGAATGCGTTATTGGCCATGTTGATGCCGCGTGCATCCGACGGAATAAGCGTCACTTCGGTCTTACCGTCCTCCGTCTTCGGTACAGCGGTGAACGTGGTAAAGGCCTGACCGTCTTTGAACTTACCGTTCAGACCGATGGAGAAATACTTGCAGGCATTGTAGGTCACCTGCAGACGAAGGATAAACGACTTGTCCTGGTTCAACCGGCTGTTTCCCTGATACGGTTTATCCCCTTCGCTCAGTGCCCGGTAGGTCTCCGCATACGCCGAAGTCTCGGATAACGAACCGATGTTATTATGCAGCGGTCCATTGCCTAAGGTACTCAAACCGGCCATGAGGTAACTCTGCCAACTGGCCATCACGTACCATTTCCTGCCCCGGTACGTATATTGCACCGTGTTCGACATATAATAAGGAGTACGCGCGCCTACGCGCGAAGACATCAGGTCTAAGGGTTGCGTCGTCACCGTCATCGTCGAGTCCGTGAACCACAGGTTATAATACTTGCGGATGGAGTTGAGTAAGGCGAACTCATGTGCCCTGCTCTTACCGAACGTGAACCGTATCGGCATATCCAGCACCGCATACGATGGTTGTTTCCGCCATAGCGTCTTATCGGGCGTGTGGTATGCTCCACCGGTATCTCCGACACTTTCGCCATTCGCCGTTCGCCTTTCGCCGTTCAGATATTCCGAACTGAGATACTGCACCTCGTTCCAGGTGTAACTCATCCGGTGGTGACTGACCGAAACACCGAAACCGAACCACCATACCGGCTGGTACGTCAACCCCACCTTCGCTAATATATTCGGACTGATCACCGTTCGTCCATTGCCTAACACCACACCGTCCAACGACACACCCGCATGACCAAATACCCGTAACCCGTAATCCGTAGCCCATTCTCCATTCACCGTCACTTCATTCTCCAATATCCCTGCCGTGAAAGGTGCGCTCTGCCAGTAGTAAGTATAGAGTCCCGTAGGCACAGAGTCTGCAATCGACTGCATATAGATCGCATTGGACCAGTTCGCCGTGGTGGGTTTGAAATGCAGCACCGAGTTATACCCCTCCGCATGAAGCCGTAACCACGGTAACAACGGTTGGTCATACTGCACACTCAGGTTCACGCTGTGCAACCGTCCGTCAGCGTACCAGGGTTCAAACGCTTCGCCGTCCTGATCCAACAGGTTACGTGCAAAACAGATACTGTCGTGCCGCAGCGCATTGATCTCGTAACTCAAACCCGTCACCAAGGTACCCTTGTTCGCAAAACGACGGGTGTGATACAGACCGGCTTGACCGCTTAACTGCTTCGCCACCTCATTGGCATTGTAATAGAATTCCGACCCGTAATCCGTGCGACCGTTCACCACGGCAAAATAGTGAAGCTGATGGCTGATAGCTGAATGCTGACGGCTTAAAGGAATTTCGCCATCAAGCTGTGCCCTGAAATTATCCGCATCGTACATGCCGCTGATACCCGTGTGGTCAAAGGCCGTCACCTTCCGCTTGGAATAATACCCGTACACATGCTGGTAATGCCCCTTGATCGCAAACGTAGCATCCACCGTGCCGGCCCCTACGGTATGGTTACGCATCTCCACCGGTCGGTTATCCATCGTGCGCTCTTCGCCGGACGAGTGGAAGAGGTTAATCAACTGCCTCGTACCGGGACTGATTCCGCCTAAGTTACCGATATTGCCCGTCAGACGAAGCGTCTGCGCCTGCACCGAGTCGTCTTCAAAAAACAGTTCCCCGTCATGGTAGTCCAGCGCCAGACGCGTGCGATCCATCTGGGTATGCAGCAGCATGTTGCCCGGCATCGTCCGGCTGTCGATACGCATGCCGTTGAGGTGGTATTTGTTCTGCCGGAACGAGTTGCCGGCTATCGAGAACACCAACCGGTTATTCAGATTCCATTCTCCCGTCGTCTCCGCTTCATATACCGTGTATGCGGACCCGTTATCCAAATAATGAGCAAGGTCAGTGGTTTGATACCACTGACCAAAAAACGAACTGGCGATCGTATCGATGCCTATGACGAGGGGAAGCAACGGACTCATCGGCAACCGAACAGGTTTTGGAAGAAACTCTTCTTTTGACTCGAACCCGGTGCGATATTCGGACTGTCTTGCAACTGCTCGATCAACTTCTTCTCGTCCTTGTTCAGGTTCTCGGGGATATAGACGCCTACGTTAATCAGCAGGTCTCCCACCCCGTAGTTACGGCCGTACTGGTCGATTCGCGGTAAACCCTTGCCGCGCATCCGCAGCACCTTACCCGGTTGCGTACCCGGTGTGATGGTGATCTTCACATCCCCCGTCAGCGTCGGGATCTGCACCTGACCGCCTAAGATAGCCGTCGGAACATCCAACAGCAGGTTATAGATCAAGTCGCTGTCCTGACGGATGAAGTTCGGATTCTCCTCCTCTTCGATCAGCACCAACAGGTCACCCGGCACACCGCAGTGCGGTGCGGCATTGCCTTTACCCGGAACCGTCAACTGCATACCGCCCGATACACCGGCAGGAATCGTGATCGTGATGATCTCGTCGTCACGCACCACTCCTTCACCGCC
Organism: uncultured Bacteroidales bacterium; assembly: GCA_946403315.1. Lineage (GTDB taxonomy): Bacteria > Bacteroidota > Bacteroidia > Bacteroidales > Paludibacteraceae > Colicola. The sequence continues at coordinate 10,920 of CAMIZK010000017.1, read as the reverse complement.
GCATTTCGGACATTGGTTCTTCACGATCTTGCCTTCGCCGTGACAGGTGGTGCATTCGGTCTGCACCTGCATCATGCCGAAGATACCGCGTTGCTGGCGAACGACCCTGCCGGCACCCTTACACGTCGGACAGGTCTCCGTCGCTCCGTCTTTACTTCCCGTGCCATGGCAGTCCTTGCACTCCACGAGCTTGTGCACCTTCACTTTCTTTTCGCAACCCTTCGCGATCTCTTCCAGCGTCAGCTTCACTTTGATACGCATGTCGCTGCCTCGGCGAACACGCTGACCGCCTCTACTGCGACCACCGCCACCGAAGAAACTGCCTAAGTCCTCCAGGTCGATTCCGGCTCCTTGGAAAATATCTCCGAAATGTTGGAAGATATCCTCCATCGACATACCGCCACCGGAGAATCCGCCCATTCCGTTCATGCCGGCGTGACCGAACTGATCGTAGCGCTGACGTTTCTGAGGATCCGACAGCACCTCATAGGCCTCCGCCGCTTCTTTGAATTTCTCTTCCGCCGCCTTATCGCCCGGGTTCTTGTCCGGGTGATACTGGATGGCTTTCTTGCGGTAAGCCTTCTTTATCTCTTCTGCAGATGCCGTCTTCGGCACCTCCAGCACTTCATAATAATCTCTCTTTTCTGCCATAATTCAATTTATTTGGGCTTTCAGTTTTCAGCATTCAGTATTCAGTTTTTTTCTGACGGCTGACGGCTGATAGCTGATGGCTTAAATTTACTCTCCGACAACGACTTTCGCAAATCGTATTACTTTTTCGCCGAGTTTGTATCCCTTCTGCGTGCAGTCGATCACCTTGCCTTTCTTCTCCTCTCCGGCGGCAAAGGTCGTTACGGCCTCGTGCTCGTCCGTGTTGAAGTCCACGCCCTCCGTCTCGATGGCATGCACGTCGTTCTTATTGAGGAAGGCAATGAACTTGTTATAGATCAGGCGCACTCCTTCATCATCGATAGCGGCTAACGCCCGCTCGAAGTCATCTACTAACGGCAGCATCTCCGTGAAGATACGCTCTCCGGCGGTAGCCATAAGGTCTAACTTCTCCTTGTTGGTACGGCGACGGTAGTTGTCAAACTCCGCCATCATCCTTAGGTTCTTGTCCTCCAGTTCCGCAATCCGTGCCTTGAGCGCCTCGATCTCACTCTCCGGAGACTCTTGGCTCTCGGCTCTCGGCTCTTGACTCTCCTCATTCGGAACCATCGGCTCATCATTGAGCACTTCTTGTGCGCTCATTTCATCATTTATTTTCTTCTCTTTCTTACTCATATGTCTTTTTCTAAATAGCATAGTTTTACACTTTGCCTTCGTCAATTTCTATGCCAAAGGCATACCGACTGCCATTTTGGCAGTTTTATAATGCAGACTGCGTTGTTTTTTAAAGGATTATGTACTTTTTACCGTCCTTTTCAATGTATAAAATTCCATTGAAGAGCACTTTTCGGATATTTTCCGACGTTCTTTCTTGAGGATCAAAGCCGGTAGGAATGGCATCACCTATCGCGATAGAGAACCGTCCTTCGTATGTACCTGCGTTGAGATACACGGTATAGTCTTGCGAACGAACGCCCGTCTGACTATCCACTAACCATGCACCTTTATTCAGTGTTATACGATACTCTCCGCTTTGAGCAATTTGTATTCCCACCGGTATATTTTGCACCGTTTCCGGTAATACATTTGCTGCCAAGCGTTCATATCCTACCAGCGTATAGATATTTGCTTTGCCGGGGTTCAGTTCTTTACTCAGGTCGTGTCCGAAATCAAAATTATTTGTTACATCAGCTTCGTCCGTTAAACGTACAAATGCCCTGTCATGCTCGGTATCTCCTTGCCAAATCTCCAACTGCCATTCCTGCATCTGTGTATCCTTCTGTCGTGCCACGATGCTTGCCGGACGCAGGGCGTTTAACCAAGTGAACGAAGCACCATTCTGCACCAAATACGCATGGGTGGGCAGGAACGTAAATTTATCAGAAGATTTTACAGTCAGACTATTATCTGCCGTGTTCCATTGATAGAAATAATCTAAATTGGTTACACCGCTTGGACTACTGAAACTCGGCACACCGATACAGCGCCAATAACTGTCTTTCACCCGCCGGTCTGCTTTGTCACCTAAGCTGGCGGATAAGTCGATGGTACAGGCATAATCGCTACTCAGTGCAGGTATGGTCACATTCTCTGTTTCCATCTCGGTGATGGTAGATACGGCGGGGAAGAAAAGCGAAACTATATCAGCTCCATTCCTCCAAATAGCCGTATTTTCTTCGGCCATGCTTTCGGTATTCAGTTGCAACAAATAACCTTCTCCTGCTTGCAGTACATCATCTGTATCGTCGAACATAACCCAGTTATCCGTTCGTTCGGCAAAGAACCCTTCTTGTGCACGACCCAAACCGTCGTAATATAAGATTCGCCAGTCGGTACCGACAGTACCTATTCCGTAAATATCGCCTATCTTCACGTCAAACGGAAATGAAATAAAATAGTTATACCGCTCGAATGCACTTACAGCTGCGTTGTTAAGCACCGTTTTCCGGAATCGCATAACACCATATGCTTTGCTGACTCTGTCCGTCACATCAACCTGCACGGCTGTGCTTTGTGCATCGCGTAACAACACGATGTCTGCATCCGCCGGATAGATAGCTATCGGTGTAATCACTTCGCTATCCACCAATCCACCGCAGACATACGCGGCTTGGATGCTGGTTTTCAAGAAATACGTGCCTGCGTTCGCCGGAGCAATAAATCCCACAGCGTTCACTCCTGTTGACGGTACGCCGTAAAAACTGATACCTTCCACACTATTGTCGCAAGAACTATCGTAATATAACCCCCAACATATACTGGCATTTGCATAAGGTACAGAGGTAATTGTCGGGTTAATCGTCACTTCTTCTCCGCTAACGGCTTTACTGATGGATAATTCGCTTACTTGTGCGCCGATCTGCATGGTGCTGAAAAACAGCACGATAAGTAAACAAAAACACTTTTTGACACCCATATAGATGAGTGCAAAAAAAGCGAGTATATTAGGGTCGCCAATGGGTGCTGCAGCATCTTTTGATAAAACGGTTCCTCCGGCATCCGGTCGGGCAATCCAACCGCTCCCGCTACTACTGATCGGCGCGTGTCTGGGAGCCGAATAATCCGAAGGCACTTCATTTCCAAACGGGGCAAAAATAATACCGGTGTGATGTTCACCGGTATTAAGAATCAATTGATTATGAGGTAATTCTATTTTAGTATCCATATTTATAATCGTTTATCGGCTGCAAAGGTACTACTTTTTTTTGATATATGCAAACAAATTCAGCCAAATCTGCGTTTTTTTTTAGATTTGGAGAGTAGTCCACGCATAAGAGTGAAGTTTTATCTAATTTATTCTAGATCAGCACTACTACTTTTTGCACATGATTTTATCTTTCTTTAAATAAGTCGTCCATTGTGATTTGGGAGTTAATGCCGTTTGCCCACGCGTTTTGCTTGAGGCCATAGGACGTAATCATCACAAGGCTTACACCTTTGCGCGTTTTGGTTTTCGCTTGGAAGGTGCCTATTTTGTTACGTAACTCCAAATCGTATTTCTCGGTCAGTTCATACTCGCCTTGGGAGAACTTCATTTCACACAGATTAATGACATTATCGTCACGGTCAATAAGCATATCAATCTGCGCACCCTTTTCGTCTGGAGTTCTCGGGATATATACCCACGAATAAACATTGCTTATAATACCAGATATACCCAAAGCACGCTTGATTTGGTCAATATGTTGGAAACATACGCGCTCAAATGCCAATCCGCTCCATGCGTTGTAGATTGGCTTTGATATCGTACGTGACCAATAATCTTTCTCATTGATAGTACCGTCTGCCATGAATTTAAAATAGAACAAGGTGAAATTGTCTATCAATTGGTAGATAGTTTCTTTCTTGGTTTTCCCAATGGAGTTATATGAACGAATAAACCCACATTGCTCCAGTTCACGAAGAGTCTTTGTCAGTGTACCACCACTCTCTTCTCCAAGCGCAGCCATTAACTCATTTCGTGTCATGCCGACTTTCTTTGTGCCAAGAACTGAGACGACATCAATATAAGTTTTGGGTGAACGAAAAAGCGATTTATATAGTGCCTCAAACTCATTCCGCATCTTGCCATTGGGATAGAAGAACATACGGTCGATATTTTGCGCCCAAGATAAATCTTTACGAATCATATCCCAGTAGAAAGGGATACCGCCAAGAATCATATATGTCTCCAGGATATTGCGGCGACTCATACCCAAATTGCGCTCCGTCGCATATTGCTCACACTCGTGCAGTGTGAACGGACGTAAATAGATTTGTTCCGTCAAGCGATTATGCAAACCGCCATAGTTCATAACGATTTTGTCTATGATCCAAGAAGTTGCACTTCCGCATACCACCAAAACAATATCCTTTCGAGCTGTCGCCCATCCATTCCAAAAATGATCAAGTGCTGAAACAAATTTAGAGTTAGGAGTGTCCAACCAAGGAAGTTCATCAATAAAGATTACTTTCTTTCCTTCCGGCAGCGTACTTAAGTGCTGGCCTAACATAAAGAACGCCTGCGACCAGTTTGAAGGGCGTTTTACCTTTTTCATGCCTGCAATAATCAAAGAATTAGCAAATTCCTCTAATTGCTCCCGGATAGTAGCATCTTGCAAGCCCGTGTGTTGGAAGGCAAAATTGTAGTTGAACGTCTCACGCACAAGATACGTTTTCCCGACACGGCGACGTCCATAGACTGCTACAAACTCGGATTTATCGCTCTCTAACAGCGATAGTAATACTCGTTTTTCTTCCTCTCTGCCAAACATAATGTGTGGTACATTTTAATTTTCGGGTGCAAAGGTACGAAAAAAAAATGATATACGCAACCAAATCGCGCATTTTTTTAAGATTTGGCTAAAAATCGCTTAGTTTTCATGCGCACATTCAGCCAAATCTACGTTTTTTTTGCAGATTTGGAGAAAGGTCTGCGTGTTTTGTGGGTTGCGGAGAGAAACCGGTTCACAGGTAGCTACTTTTCAAAAAATGTTTGCCTATTGCGTAGTATGCGGCATGGGGAGCCGCGTAATTGCCCTCTTAGGCGGAGCGGTCACGGACTTTCTCCCGTTTTCTGGAGAACGCTCTGTGGGACGCGTGTAATAGTTTAATGATGTTCACGTATGCATCAACACCAAGTTACGATATTTTTTTAACATAGGCAAGATTTTCTTAAAATAATCGACAGAGCGAAGTGGCGGAGTAATAATCGTTCGAACGAAGCGAGATAAGAAATAAATATTCCGATTTAGACGGAAATGCAGGGCAAAGGCTGAATACAACGCAAAAATCAATTCATTTCACTTGCAAAATCAAAACATTATTTGCTTATCTCGAAAAATTATTGTACCTTTGTGCAGTTTTTCGGAAAAAAAAATGAAGTGCGGTTGTAAGATTTGGGCGGGAAAATCGTATTACATATAGAAAGCCTTTACAAATAGTGGCAAATGGCACATGATTTGAGGGCAAAATAATACAATAACAAAACTAAAATCAATAAAAACCGTACAAGGCGCACAAGTAGTCCTAAGTTTCTATGACGCACGAGCAGTTTACGCAAATATATTTACCGTTTAGCGGAAAGATGTATGCGCTTGCATACAACTTGCTCCGTAACCGTGACGAGGCGCGAGACTGCGTGCAAGATGTGTACTCCGAGTTATGGGTCAAACGGGACACGATAGAACCCGACAAACCACCACTTCCGTTTGTTTTAACGATGGTGCGGAACAACTGCCTTGACCGTCTCAAGTCCAGAAGTGCACAAGCAGATGACGAAACCCTTGAGACGCTTTTAGACCACAACACCGAAAATCAGATTGAAGCGGCAAGTGACCTCAACGCAGTAATACAACTGATTGACAAACTGCCAAGCGACCAACAAATTATTTTACGGTTACGCACCATTGACGGACTGGAGATCGAACAGATACAAGAACTGACCCATTTCAGTCGCGAAAACATTTACACCTTGCTATCGAGAGCAAGAAAAACATTAAAAGAACTGACTGCAAAACTATGACATACGATATGAACATAGAACAAATCAAATCGTTACTCGCTCGTTTCTACGAGGGGCAAACGACACCGGAAGAAGAAAGGCTGCTGGCTGATTTCTTCCGTCGTGAGGATGTGCCGGAAGATTTGCAGCAAGACAAGCAACTCTTCCTATTGCTTGCACAGACATCCGACCAAGAGATGCCGCAAGACATAGCCGAGGAAATCACCGCTTTTGTGAACAACCTCGGGCAAACGAAGATACAACCGCTTATCCCGGAAGACAAACAGCGCAAAGGTGTGATCTTCCGTTTGAAAACACCTCCGAAGATGTGGTATCGCGTAGCGGCAACGGTGGCTATTCTTCTCGCGATAGGTGGCGGCATGTTCGTGCATCAGCAGCGGACATTAGCAACAGACCCATTCCGCGATACATGTAGCACACCGGAAGAAGCTGCGGACGCGATTTTCTATGCCAATGACATCATCAATCGTTCAACGGCTCCGTTCTTGCGCTCAACGATGATTGCAACCGAGCAAGTGAACGACATCAATGAGACATTAGGCAAAATTCAACCGTATATTAACCAATAAATAGTAGAAATTATGAAACGAATTCTTTTAGTAGCAGTCATCGCCCTTTGCGGCATCGCTGCACAAGCCCAAAATAAGATATTTGAGAAGTACGCCAAAATGGAAGGCGTGGAATACGTTTGCATCAACCAAGCCATGTTCAGTGCCGGTTTGTCTATCGCGACAGGCGGTCAAGTGGTTGTCGATGAAGCGAACACGCAAGGCACTGACCTCAGCAAGTTCGCCAACTATAACCGAATGATCATCATTACTGCCAAAGGCAACAAGAAGCAGGTACTTTACAACGATATTCAGAAGTTGGCAAAAGATAAGGACTACGAACTACTGATGCAGTCCCATTCGGCTGACGGCAACGATGCAACATTCTTGCACAACGAGAACGCCGATCCCAACGAGTTCATTATCTGCAACATCCGTGAGGAAGATTGCTCGGTGGTAATCTTGCTCAAAGACAAATAACACTCCCTAAAACATAGTGTAACATGAAAACACGTGTGCTATTTGTAGCACTGGCAATCGTCAGTGCAGGGGTGTCGTATGCCCAAAACAAAGTGAATGGAACCGTAATAGACAGGACAGACAACTCCAAACTAATTGGTGTCAATGTGACGCTAAGCAATAATAGCGGTCAGGTTGCCGGTACCACCACTGACAACAACGGCAAATTCACGCTGAATGCCGAGAAGGGCGATTATATTCTTGAACTTTCCTATATTGGTTATGAAACAATCCGCATGGCTCTTACCGTGAACGACAATACGCATATAGGCACGATACAAATGCAAGAAGGCGCAACGGAATTGGGCGAAGTGGTTGTGGAAAGCCAAGCCATTATTCAGAAAGTGGATCGGCAGATTTTGCTACCATCCAAAGAGCAGATGCAGGCTTCCTCAGATGGCGTTTCCCTGCTACAGAACTTACAAATTCCGCGTATCGTGATTAGCCCGATTGACAACTCCGTCAAAACTCTTTCTGACGAGAGTGTGCAACTGCGCATCAACGGAATAGAGGCAAGCACATCAGATGTGAAAGCCATCAATCCGAAAGATATTATCCGCGTGGAGTATCACGACCAACCGGGCGTGCGATACAACGGCGCAGCTGCTGTAGTGGATTATATCGTCAAACACCGCGACACAGGCGGTTCGCTCATGCTTGCAGGAACAAACGGTTTGACCCTGCCTGGTATCGGTAATTACTATCTGGCAGGGAAGGTTCATTTCGGCAAATCGTCTTTACAAGCAGTCGCCTCTTATGCGCCGTACGATATTTATTGGACGCGTACCAATAATGAGACCTATAATTTCAGCACGGGCAAGGTAAAGAACAACGAAGTAGGCGAACCAACGCGTTACAAGACTTATCCGGTTAATGTTTCACTGAACTACAACTGGACGAACGGCGACAAAAATATGCTGAACATCCGCTTGCGTGATAATATGGCATATACGCCTTACGGGCCATCTGACCGCGACAGCCGTTTGTTTCAGCCGACGGATTCATTTGAGATACACGATCATGACAAAAGCAGCAGTCAGTCGCCCTCATTGGACATCTATTATCAGCACAACCTACCTCACAAGCAGTACTTGTATTTTGACGTGGTAGGCACGTATATTAACACCCACAGCGACCGCCGTTTTCTGCAAACGCCGCTTTTCGGCTCCGTCTCTACAGATACGACCGATGTAATATCGCGTGTGAGAGGAGACAAGTGGTCGCTTATCGGCGAAGCTATCTATGAAAAGGAATGGGAAAGTATCATGCTCACCGTAGGTGCACGGCATAACCAACAATGGGTGAAAAATACGTATTTAGGCAGTGCCAGCGCAACCGTCAATATGACCACCGCCGAGACCTACGCATTTGCAGAAATGCGGCACAGAGTAGATAAATTTTCGTACGTGGTAGGTATCGGAGCCATGCACACTCTCATTGACCAAGCCGGACAGAAACAAAGCAATTGGATTGCCCGTCCGCAGTTGACCATGAGTTACGACTTCGGCAAAGGCTGGTTCTGGAAATACAAAGGTTATGTGTCCGGCTACCAACCCTCTTTGTCGCAGTTGTCCGATATTACACAACAGATCGACAAGTACCAGATGAGGCGAGGCAACCCAAACCTGAAATCCGTCATGTATGTGTCAAATGAGATGGAACTCTCTTGCCAGTCCAAGCATGTCAATCTCAACCTTTGGGCAAACTATAGCTACGACCACAAGCCTATAATGGAAGAAACCTTTGAGGAAATCATAGACGGGTCGCCTTATGCCATCCGCATGTATGACAACCAGCGCGGCTATCATAAACTGAATGTCTCGCCGAGTGTGCAGGTAAAACTGCTAGATAACAAACTGATGTTCAATGTCACGCCGTTTGTCAAATACATGGTCAGTCAGGGCAACAACTACAATCACGAGCATGTCAATTACGGTGTGCGTGGCGGCATTTTCTATCTACTGAAGGGATGGCGTTTCTTTGCCGATGTGGTTACTGCGCAGCATAACTTATGGGGCGAAACGCTGACCCTCGGCGAATTGACGCACGATATAGGTATCAATTATAACTCGGAGCATTTGGGCTTTGGTATTATGATGGTTAATCCGTTCTCGCCGCATGGTTCCAGAACCGTCACAAAGGACTTGTCTGCCCTTGCCCCGACTGCCAATACAGCCGTTATGCAGAACTATCGCCAAGTGCTGATGCTCAATTTCAACGTCAATCTGGACTTCGGTACCAAGCACAACGAGGGCTGGAAACGTATCGACAACGAAGATACCGAAAGCGGTATTTTGAGTGGCTCAAAATAACAGCACACCATGACGCACGAGCAGTTTACGCAAATATATTTACCGTTATGTGGGAAGATGTACGCGCTTGCGTACACTCTTCTCCGTAACCGTAATGCGGCGCGTGACTGCGTGCAAGATGTGTATGCGGAACTATGGGAAAATCGTGATACTATGGAAACCAGTAATGCGCTACTTCCGCGCGTGTTGAATATGGTTCGCAATAATTGTCGCGACCGATTATGTGCTGATGGTGAGCATGTTTGTGATAGTACTACCACGGACGCGCCCATCGTCATTGTGAATGTAATCGTAAATGAAGAGCATCATTATCACGAAGGCTCAATTCATATGGATATTCGTGATAGTTTTATAACAGAATAACGTCAAATTTCAAATTTTATTTGCATATATGAGAAAAATTTAGTAATTTTGCACCCGAAATCGTCGCGGACTTCTCGACGTTAAATAGAAGAACATATTGAGATTGCGCGTTTGCGCAGGCAGGCATATAGCTTCGTTAACAAAGTCGGCTAAAACTTATAGAACAGAAAGAGATATGTCCCTATTATTCGTGTCTTGGCACGAGTATGTGGGAATTCTGTTTAATATAAGTTTTAGCCGACTAAGTTAACGGCTCCCACATACTCATGCTTTTTTCAAAAAACATTAAAGCATGAGCACTTATAATTATGCACCCGGAGCGGTGCACCTTGATATTCGTCATAGTAACATTAACATGTCGGCATCCAGTCTTGCTGAATTGGTACGTTCTGTAAGATCTAATGCTACCAACGAAAACACGACAAGAGATGCGGAGGACATAACTCCGGTTGACACCTCGTTCTTCTGTACCACTCGTTTCACATCTGACATCATCGAGAAGAATTTGCGGCAAGCCATCGAATCCGCTTCAAGCAAAGCCGATGCGTGTAGGCGCGTCATGGATTTGGAGCCATTGGGTTACGTAGTACTAAGTAACGTGACCGATGAGCGAAAAGCCGAACTCATCAATCCATTTGCCTCTCCCAAATTCATTTTATGCGGTGACGATTTCACAAAAGCACGCAACCGACGCACGAAGCAATAATTGTCCGAAAGTGTCCGAGGACAAATAACCGATTTACGGCAGTTTGTTCGAAAGTTTGTCCTAATCTGTCCGAATATGAGACCCAATTTTGCGGGTCTCATTTTTCGTATATACCTTTGCAGCGAAATTTCAACAGCTAACGGCTGGCGCCAGCCATAATTTTAACTTTTAAACAAGTAATTATTATGGCAACAGAACAAATCCAATTAGTGGACGGCACTATTGTACGAAAATGCCCCACCATCAAGCCGCTCTACTGTTCACGAGCAGGCAAATTCTACAGCGTACACAACGCCATTCTAACAGATGACGGTTGGGTGCTGCGTGAGATCAAACCGGTGCTAAAGCAGTCCGGCACAC
>CAMIZK010000016.1 GCA_946403315.1 uncultured Bacteroidales bacterium | reverse complement strand
AGAATCCGTCCAACGGTGTGGATCTATGGTTGAAGAAAAGTCCGGAACTGGTAGTGGACTCTTTCTATTACCGCGAGCATGTATTAGATCTGCCGTACCACATCAATTACGGGAAAGGTCTGGATTGTTACAAAGTAGGTCACACAGCAGGTGCAGGAGGATTGGTTGTCATTGCGCATGATCCGGCTTCTTATGAAGCGGAAGACGGAAGTGACATGGACAGAATGCTGTGTGTCGGCGGCGCATATGACCGTTGGGAGATTCTCGAGCAGACTCCTGAGAAGTTCGTTTTCAAACTGGAATACGACAGTTTCCATGTGGCAGGACATATCCTCAGAGAGCAAATCACCATCACGGCACAAGCCGGACAACTATTGAACAAAGCGGAAGTAGTGCTGACCGAACCTGCCACCACGGACCTCATACCGTTAACCGATCTGTGGGTCGGCGGAGGTATTTACTTGCATGACAGCGTAGAGAATGTTTATATCTGCGACCATTGCGGTATTGCCGCGTATGCGGAAGATGCGTTGAGCGACAAGACAGCGGCGGAGATGAACAACTTCGTGCCGCAAGGACGCAGTTATATTGCCGTAGTGACGCCGCATGGCGGTTGGCAGGATATCTTTGATGGCACCTTGTTCTCCGTGCAACCGTACGAGTTGGGTGACACGCTGACTTATTATTTCGGTGCCTGCTGGAGTGAATGGTCGAACGGAGAAGAAAGCTTCCCGACGGACGAGAGTTGGTTTGAATCAATACACTTATAAGAGATGACGTATCTGATCATTCGTTTGGCCACTTTGGGCAATGTAGCGATGACGGTGCCGATTGTGGCATCGGTCAGTAAGCGCTACCCGAATGATCGGTTCATCATCGCCAGTAAGAAAGACCTGCGTGCGATGTTCGCATCGATGCCGAATGTAGAGTTTCGGGAAGTGGATAACCACTTAGGCTGGCGCGGTGTTTGGGATCTTTGGAAAGCATGGAGGGATGAAGTAGATGCGGTCATTGACCTGCAGAGCGTGCTTCGCACACGGGTGTTCCGGCTCCTGATGCGATGCAGCGGAAAGAAGGTGACGAGTGTACGTTACGGACGAATCCGCAAGCATCTGATCACTTTCTGGGGAATAGGCAAAAAGAACCTGGCCACAGAGTTTGACCGGTACGCGGATACTTTCCGTCGCGCAGGCTTGGAAACAGATAACGATTTCACTGCCTTACCGGTGAACAGGAAAGCGGCGAAAGTGGTGAAGGAGCGTTTCGGAGAGAAAGAAGGACGCTGGATCGGATTGGCTCCGTTTGCCAAATGCCGGTCGAACATGATACCCTACCGGGTGACGAAAGAGACCATTGAGCGTCTGACCAAAGACAAGCATACGCAGGTGTTTCTCTTCGGAGCCGGAAAGATCGAATGCGAGATGTTGCGGCAGTGGGCAAGTGTGTTCCCACGTACGGTGAGTGTTGCCGGGCAATTAAAACTGGAAGAAGAGCTGGAGTTAATGCGGCAGTTGGATGTGATGATCTGTATGGACAGTGCCAACCAGCATCTATCGAGTCTGGTAGGTCTCAGAGCCATCAGCGTCTGGTGCGCCACCCATCCGATGATCGGGTTCATGGGCTGGAAACAACACAAAGAGGACATCGTGCAGCGGCATGACTTACGATGTCGGCCATGCACCTGTCACGGAACGAACCATTGCCGGTACCATAATTTTGCATGCCGGCAGATAGAAACGGAAAATATTATACAACAGATATGAGTAAAGTTATTTCATTAGCGAACCAAAAAGGAGGCGTAGGTAAGACGACCACCTCCATCAACTTAGCAGCCGCCTTGGCCAAGTTAGGCAAGAAAGTGCTGCTGATCGATGCCGATCCGCAGGCGAACACGTCTTCGGGTTTGGGTATCGAGATACGGGAGTTGACCAATACGATCTACGAATGCCTCGTCAACGGCATTGATCCGCATACAGCTGTCGTGGAGACGAGTATGCCGAACCTGAGTGTGATACCGAGTCATATCGACCTGGTAGGCGCTGAGATCGAGATGCTGAACATGGATCATCGGGAGTTGTTACTCAAGCGGATCATTGAGCAGTTGAAAGAGGAGTATGACTTCATCCTGATCGACTGCAGTCCGTCGTTAGGTCTGATCACCATCAATGCCTTGACGGCCAGTGACAGCGTCATCATTCCGGTACAGTGTGAGTTCTTTGCGCTGGAAGGTATTGCCAAGTTACTGAACACGATTAAGATCATCAAGTCCAAACTCAACCCGGCGTTGAAGATAGAAGGCTTCCTGCTGACGATGTACGATAACCGTCTGCGATTAAGTAACCAGGTGTACGAAGAGGTGAAACGGCATTTTGGTGATCTGGTGTTCAACACCGTCATCTCCCGTAACGTCCGTCTGAGTGAAGCACCGTCGCACGGTGTATCGGTGCTGGAATACGATCCGCATTCGAAGGGTGCGCAGAACTACACGGCGTTGGCAAGAGAAGTTATTGTAAGAAACAAGAAGAAATAAGATATGAAAAAAACAGGTTTGGGCAGAGGTTTGGATGCACTCATCGACACCTCGCATGTAGATACCAACGGAGGCAGTTCGATCTCCGAGATCGCCCTCAGTGCCATCGTAGCGAATCCGGATCAGCCGCGTCGCACCTTTGACGAGGAAGCCTTGCAGGAGTTAGCGGATTCAATTCGTGAGCACGGTGTCATCTCTCCGATCACCTTACGTGACAACGGAGACGGCACGTATATGATCATCGCCGGTGAACGTCGTTTCAGAGCCAGTAAGATAGCAGGATTGGAGCAGATTCCGGCATACATCCGTACGGCCAAAGACGAGCAAGTCATGGAATGGGCGCTGATCGAGAACATCCAGCGTGAGGATTTGGATGCCATTGAGATTGCGTTGGCATACCAGCGTCTGATGGATGACTATAACCTGACGCAGGAACGGATGGCAGAACGCGTAGGCAAGAAACGTGCCACGGTGGCCAATTACCTGCGTCTGCTGAAATTACCGGCGGAAGTGCAGGTGGGTATCAAAGAGAAGAAGATCGAGATGGGACACGCTCGTGCGATCTTAGGCAGTCCGTCAGCAGAACGGCAGTTAGCGTTATACCAGCGGATATTGAGAGAAGGTCTGTCCGTACGCAAGGTGGAAGAGTTGGCGCAGGAAGATAAGTTTGCTGACCAGCCTAAAGCGAAAAGCAAACAAACCAACCCCTATGCACCCTTGGCCAAGGAGTTAAGTCAGAAAAGCGGATGGGACATCAAGATCCGTGACGGCAAAGTGACGATCGCCTTTGCCAATGAAGACGAGTTACAAAACATCATCGCACGTATCGGTTGAAACGCTGGTTTATCATAGTACTTATCTTCCTCCCGTTAGCCGCACAAGCGCAGCAGGACAAGATCTATTATTCTCCGGACACCACGTCCACGGAGGAGTATAAGTATTATATTGATCTGAGCAAAAAACCGGATGCCATCAAAGCCGTGTGGTTAGGCGCCATCTGTCCCGGTGCCGGTCAGATCTACAACCGTTCTTATTGGAAGTTACCCATCGTCTATGGTGCGTTCATGGGATGCGGCTATGCCGTCAGCATGATGCAAAACCGGTACAGCGGTTACAAATCCGCCTATCTGGACCTGTACAACGATATCGAAGCCGGTGTGGACGTGACGAGTATCACGGATCCGAGTAAGAGTTACGTAGCCGTTATGCCGGACGGATACTCGTGGTCGCAATTAGGCGGTGCGACGACTTGGATGAACACGCTCAAAAACCGGCAGTCGATCTACCGGCGGTACCGTGACTATTCCATCTTGGCGACCGCTGTCGCGTATGCTTTGTCCCTCATTGATGCGTACGTCGATGCACAGCTGTTTGACTATGATATCTCGCCGGACTTGTCGATTCATGTAGAACCGCAGATATACATAGACGGATGGAAACAACAAAATGCAGAATTAAAATTAGCAATACAGTTTTGAAAAAGATTTTTAGTATAGTATTCAGTTGCTTGGCACTGACCGTGCAAGCACAAGAGATCGATTCGATCGGTCAACCGGAACTGCCGATCTCTCCGGACTCATTGGTAGTACCGGAGATGTTAGATAGTCTGGAGATCGCTCCGGAGGACACGATTATACCCATCGAACCGTATTACAAGCAGTGGAACGACAGTGACCTGACGGACGTGGAGATGCGTGCGCTGGATTGGAGTCTGCGATGGTTAGACACGACAGGATGCACGGCAGAACACGACACCACTACCCTGCCCGATTCGGTCTATAAAGCACGTCTGCAGGCCATGCCTTGCGTCATTGAGTTACCGTACAACGAACGCGTGCGCGCGTTTATACTAAGGTACGTCAAACGCAACCCAAAACAGGTGGCGCGTATGATGCGGATGAGCGAGTATTACTTCCCGATTTTTGAAGAATGTTTAGGCCGTTATAACCTGCCCTATGAACTCAAATACGTACCGGTTATTGAATCGGCACTCAATCCCATGGCGCGTTCCCGTGTCGGTGCTGCCGGATTGTGGCAGTTCATGCCGGGTACGGCGAAACTGTACGGATTGGAGGTGAACTCGCTGGTAGACGAACGGATGGATCCGGTGAAAGCGACCGATGCCGCCTGCCGGTTTATGAGCAGTCTCTATGCCATATACCACGATTGGAACTTGGTTATTGCTGCGTACAACTGCGGTGGCGGAAACGTAAACAAAGCCATCCGCCGGGCAGGCGGTAAACGCGATTTCTGGTCGATCTATCCCTATCTTCCGACGGAGACTCGTAACTACGTGCCGATCTTCATTGCGGCCAACTATGCGATGAACTACAGCGAGGAACACGGAATCTGCAAGGCGCCGATTGAGAAGACGATGCTGACCGACACCATCCTGACCAACCAACGTATGCACTTGGAGCAAGTCAGCAAAAACCTGGACATCCCGATGGAGGAGTTACGGCGTTTGAATCCGCAATACTCACGGGATATTCTGCCCGGCGGAACGATGTATGCCTTGTGCCTGCCGGCAGAGAAAATGGGCTTGTTCATCGATAAGCAGGAGAGTATCATGGCCTATAAAGCGGACAGCCTGATTAACAACCGCCGTGCGGAGATAGATCTTGCTAAAGTGACCTCTATCAACGGTGCTTACCGCGTGAATGGCGTGACTTATTACACCATCAAGAACGGCGACACCCTGAGCGGTATTGCCAAGAAATTCCATTGTTCGGTCAAACAGATCAAACAATGGAACGGGTTGAAGAACGACAATATCCGTGCTGGTAAAAAACTGAAAATCTGCAAGTAATGGCTGAAACAGAGAAGATATATTATTCTCTTCGTGAGACGGAGCAGGCGACCGGAGTACCGGTGACTACCCTCCGGTTTTGGGAGAAGCAGTTTGATAAGTTGAATCCTCGTAAGGACGGTCACGGTAACCGATATTACACCAAAGCGGATCAGGAACTCATCAAGCGGATTAAGTACATCCGGGATGAGTTGAAGATCACGCGGATTGAGGCCATTCAAAAAGAATTGCATACCAACACCAAGCGCTCGGATGAACGGCAATCCGCCGTAGAAATCCTGCAACGGGTTCGAGAAGAATTAGTGGAAATACGAAAAATGATTAAATAATATGAAATTAACGGAAAAATTTAACGATTGGAAGTTTGATTGGAAAAAGGCCATACCTTATGCCGTTGCGTTGGTGGCCTTTGTAGCCGTTTCGCTGCTCTACTGCCTGCCGCAGTTCAACGGGCGTGTGCTGGTACAAGGGGACACGAACAATTGGAAAGGCGGTGCCAATGAGGCCTTGACTTATCTGGAGGAGAACGGTGAACCGACCGCATGGACCAACTCCATGTTCTCCGGTATGCCGACGTACCAGATCACTTTCCGCAGTGAGTCCGCGATGACCACATCCTGCGTCAAGAATTGGATTTCCAACCTGGTGGAAGAACCGATCACAGCTATTCTGCTTTATTTCGTCGGGTTCTTTATCATGCTGCTGTGCTTTGGTATCAATGCCTGGCTGGCGTTGATAGGTGCGTTGGCGATCGGTCTGTCATCCTATTTCTTTATCATCATTCCGGCCGGACACATGACCAAAGCCTATGCCATAGGCGGTCTGGCTCCGTTCATCGGAGGTATATACGCTATCTTCCGCAGAAATTACCGCTTCGGTATTCCGGTGATGCTGCTCTTCGGCTGTTACTCCATCGTGCTGCATCCGCAGATGACGTATTACATCTTCCTGCTCTTAGGCGTGATGGGAATTGCAGAACTATATATCTATATCCGTGCCAACGAATGGAAGCGACTGGGTATCAACCTCGGTATTCTGGCTTTGTGTATGGGTCTGATCTTCGTAACCAAGCTGTCTTGGTGGCAGCAAAACCATGAGTATTTAGGTGAGACCATGCGTGGTGGACACAGTGAGTTGACACAGACTTCCACCGGAGAAGATCCACAAGCGGCTAAAGGACTGAGTTACAAATATGCTACCGACTGGAGTTACGGCATCGACGAGACCTTGACGCTGTTCATTCCGAACATGATGGGTGGTGCCAGTGGTTACAACGTAGGCCCTTCTTCCTTGTTATATAAAGGTCTGACCCACATGGGTGTTTCCAAATCCGATGCCAAGCAGTTCTGCCAGCATGCGCCGACCTATTGGGGAGATAAACCCTTCACCAGCGGTGCCGTCTATGTCGGTGCCGTGGTGTTCTTCCTCTTTATCTTAGGTCTGATCATCGTGCCCGGAGCCTATAAATGGGCACTGCTGTTTGCCACACTGATGTCGATTCTCCTGGCATGGGGACGACATCTGCCCGGTTTGTCGCATTTCTTCTTTGACTACTTCCCGATGTACAATAAGTTCCGAGCTGTCGAGTCGATCTTGATTGTGGCGGAGATCACCATGCCGCTGCTCGGTTTCATGGGCCTGCAACGCATCATGGAAGGCAAAGTGGATTGGAAGAAACTCAAACTCAGTCTGCTGATCACCGGCGGTGTCTTGGCACTCATCTGTTTCATCTTCGCGGCCTTCGGCGGTTCGATCTTTGACTTCACTTCCTCTTACGATAGATCCTGGAAAGGACAAGTAGGCGATACGGTCTATCGGATGATCGTGGACCAACGGCAGGCGATGTTCAGTGCTGACGCTTGGCGCAGCCTGATCTTCATCATATTGGGTTGCGGATTGGTTTACGGTTATGCGTGGCTGCAACGCAGTTTTGGTAACAAGTTGTATTACAAAATCGGTTTCCTGGCTCTGATGGCCGTACTCATCCTGGCGGATATGATTCCGGTGGATCTGCGCTTCTTCGGTAGTGACAACTATGTCTCCAAGAAAGAAGGACAGGCGTATTTCAAGATTCAGCCGTGGGAAGAAGAGATCTTAAAAGACAAAGACCTGGATTACCGTGTCTTCAATATGTCGGCGAATACCTTCAATGACTCTCGTACCAGTTACCGGCTCAAATCCATCGGTGGTTACTCAGCCGCTAAGTTACGCCGGTACCAGGACCTGATTGATGAACATATCAGTAAGATGAACTGGAAGGTCATCAACATGCTCAACACCCGTTACATCATTCATCCACAGTACGGCGTCATGCCGAACCCGGATGCGATGGGAAATGCATGGTTTGTGGATAATGTGCAGTTCGTTCCGACACCTGACGACGAGTGTAATGCACTCAACACGCTTGATCTGCATACCACCGCAGTTGCAGATGAGAAGTTCCGGGATGTACTAACCTGCGACAACACACCGAATGCGGTAAGCGAAATCACCCTGCGCTCGTATGAGCCGAACCGTCTGACTTATACCGCATCGACGGAATGTGACCGGGTGGCTGTCTTCTCGGAGATCTATTACCCCTACGGCTGGCATTTGTATATCGACGGTCAGGAAACACAGATCGGTCGTGTGAACTACACACTCCGTGCTGCGGTCATTCCGGCTGGAGAACATGAGATCGAGATGACCTTCCAACCGGCGTCAATGAAATGGGATAAGTTCTGCGCCATCTTTGCCATCATCCTCTTTGTAGGATGTATAGCAATGATGATCTGCTGGCCGATGATTGCTAACTCACGATGTTCATTTTTCTCGCGTAAAAACGAAGCAAAGGTGTAGCAACTGACGGGCAGTGAATACAAATAGACATCAGTATTCGAACTGCCGGCTTACGCTTCAAATACCGATTCTTTTGATAGTCAGGCACTTCTTCACGGAGTGCCTGATATATTTCTTTATACACCTCTTTACGCGGCTCCAAGGCATTCGTCACATAGTTGATAAGCGACGAGACGTAGCCCTTTTTGATATAGAGAAAATCCAATTCCTGTTTCAACTCCTCATAGACATGCTGCACCTTCGCATAGGCCATCAGTTTGGAGAATACCGTCAACCTTTTCTTGTATTTCACGCTATCTTTGGTCGTCGTCACCGATCCCGGACGAATCAGGTAATGGTAGAACGGTTTATCCACCCGTGCAATAGAAGAAGCCGTCATCAGCGCGCAGGCTAAAAAGAAACTGTCGTCTGCACTGCGGTCGTCCGGAAAACGAATAGCACGTTGCTCCACAAACGAACGCTTGAAAAGGAAGGTCGTGAAGTAGGACACGTAATGCGTCAGGAAATACGCCTTTTTCGCATAGTCAAACGCACCCGGTTCAACAATCGGGTTTTGCAAGATGATCGACTCTGAGCTATGATCTTCAAAATCTTTGAACTGCTGGCAGTAACACAAATCGGTATCTCCCTGCGCACGCGCCGCAGCATACAAGGTCTCAAACATATCCGGTTCAATCCAGTCATCCGAATCCACGAAAGCGATATATTCACCCTTCGCTTCTGGTATCGCATAGTTACGCGCCATTCCGGCTCCTAAGTTATGTTCCGGCGTCAAAATTCGGAATTGTTTCTCACGCGCATGCCCTTTAATCGCTTTCTTCAGCAGTTCAATACTATTGTCCGGTCCGTGATCGTCCACAAACAG
Source organism: uncultured Bacteroidales bacterium (assembly GCA_946403315.1). GTDB lineage: Bacteria > Bacteroidota > Bacteroidia > Bacteroidales > Paludibacteraceae > Colicola. Next base: position 20,644 of record CAMIZK010000016.1, on the reverse strand, counting down.
GAACTCCATCTCCTGCAGTGTCTGGTTCAACAAACTCTGCACGCATTTCTCGATATATGCTGCGACACCGTAAACCGGTAATATAACGGATACTTTGATCATATTAGTTCAAATGATTAGCCAATGCTTTTGCCTCTTTTATATTATCTTCAATAGAGCAATAGGTCCAACTGCCGTACCGACCGATGGAATAGATGTCATCCTTTTCAAGTGCTGTTTTTTGTTCTGCCACGTACCGTGTAGCCTCAGCACTCACGTGTACATATGCGGGGTCCATGATAATCGCCTCATGGTCCACCACCTGCATATCGTCCGTGATGATCTGTGCTTCTTGCAAGTCTTTTAACACACGAGATAACAACTCGTCCGGTTGGATATTTGCCGCCTTGTCAAAACCTAACTCCACATAGAGCGAACATCTGTCAGCACCTAATATATTGCTGTAGAACCCCACCCGATAGAAGCAATATTTATCTTCGGGGAAGTAGATCCAATGATTTTGGGTATCTAATCCTTGCTTGTCAAAACCGATATTAAATACCAATACTTTATTCCACGAAAGTGCCGGATTCTTCGATTCTCCGATCAGGTCCATTAACTTCGAAAAAGGTACTGTAGAAATCAATCGGTCATATTGAATCTTCTCTCCTGAACGCAAAGTGATATTATGCTCCTTCGGACATATAGCTGCAACGGCCGCATTCAAGCAAATCGCTTCTCGATTCACATGCGAAGCCAACGAATCGACATACTGAATCGCACCGTGTTTCGGATATACAAACGTCGCATTATAGGTATCATTATTGGCGGCTTTAAAGTTCCTTACAATCTGCTCTTTCTCTGCATATGGAAAGAAACGACCCATCGCATCTTTGTCCAAAGTATTCAAATCGCAGGCATAGAGTTTGGAGTTGTAGGGAATTAAAAACTTGTCCGCAATCGACTTGCCGAACTTCGCGTAAAGCATCTCTTTGAAATTCGAAAAATTGGTCGTCGGATTCGCAAACAGGTCATATAAACAATCAATAAATTCCTGTTGCGGCAACTGATGAATATTCATCTGAAACGGATAATCAATCAAACGATCCTTATACCGAATCTGTGTCTTTTTCCTGACCGTCAATAAATCTTCTACAGGAATATTCTGCGCCACAAATTGCTCTATTTCCTTATCTTTGAAATGAAAAAAGTGTCCGGAATAGTCCCACACAAAGCCATTCCGCTCCGTGGTCTTACAATATCCGCCGATCTTATCGGATTGCTCCAGTATTCGATAATCCTTATGCCCGCAAAACGCCGCATAACTCAATCCGCTTATTCCTGCTCCAATGATAATATCCATTATTTTATAGTTTTATGTGAGCGTTATTGATTTTATTTTCTATTGCTTCTATTATATTTTCAGACGGCATTTTACCATTATATGGTGCGAGGTACTGAGCAAAGAATTTCTCTCGGGAAGCTTTCATTGGATCATCACCCTTCAGCACCACTTCCTCCAAAAACCAAATAATATCGTCTACATTATGAGCTTTGTAATATTGTTGGAATGACAAACGTCCGAAGTCATTGAACATATCGTCATAATTTTCATGGCGCATCAGATACATAGCCGGCTTCTTCGTGAACAAATACTCCGTCGTAAAACCACCGCAATCATGCAAGATGGCGTCCGAATGGATGAATAGATCTTTATAATCTGCCTCTTCCAACTGGCTGTTCTCCATCGTTTCCCATTGTTTGTAATATGCAATCGTGCGATCCTCTCCCCATAATTGTATCAATTTGAACTTCAACAATTGATGAGGTTTGAAGGCAAAATGAATCTTGTCTTTATAGCGTTCTGCTATTTCCAACATTTTGTCGTAGTAGTCCAAGAAAGTAGATAATTGAACATCATCCGCTCCATCTATAGTATGATGCGGAGCCCAAATGACACGTTTCATCTGAGCATTCTTCGTCTCCCACACATCAGGAGATTTATATTCCTTGTCCAAATAGACTTCCGTTCCCGGATAGCCTGTTACCACAAAATTGGCTCCTTTAGAGGCTGCATATTTCTTAGCGAAGTCAAGATGCATTGGAGTTTCTACAAAATACATTCCATAAAGGTTAGTCGCTATCTGCTGATAATTGAGTGCATATAGACTGAGAGAAACAAAACCATATGCCACATAGCATGTAAGTTTATCTGCAAAATTATAGACATAATATTGAGGCAGAATATCACGATATGGAGTAGTAAAAAATACTATATCTGGATTTAAAGTCTTTTTTATATCTTCCCATTTGCCCTTTTCTTTATCGCACGGTATGATATATTCAAAACCTCTGGACTTCACAAACCGCTCCGTTCTATATATAGTTTCCCATATCTCATGGTCACTAAAATTTTTGAACTGAGAGTATGGATATATAACTATATATGGATGATATTTTTTGCTCTTCTGCATGCGACTAAACACATAATCCCACTTCCACATCCCAGGGATGGTCAACAAAAAGGCGACCTCTATCACTTCTTTGCCCTTTAACTTGGCTGCTGCTTTCTCTGCTTTCTCCTGCGCATTGCGTATCATATGCCTATATAAGAAAGAGATGCGTGTACGCAAAGCATCCTTATAGGCAAACATTAGTTTTAATCTATATTTAATCTTATTCATAAACATATTCTTCCCCAAGCTAATACTTTATCTATTGTGGGAGTTTCTATATTATGTTCAACTGCTAAATTTTTTATAACCTGCAGACCATATGGAAAATCTTCCGTAAAATATCGGCTCTCAAAATCCGGCACAAAGCCATTTTCCGTCTGTTTCATCGGCGCTTTGATTGTTTGAAAAGCGACAATAGAGCGTAACTTTCGCGTCAAAGAGACCGCATCTGTACTTTCATAATATTCCAAAACACTCGGAATCACAACTCCTACTGTCTTGCATAATCTCTGAAACTCTTCATCCATTGCAATATAAACCTCCGAACTCAATTCGTCCCATTGGGCATAAAAAAGCGTCTGGTCTTTATACGTTTCTCCATTCCAATCATGCCACATTCCATACAAACGAGCCGGATGAAGTAACGGATTACTATTACTTAGCGATGCCTCCAAATAATTCGACAGATGAGCAACAGGGGTTTGTAACCACTCTGCCCACATTGCCTCAAAATCCTCCGGCAAATTCTCCGTTGCCATATATAATTGCTGTTTGTATCCTAACAAATCAGCACTATGACCGTATTCACGTACGCGTGCTATATAAGGTACGCGCTGAAAACCATACAACGAAACCGAACTGGCAAATATCCGATGAGCCTGAAAGAAAAAACCTGTACTGCTAACTATACTGCCTACCGCCTGATTCGTAACAAATGGCGCTATCTGCCTCAAACTCTTCTCTATCAAAAATCCCGGCAGACAAAGCAAAACTATATCGCTCTGAGGAATAACATCTTCTGCTCTATCAGACACTCTCTCTAACTCCCCTTGATAGATTTTTCCAGCACTATCGATAGTTTCAATTGATTTGCTCCATTGCTGCGGATGAGCAGTTAGCACCCGTACTGCCACTTCGCGCGTATGAGACAACACACTCGCGACTACCAAACCTAATGCTCCGCCACCACAGATACAAATCGTTTTCATAATTCTCTTAGAGCTATCAACAACTGATTATTATCCGCCGTGTCGCGTACTGCCAAACGGATATAATTGCCCTTGCATTTCTGTGAGCAGTCTTTGATCAAAATGCCGTACTCTCGCAGCAAACGGACTGCTAACTCGCGAGGTGTGAAGCGTTCCTTCACTTCGCATAATACATAGTTTGCCTCGCTCAGCAATACACGCAAATACGGTATATTTTCTAATGCCTTCACAAAATGGCTACGCTCCTCACGGAATGCTTCCATAGCCTGTGCATAAGCCTTTTCATACTTGCCTAAAATCTGCAAGAAGAACTCTCCGAACGAATTGATGTTCCATATACTCATCTCGCGACGCAAATTCATCATCAGACTTTGGTTGGAAGTCGCCAATACGCCCAAACGCAGACCTGGGACACCGTACGATTTGGAGATACTCTTCACTACTACCAAATGGTCGTTTTGAGACAAGACCGCATTCTTCAGGAAAGTCGGGTGTTCGCACGAGAAATCAATAAAACTCTCGTCTATCACTAACACAATCTCGCGCTCTTGACACCATTGTGCCAAACGCAAACAATCATCATAAGGTATATAATTGCCTGTTGGATTATCTGGATTTATCAGTACTAATGACCATATCTGCTTGTCTTCAAAATATGCCATCAAATCATCCACCGTATAGCGGAAATCCGATCGCTTTGGTTCGTATGCCACCACTTGTTCCGGCATCAATCTGTTCGGGTATTCCTCAAAAGTAGGACGAATAACGCCCACTTTGCCTAACATCTGCGTCGTTAATGCCTTGATCAATTCAGCGGCTCCATTACCTACTAAAATATATTCCTGTTTCACGCCAAAATCTTTGGCTGCCAACAGATTATTCACGTTCTGGCCCGACGGATATTCTGTCAGCAGACGATTGAAACTGGCTGCCAGTTCATCTCTCAAACGTTGATTCGGGAAATAGGGATTCACCAAATAGCAGAAATCCAATAGATGCGGATACCGCCAATAACCGCCATAACGCGAACAAAGCAAATCATACTGCTTATCCGTAAAGATAGACTCTGCAATATCCAAATCCTGAATATCGTCAATCTCGTACCATTGTTCGCCTTCCAAAGGCAACGCACGGAGAGTTGAGTTATCCAACATCGTAATCACACGCAACACCTGCTCATAATACTCGTTATTGCCCAAAGCAGAACTATATGCCTCCAAGAACGGTACATACATATGCTCCGAGAATGCTTGCGAGAACTTATAGATATTCACCGTCTTGTAATAATCCGGTATCTCTTCGTAGCGGAACTGGCTGTTCGGGATAAAACGTTGAATCCGATTTTCCTCATCTATCGTCACTACTGTTCCGTCCATCCAACTCTCATACTTATCCACCAAAGCCAAATCCGGATACGGATGATTTACCAACTTCTTCAGCACGGCATCCTCCATGATAATATCCGACTCCAACAACAAGGTTTCTTGCTCACGCATATAATCCTTTGCTAGATACAACGAGTAGATATTATTCGTCTTGTCATAAATCGGATTCTCCACAAATACTAGCGGAGTCTTAATAGATACACCGGACAGATACTCTTTTAGTTCTGCCCCTTTGTAACCAATAACAATAATAATACGACTTAGATGGAGTTTATCGAGCTGCCCTAAGACACGTTCAATCAGCGTCTCTCCGCCAACACGCACCATACACTTCGTATTATTCTGGGTATATTCGCCTAAGCGTTTACCCATTCCAGCCGCTAAAATAATTGCTTGCATCTATATCTACCTTATTTATTTTCTTTCTAAAAATTTGCTCTGAGAAAAGTGAGATTTCTCAGAATTCTCACAATTCTCATGTAATTTTTTGCATGGCGATCTTGACGTTCTTGGCGATATCGTCAATATCGTCAACTTCGCCAGTACATTTTTTCAATGATTTTTTAGATCATCCTCTCCGTCAAACGGCAAAGTCGGCAACGCAAACCTATCAAAATCCGACTCAAACAGCCGATCCTGGATGACGCGGTACTTCTCAAACTCTATCTCCGCATACTCCTGCGCTGCCTCGTGGGTCACACTTCCGGCATCCGTCAACAACGGACGTTCGTCGCTATTCAGGTAAGCATCGATACGTTTTGCCCAATCCTCCATCGTCATCGGGATATGACGCTTGGCTCGTGCCTCCGCAAAGTCCAGCACAGCCGACACGATATTACCCATGTCCTCCAGTTCGTTCTGCTTGAGGTAGTTTTTCGCGATGCTCACATCTGTCTTGACAATCTTACCACTCGGAGCATTCTCCCACGTCGTCAGTCCCATGTGCTCCTTCTCGGCACTGGCACGCTCCATGATCAGTTCGGCAGCCGTATGCTGGTGCACCGCGTAATGCATCTTGTTTTGTATCATCTGGAAGAACTGCCGCGTCATCGGTGCGTCCTTGTCGTAGTCCATGCTGGTGGCATAGATGTCCGTCAACTTCTGGTAGAATCGACGCTCGGAGAGACGAATCTCATGGATCTCAGCCAACAAGTGTTCGAAGTAATCCTCACTCAGGAAAGTCCCGTTCTCCATGCGTTTCCTATCGAGCACATAGCCTTTGATAGCGAACTGCCGCAAGACGCTGGTTGCCCATCTGCGGAACTGGGTGGCGCGAATCGAATTGACGCGGTAACCCACAGAAATGATGGCATCGAGGTTGTAGAACTGTGTATTATAGGTTTTGCCGTCTAAGGCAGTATGTGCAAAAATTGCACTAACTGAATCTTGCTGAAGTTCAAGCGATTCAAAAATATTTTTAAGGTGCTTAGTAATAACCGAGCGATCTACACCATATAACTCAGCCATTACTTTCTGCGTTGCCCAGATGTTCTCATCTTTATAGAACACCTGCACACCCTGCGCCTTATCTTCAGCTTGGAAGATTAGGAACTCCGCAGTGGAATTACGTATTTGGAGCTGTTTACTCATCTATCTTCGCTTTTTATTCTCTTTCTAAAAATTTGCTCTGGCACTTTTGACACTTTTGGCACTTTCCGGCATCATAGTGCCAATAGTGCCATTTGTGCCAATTCATTTTTTCTTTCTTTTTTGGACCGTTTGGAGCATCTTTTGACTGTAGAAAACGTTCGCAGAACGTTCCAAACGTTAGTTATTCCTTAGATATTCGTTAAATATTCCTTAGTCATTCCCCTTACTGTCCCCTATTCTCGTCCTTCTAAAATCATATCCGTCACTTCACGAATCGCTCCCTGACCACCCGGTGTCTTCAGCACATGAATCCCTTTAAGCGCCTTTACTTCCGGTCGTGCATTGGGTGGACAACAAGCATACCCCACCTTACTCAACAACTCCACATCATTAATATCATCCCCCACAAAGCACACTTCTGCTAACGTGATCCCCAACTCCTCACAAATCTTCTGTGCGGCTTGCAGTTTGGTTAAGCAGTCCGGATTAACTCTGCTGCCAACGCCCAAATACAGGTATTTCAGTTTTAACTTCTCCGCCCGTGCCTTCACAATCATCGAGTTCTCTGACGTCAAGATGCCGCACGGAATACCTGCCTGCTGCAGACACACCATACCCATTCCGTCATAGACGCAGAAACGTTTCATCGCCTCGCCTTCGGCCGTATAGTACATTCCGCCATCCGTCAGGCATCCATCCACATCTGTCAAAAACAACTTAACATTTTTCATAATTGCTCAATGATAAAACCTTGTTCCCGGCAAACAAGAGAACGAATCAATCACTCCACAAACTCTATCCTCATCCAGCACAATGAGCGTGTGAATCGAGTGATGGTTCATCGTCTCACCTGCCTCCACGATCTTAGCGTCTTTACTTATCGTCTTCGGATTCTTACTCATAATCGCTTCCACCTGCGTTGCAAAGAAACTTTGTCCCAAACGCATCATTGCCCGACGGATATCGCCGTCTGTAATGATGCCCACCAACTTTCCGCTTTCCACCACAATTCCTATTCCCAGCGTACCCTTCGTCACGATCTCGATCGCTTCACTCAACGGCATATCCGGTCTTACAAACGGCAGGTTCTCCGTGAACATCACATCCTCTACCTTTGCCAACAGTTTTCGTCCTAAGTCTCCACCGGGATGTAATCGTGCAAAATCCGTCGGCTGGAAATGGTTCGCCTCCACCAACGCACAGGCCAATGCGTCACCTAACGCCAACGTGGCCGTCGTGCTTGCCGTCGGGATCAAATTCAACGGATCGGCTTCCTTTTCCACGGCGATATTCAGATGGATATCCGAATACCGTGCCAAAAGACTCTCCGGATTACCGGACATACCAATAATGTGGATTTTCTTCGCCTGGATCAACGGCAAGAAACGCAATAACTCCTCCGTCGCACCCGAGTACGAAATTGCTAACACCAGATCTTCCGATGACAGCATACCCAAATCACCGTGGTACGCATCCAGCGGATTTAAAAAGAACGCCGGAACACCCGTACTCGCCAAGGTCGCTGCAATCTTACTTCCGATATGTCCGCTTTTGCCGACACCCGTTACCACCACCTTGCCTTTGCAGTCACGAATGGCCTCCACAGCCTGCAGGAAGGTCTCGTCCAAACGACCTACCATCGCCCGGATCGCATCTGACTCGCATTCCAAGCACTCAACGGCCCTATTAATAATGTCTTTATCCATTATTTCAATATCTTTATAAACGCACGCGTCATATTGGACCATGCGTATTTGGTTTTCTCTTTTTGCAGATACGCCGTGTAGGCTTCCTGACGCTTGTTTTGGTAGTAATCCATCAAATCTTCTGCGATATCCTCCGCATTCGGTGCACACGCATACCCCATCTTATGGTCATGCACGATCTCACCTAACCCGCCTACATTCGTCACTAACATCGGTTTTTCAAAGTGAAAAGCCACTTGCGTCACACCGCTCTGCGTAGCCGTCTTATACGGTTGTACAATCAGGTCTGCAGCACCAAAATACTTCCTCAAATCCCCGTCCGGAACAAACTCATTGCGGATAATTACACGTTCTGTCAAACCCAAATCAGCGATCTGCGTCCGGTACTTGTCCTCATCCTCATAAAACTCTCCGGCGATGATCAACTGCAAATTCGGTAAGCTATCCTTCACTTTTCCAAAAGCATCCAACAGCAGATCCAATCCTTTGTACGCCCGGACGAGTCCAAAGAACAGCATATAGTCCTTTGGGGCATCCAAACCCAATGCCTCGCAGGCTTCCTCCTTCGTCATCCTTTCTCCGTAATGGTCGTATATCGGGTGAGGCGAACTGACGGCTGAATGCTGATGGCTGATTGCTTCAATATCCTTCACCACGCTTTCGCTCAATGCCACAAAACCGTTCTGACGCTTCACAAAATACGGCGCAAACAATTTATCGAGAATACTCGGTTCATGGGGAATCATGTTATGCACTAACGCCACACACCTCGTCTTTCCGTTACGTTGTGCCATCTTAGACACCAAACCATAACTCGGAGCAAAGAAGGACATCCAGTAACAGCAAATCAGCAGATCCGGTGCTGCTTTCCGCACCGCTTTACCTACCTTTATCCAGTTAAACGGATTACAGGAGTTTAACTCCCTTCGAATCACCAAATCCCTCGGTGCCGGTTCATTCGTGTACTGCGTCTTACCGGGAAACAAAAAAGACGGGTACTGCAACGTAAAAGTCCATACTTCGACCTCATGTCCTTCGGACATAAACTGCCGGGCTAAGCGTTCATTGAACGTTGCCAAGCCGCCCCGATAGGGCCACGCCGTACCTAAAATAATAATCTTCATTCTTCAATCTCCAATCTTCAATCTCAAAGGTCCTCTTTGTAGGTGATCTTCTTGTTTTCCTCTTCGCCTTCCACGATATACACTTCCACTTCCGGATTGTATTTCATCAGGATCCCCACGTCGTCCGTTGCTGCAATCTTTCCTTTTTCTATCGCACGCATATATGCCGGTCCGATGACCAGGTAATGGAATGCCTGTGGTGTCTGGGCTCGCATAAACTCCTTCCGATTTCGGATGGCATCCACCTTGTTGCCTTTGACTTGATACAGCGTATCCGTCACCGGCACAGCAACCGTCACCGCCAGATGGCCCTTCAGTCCCTCTGCCACACGACTGATGATTTCCTGCGACACAAACGGACGTGCGGCATCGTGAAACCAATAGAACGTATCCGGATCTTTCTTATCCTCCTTGAGGTACATCGAAATACCGTTCCACGAACTCTCCCAACGCTCTTTTCCTCCACTGATGACGTTCTTCACTTTCTTCCACGCGTTGTTCTTAACGATCGCCTTCGCTTCCTCCATCCAATCGGGATGCATCACAATGATGATCTCATCGATATAATGGGATAGCTCAAACGCATCCACCGAATGCTCCAAAATAGACCGACCGTCTGCCAAAGGCAGAAACTGCTTAGGTTTTTCTCCACCGACTCTGCTACCGGTACCGCCGGCTAATATGAATACAATGTTCTTCATTTGTTAAACGCATTCCAGCCTTGGGCCTTTAACGGCAATTCCTCGCCATTTCTTCCGATCAGATTACATCCGTACTCCGGTTTCGTAATGTGACCGATAATATACAAATCCTCCACCGGGATCAGTTTCTCGTAGTCATCCAGTGAACAGGTAAACAGCAATTCGTAATCTTCACCGCCGTTCAGCGCACAGGTGACGATATTCAGGTTCATCTCCTCGGCCAACGCCGCAGCCTCGTAATCAATCGGTAACTTATCCTCATAGATACAGCACCCGACACCGGACTGAGAACATATATGCATCAACTCAGACGATAATCCGTCACTCACATCCATCATCGCCGTCGGTTTCACACCTGCCTTACGGAGCGATTCGAGGATATCGCGTCTTGCTTCGGGTTTCAACTGACGCTCTAACAGATACTCTTTCCCTGCAAAATCCGGTTGTTCGGCATTCGCCAGTTTCTCACGTTCCAGCAGTTGCAGACCCATATACGCCGTTCCCAAGTTACCACTCACGCAAATCAGATCATTCAACTTAGCACCGTTCCGATAGACGATATCCTTTGCTTTGGCGATACCAAGACAAGTAATCGAGATCGTCAGACCGGTCATAGACGCACAGGTGTCACCGCCTACGATATCTACACCGTAACGCTCACAGGCCAGACGTATACCCGAGTACAGCTCTTCGATGTCCTCTACGGAAAAACGCTTACTGATACCCAGACTCACCGTGATCTGCGTCGGCGTACCGTTCATAGCGTAGATGTCGGAGAAATTGACCACCGCTGCCTTGTAGCCCAGATGCTTCAACGGTACGTACTCAAGGTTAAAATGAATCCCCTCCAGCAACATATCCGTCGTCATCAGCACCTTGTTGGTACCGAAATCCATCACAGCACAGTCGTCACCCACCGCCTTTTTCGTACTCGGTTGCACACTCTTCATATCCTTGGTCAGATGCTTGATCAGACCAAACTCTCCCATTGTGGAAATCTCTGTTCTTGCCATAAATGCATATAATTAGCACGCAAAATTACGAAAAATAGTTGAAAGAATAAAACAAAAAGTAAAAAATTTACGAAAATGCACACTTTTTTATATAAATGTACGCGCACGCTTGCGTATATAAAAAAAATGTTGTATCTTTGCGCACTTTTTGTGTACTTGCTGAAAATATGATAGAATATATCAAAGGAATATTGACGGAATTGAACCCGACGGAGGCCGTGGTAGAAGCTGCCGGCGTAGGATACGGATTAGCGATCACGTTGCCGACTTATTCGGCATTGGTAGGACAGGAAGAGAAAGAGGTGAAACTCTTTGTGTCCGAGATCATACGGGAAGACACACACGAGGTGTACGGTTTTGCCGTGAAGGCCGAACGGCAGTTGTTTGAACTGCTGCTGACGGTAAGCGGTGTAGGAGCCGCAACGGCGCGTATGATACTGAGTGCGTTTAACGCGGAGGAGTTACGGATGCTTATTGCGACGGGTAACGCCAAGGCGATGGCGAAGGTGAAGGGTCTGGGTCCGAAGACGGCACAGCGTATCATCGTGGATCTGAAAGACAAGGCGCTGAAGTTAGACCTCGGCGGTGACCCGACGGAGTTGCCGATGATGTTTGACGAACCTGCCGACAGCGGTGTAAAAGCCGAAGCAGTGAGTGCATTGACTATGCTCGGATTCAATGCCGCCGCCAGCGGTAAGGCCGTAGACAAAATACTGAAAGCCGAACCGACTTTGTCGGTAGAGGCAGTGATCCGTAAAGCTTTAACAATGTTATAATTGAAGAAACTACTATACATAGGATTAGTCTGTTTACTGGCGCTAACGTCAGTACCGTCTGTGTATGCGCAGAAGACGCTTAAGCAATTGGTAGCCGAAGAGAAAGCACGTAAGGAAGCGGAGAAAGCGGCAGCGGAAGCAGAGAAAGCGAAAAAGACCGCTGACGCTGAAAGACCGTCTTCGACTGACGGAGTACAGAGTACAGACCCTGTTATTGAAGCAGATCTGACGGAAGAACAAGACTCTGCTATTTTTGCGCCGACGCAAGTGAAACAACTCGGAGCACAGAACTTCGAGGAGTTGACCTTGCCCAAGAGTTCGTTAGACTTAGAAGACCCCAAAAATATCACGACCACCGTGGAGTACGACCCTGTTTCGGGTACGTACGTGCTGCATACACGTATCGGCGAGACGGATGTGACCACACCGTACATGCTGACGCAAGACGAGTACAACCGCTATGCGGAACAGCAGATCATGCATAAGTACTGGCAGCAGAAAGTGAGCGAGGTGGAGCATAACAACGAGACCAAGTTCGACATCACGGACATGAAGTTTAATATCGGTCCGGCGGATAAGGTATTCGGTCCCGGTGGTGTACAACTCAAAATGCAGGGATCGGCTGAACTGCTGTTCGGTTTCAAGCACCAGTATATTGCCAATCCTTCGTTGACGCTGCGTGCACGAAACAATAACATCTTCGATTTTGACGAAAAGATCCAGGCCTCGATCCAAGGTAAAGTAGGAACGAAACTGAACTTCAACCTCAGTTACAACACCGAGGCATCGTTCTCTTTTGACCAGCAGAACCTCAAACTCAACTATAAAGGTGAGGAAGACGATATCATCCAATCCATCGAGGCGGGAAACGTGACGATGGACCTACCCTCTTCGCTCATCCGAGGCAGTAAGGCCTTGTTTGGTATCAAGACGAATCTGAAATTCGGTAAGTTCCGTATCCAGGCTTTGATCAGTCAGCAGAACAGTGAGGCGCAGACGGTGAGCAGTAAAGGCGGTGCGCAGATGACGAAGTTCGATATCAGTTGCGACACTTATGACGAGAACCGCCATTTCTTCTTAAGCCATTTCTTCCGGGATCACTACGAGGAAGCGATGGAGAGTGTGCCGTATATCGCCTCGGGTTTCACGATCACGAAGATCGAGGTATGGGTTACCAATAAACGCGGAAACTACGAGCAAGCCCGTAACATCGTCGCCTTCACTGACTTGGGTGAGACACCGGAACACTTGCAGAACACGAGTTGGTCGGGAATCACCAATGCAGCACCGGATAACAGTACCAATGACCTGTATGCGACGGTGCGTACGACCGAGTTCCGTAACCTACAACAGACCAGTTCTGCTTTGGAGGGGTTGAACGGCCTGATGGGTGGTGTCGATTATGAGAAAGTGGAATCCGCCCGTCTGCTGACCAGCAGCGAATATACCCTCAACCCGGCTTTGGGTTTCATCTCTTTGAAGAGTGCCTTGAACCAGGACGAGGTGCTGGCGGTAGCTTACGAATATACCTACAATGGTCGTGTGTACCAGGTAGGTGAGTTCTCGACGGACGGTAGTGAGGAACTGCGTGCTCCGAACGCTTTGGCGCTAAAGATGGTGAAGTCGAGTGCCAACGCACCGGGTGTAAAGAACCGGGGTACCTGGGACCTGATGATGAAGAACATCTACGCCTTGGGTGCGACGAGCATCAACCAGGAGAAGTTTGAACTATACGTGACCTACCGGAACGACTCGGTCGGCACTGATGTGCAGTACCTCAACGAAGGACCAATCAGCGGTAAACAGTTGATCCGTGTGATGAACTTAGACCGCTTGGATTCGAAGAACAACGCTTCCCCGGATGGCCGGTTTGACTTTATTGAAGGTCTGACGGTGTATGCGTCGGGCGGAAAGATCATCTTCCCGGTGCTGGAACCGTTCGGCGAACACTTAGCCGCCGTGCTGAATTACGATAGTCGTTTGACAGCCAAGTACTGTTTCCCGGAGTTGTATGACTCAACGCTGGTGGTAGCGCAGGAGTTAAGCGAAAAGAATAAGTTCCACTTGACCGGAAAATACAAAGGCACGAACGGCAGCGAGATCAAGTTAGGCGCGATGAACGTGCCCAGAGGATCGGTAACGGTGACCGCTGGAGGTGCCACCCTGATTGAGAACGTCGATTATACCGTCGACTACACGATGGGAACCGTGACCATTCTCAACAGTTCGATCCTGGAGTCCGGTACGAACGTGGATGTGAAATTGGAGAACCAAAGCACCTTCTCTATGCAGCGTAAGAGTCTGTTCGGTGCACATGTGGAATATGAGTTCAACAAGGATCTGGTGATTGGTGGAACGATCATGCACTTGCGGGAACGTCCGTTAACCACAAAAGTGAACACTGGTTCGGAACCGTTAGCGAACACCATTTGGGGTGTGAACGGCAGTTGGAAAACAGAGATGCAATGGTTAACGAACGCTATCGATAAGATCCCATGGATCACGGCTACCGCACCATCCACGTTCCAAATCAATGCAGAGTTTGCGCATTTGATACCGGGTCACACCCGTGACGTAGGTGCCGTAGGAACAGCCTATATCGACGATTTTGAATCGACGACCACGAATATCGACGTCCATTACCCGAGTTACTGGTTCTTGGCTTCTACGCCTACCGTCTTCGATGAGTCGAAAGATATCAACAAGGTGACCTATAATAAGAACCGGGCTCACTTGGCATGGTTTGCCGTCGATCCTATCTTCGGCTATCCGCAGTCGAACACGCCGGCGCATATCAAGAATGACTTAGCGGCACTCAGTGACCACCGTACCCGTATCGTCTATCAGGATGAGATATATCCGAATCGTCAGGAGGCAAGCAACGTAGATACCAAACTGGCAATTCTCAACTTGGCTTACTATCCTGACGAGCGTGGGCAATATAACATTAACGCCTCCGAGATGGGTGCTGACGGTAAGTTAACCAACCCCCAACAACGCTGGGGTGGTATCATGCGACGGTTGGACAACACGGATTTTGAGAAAGCGAACATCGAGTATATCCAGTTCTGGTTAATGGATCCGGCGCTGACCAACCCGGAAGGGTATGAGGGTGAGTTGTATATCAACCTCGGTGACATCAGCGAGGATATCTTACGCGACGGAAAGAAAGCGTTTGAGCACGGTCTGCCGGTGAGTGCAGACGACCAAGGCCGCGTCGATTCGACGGTCTGGGGTTATGTGCCGCGTACGACGAGTACGGTGGTAGCGTTCAGTAACGAGACCGGTTCCCGTCAGATGCAAGACGTGGGTCTGAACGGTCTGAACAGCGAACAGGAAAAGACTTGGCCGGCGTATGCACAGTTCCTGACCGACTTGCAGAACCGCGTGTCGCCGGATGTTTGGAACCGTTGGGGCGATGAGGATAGTATATTCTCTCCTCGTCATGACCCGGCAGGCGATAACTACCATTATTACCGTGGCTCGGATTATGACCGGCAGGAGGTGTCGATCCTGAATCGTTACAAACACTTCAACGGTACAGAAGGTAACTCGCCGGCAACGGAACAGCAGACGGAGAGTTACGGAACGGCTTCGACGCTCAATCCGGATATCGAGGATATCAACCTCGACAACACTCTTAATGAGTATGAGAAATACTACCAATACCGCGTGATCCTTCGTCCCGACATGATGGAGGTAGGTCGTCAGCATATCACGGAGAAAAAAGTGCGCCGGGTAACGCTACGTGACGGTAGTACACAGGACGTAACTTGGTATCAGTTTAAGATACCTTTGCGCGGTGACAGCGCCAGCGTGCAGAAGATCGGTTCAATCCGGAACTGGAAGTCGATTCGTTTCATGCGTATGTACCTGACCGGTTGTTCCCATGAGACCCATCTGCGTTTTGCTACGCTGGACCTGGTGCGTGGTGATTGGAGACAGTACACCCGTGACTTGTCACCGGCAGGTGCGCCGGTGAATAACGCGGCATCGATTGATGTGCAGACGGTGAATATCGAAGAGAACAGTACCCGTACGCCGATTAACTATGTATTACCGCCGGGTGTGAGTCGTCAGACCGACCCGGGGCAGGCACAGTTGATTGCACAGAACGAGCAGGCGATGGTGCTGCGCGTAGCGCACCTCAGTCCCCGTGACGCACGGGCGATGTACAAGAACACCGGTTACGACATGCGGCAGTATAAGAATCTGCAGATGTTCGTTCATGCGGAGAAATTGGAAGAAGTGGATCCGGAACTGCATGACGGTGACCTGAGCTGTTTCATCCGTTTGGGTACCGACCTGAGGAATAACTACTACGAATATGAGATCCCGCTGCGCCTGACAGCGCCGGGTATGTATAACAACAACTCGGTAGCTGACCGGGAAACGGTTTGGCCGGAGGATAATATGTTTGACTTCCCCTTGTCGGTGTTCACCTCTGCAAAGATAGCCCGCAACAAAGCCAAACGGGCCGGTAACGAAGGTGTAAGCAACACCATTCCGTACGTCGTTTACGACGATGCAAACGGTAAACCGCAAAACAAGATCACGGTGCTCGGTAACCCGACGCTGGAAGAGGTATCCACCATCATGATTGGTGTGCGGAACAGCGGTCAACATGAGGCTTCGGGTGAGATCTGGGTGAATGAGTTACGTCTGAGCCAGTTCAATGAACAAGGCGGTGTAGCAGCCATGGCGAATGCAGCCTTGTCGCTGAGTGATATCGCACAGGTGAACGTAGCCGGTCGATTGGAAACAGCAGGATACGGTTCGATCGAGTCGAACGTGCTGGATCGGAACATGGAGAACTTCTACCAACTGTCCGTCAGTGCTGCCTTGGAAGCCGGTCGTCTGTTCCCCGAGAAAGCGAAGGTGCAGATGCCGTTGTACGTATCCTACAGCAACGAGACCACTACACCGGATTACGACCCGTTGGATACCGATGTCAAATTGAAAGAGACGCTGGATACTTATGACACCAAGGCCGAGAAAGACTCAATCAAGCAGATGACGAACACCGTGCATGAGGCAACCTCGTTCTCGTTAAGTAACCTCAAGGTGAACCAACACTATTCCAAGAAACGGAATCTGTTTGTGGATCCGGCGAACTTCTCTTTGTCGGCGTCTTACAACAAGCAGAACGAACACTCGCCGGAAATGGAGACTAACATCACGACCGACCACAAGGGAACGTTCCAATACGCGTATAACTTCAACCCAAAGCCGTGGGAACCGTTCAGCAAAGTAGAAAAGGTAGCGAAAGTGAAGTTCCTCAAAGAGATGAATCTCTACTACCTGCCGCAATCCTGGTCGTTCAGCACAAATATGCACCGTACCTTCAGTCATATGAAGATGCGTGACCTGGCGGGTGCGTCGGAAGGAGCCATGGATCTGACGTACAGTAAGGACTTTACCTGGGACCGCAACGTGGATATCAAATATGATTTGACCAAGAACATCAAGTTCTCCTTCCAATCAGCCATGAACGCAGTGATTGATGAAGGCAAATACACGCCGGAGATTTTGAAAAGTCACTATTTTGACGAGGAGTTCAACCACGATAAATACGAGGCATGGCGTGACACCATCCAACGCTCGCTGGCACGTTGGGGTTCGCCTTATACCTACCAGCAAGTGTTCACTGCATCGTGGAACGTGCCGTTTAACCGCATTCCTGGTTTAGATGCACTCACCGCCAACGCCTCTTATAACGCCAATTATAACTGGACACGTACGGCATCGACCTCCGCCGGCGTTAACCGCGGTAACACCGTGACCAGTCTGCAGACCTGGCAAGTGGATGGCGGTATTAACTTCGAGAGTTGGTACAATAAATCCAAGTACTGGAAGACCATGACGCAGTACTACACCGGTCGCGGTTCCAGACGTACCTTCAAACCCAAGACCTACACGCAGACCGTCGAATTAAAGAAAGGCGAGGCAATAGAGATCACCCACCGTTTGAATAGTGAGTTACTGACCGTAGTTGTAGCGGACACAACCGGTAAAGCTGTGCCGGTATCCTTCCAGCCTGCAGGAAACACCAAGATCAATCTGACACCCAAAGCCAATTGCGAGAAGGCGGTGATCACCGTCACGACGCGTGATCCGAATCAGAAGACACCGGCACAAGTGACGGGCGACATGTTTGCATATGTAGGCACGATGTTCCGCCGTCTGCAAGTGACTTATCGGGAGACCAACTCCATGGCTATTCCGGGCTTTATGCCGGAAGCTGGTTTCATGGGACAAGCCAAGACCAACGGCGGTTATGCACCGGGTTATGACTTCGCTTTCGGTTTTGTGCCAAGCGACTATATGCATAAGGCACAACTCAACGGTTGGTTATCCGGCGACACGTCTATTGTGCAACCGGCTACCCGTGCCCATACGTCAGACTTCGATGTGAAGTTAACCTTGGAACCTTTCCCGGGATTCAAGATTCAGTTGAACGGTAAACGGTATATGGCTAACTCCACCTCGATCATCTACGGAAACGGGGATCCGCAGGAGAACATGACCGGTTCGTTTAACATCACGCAGGTAGCTATCGGAACGATCTTCAGTCGTGTCGGCTCTCAAGAGGAGAACTTTGCCAACAGTGCGTATGACCGTTTCTTAGAAAACCGGCAGGTACTGACCGGTCGTGTACAAGACCAATACACGGGTATTACTTTACCGACCACCGGTTTCTTGCGGAACATTCCGGCAGGAACGAAATATGACCCGAATAAACACGGCCGCGTCAGCAATAATTCCGCCGATGTACTGGTTCCGGCCTTCCTGGCGGCTTACACGGGCAGAGATGCATCGAAGATGAACCTCAATCCGTTCCTGAGTATCCTGCAGATCCTGCCGAACTGGTCACTGACCTATGACGGTTTGGGTAAACTGCCGGTACTGCGTGACCATTTCAAATCGATCACGTTGACACATGCATACACGTGTAAATATGCGATCGGTTCGTATGGTTCCTACTCCACTTGGGTGGGTGCTGACGGAAACAACAAGATGATCGGTTTCGTGCGTGATGTAACTAATGACGCACCGAGTCCGTCATCTGCGTATGATATCAGTAACGTGACCTTTACTGAGGCTTTTGCTCCGCTGATCGGATTGAACATGACGATGAAGAACTCGTTATCATTTAAGGCCGAATACCGCCAACAACGTAACCTGGCGCTGAACGTAACCTCCGTACAGATTACGGAAGGGCATACCAAAGAGTTTGTGATCGGTGCCGGATATACGGTGAAGAACCTCAATTTCATTGCCAAAGGCAAAGACGGCGGACAGAAGAAAGTAAGCAATGACCTGAAGTTGCAAGTGGATGTGTCGTACAAAGACGTCATGATGTTGCTCCGTAAGGTAGAAGAAGGTATCACGCAGGCTTCGTCAGGCAACAAAGTGCTGGCCATTAAGATTTCTGCGGATTATGTGCTCAGTCAGAAGATTAACTTGCAACTCTTCTATGACCACCAAGGCACGACACCGCTTATCTCCTCTTCCTACCCTGTCAAAGCGGATAACGTAGGTCTGAACATCAAACTGATGCTGACACGATGAGAGTGGGTATCATAGGTCCTGAATCCGCAGGAAAAAGCACCTTGGCGCGATATCTGGCGCACAGATATAAAGGAACGTACGTGCCCGAGTATGCGCGTGCGTACGTAGAGCAGAAAGGCAGCACAGAGGTCACATGGGAGGAGTTATGCGAGATAGCGAAGAAGCAAATTGAAGAGATGTCCGCTATCAGCCTTCAGCCATCAGACCGCATCTATTTCTTTGATACCGAACTAATCATAACGAAGGTATGGTTCGACTACGCTTTCGGTCGTGTACCGGAATGGTTAAATGAAAACATCCACCGTTATCCGATGGATGTCTATTTGTTGACGTATCCGGATTTGCCGTGGATTCCTGATTCGGCACGTTCTAATGGTTCCGATGCAATCCGGATGGAACTTTTTGAGCGCTATGAGCAGGAGATACAGGCCTTGGATATTCCCTATTATATCATCAAGCATTGTTAGAGTTCTGCGGTGTCCAACAGTATCGTTACGGGCCCGTCGTTGATAAAGTCCACCTTCATATCTGCACCGAACCGACCGGTTTCTACATGCAGGCCGTACTGCGTGCGTAACTGCTCATTAAAATAGTCGTAAAGCGGTTCTGCGGTCTCCGGTCTTGCCGCCTTAATGAACGAGGGTCTGTTTCCTTTCTTACAATCCGCATACAATGTGAATTGGGAGATACTCAGAATTGCGCCATCTACTTCATGTAAAGACAAGTTCATCTTTCCCTGTTCATCTTCAAACACCCGCATCTGTGCCACTTTCTTCGCCAGCACATCTGCTTCTGTTTTTGTATCCCCGTCTGTTACACCGACCAATAACATAAAACCTCGACCGATAGTTCCTACTACCGCTCCGTCAATGCGCACTTCCGCACGCGTACACCGTTGTACCACTACTCGCATAAAAAACAAAAATGCAACCTTGTGGCTGCACCTTTGTGATCCATGCAGGATTCAAACCTGCAACCCCCACATCCGTAGTGTGGTACTCTATTCAGTTGAGCTAATGGACCAATTGCTTTTGAAAAGCAAACCAGCTTTCGCTGGCTTTTTCTCTCCGAAAAGAGAAGCGGTGCGGACGAGACTCGAACTCGCGACCTACGGCGTGACAGGCCGGTATTCTA
>CAMIZK010000015.1 GCA_946403315.1 uncultured Bacteroidales bacterium | reverse complement strand
TATGGAAACAAAACAAAACCAAAATATTATTAATTAACGAGGGCAACAACCCTCAAGTATTAACCAAAAAGTATGAAGGTTCGTGCAAATCGAGTGTAAGCTTGCTTACCCAACTCGATGACGCCGAAGCTCCAGAAATTTAAAATTTTAAATTTATGAAAAGATTTTTTCTAATTCCGCTTATGACGCTGATGTGCAGCGTCATGGCATGGGGCGAGAATGTCAGTACTGCTGAAGAATTTCAAAATGCAGTAGATGCCAAAGCGCCCGTAATTAACCTGCAGGATAACATTACATTAAGTTCTCAGGCTGTAATCAATTTCGATTGTACCATCAATCTTAATGAGTTCAATTTTTCCTGCCTCAATGGTATTAAATTTGCTCCAACAGACAAGGCTGCCAACCTACAGGTTACTATCAATGGTGAAGAAGGAAACCAAATTAATGGTATCGTGGCAACTTCTACAGGATGGACGAATACCGGCATTACTACATTGACTATGAATAACGTAAATGTCAATGCTACAGGAAATGGAGTGACAGTAAGTCGACCCAATGCAATTGTTAGCATCAACGGGGGCTTGCTGAAAACAACAGGTACATCAGTGGTCACTGTTACTGGTCAAAATGCCAAATGTACTATCGAAGATGCTACTATTGAAGGACAAAAACAAGGAGTTAACGTTTCTGGAGCAGGGAGTGAAGTAATTTTGAATAATGGATCCGTATCTGTAGAATCTGCTCTTGCTGAAGCTGGCATAAAGGCTAACAGCTCCTCAACAATTACTATCAATGGTACTACAATTTCTGTAAATGGAGGTAGTAGTCTTACAAGTGGCATATTATTACCAGGTGGTTCTCCTATAGTTAACTTCAATAGTGGTACTCTTTCGTGTACAGGAACCGGTGAAACTCAGGGTATTCGTGCCTTGGGTTCTTCGAAAGTTACTATTGAAGAGGGTGCTACTATTTCCGCACAGTATGGTGTTTCAGTTCTTGGTAATGGTTCTATTCTTTATGTAAAAGGTGGTACAATTACCGGAACTATTTTCGGTATTTCGGGTAACGGTAATAATAGCGGTACAACAATTAATATCACAGGTGGTAACATTTCAGGTGTTGGTGGTGGTATCTATCATCCGCAAGAAGGTTCGCTGACCATCAAGGGAAATCCTGTTATCACAGGTCATACAGCTATTCAGTTGTGCGCAGGTCATGGCTTAACCGGATCGATTACTGGTGGTCGCTTTGAAGCTTACGGCGAAGATGAGCGTGCAACTAAAGATGGGGATGGCTTGATTCCTGATGGCGCAGCACTCTCTATCGTAAATCGTAATTATCCTGGTGGTATGCCGCAATTTACGATTGAAGGAGGTGTATTCTTGGCTCAACACCAAAATGATGCGATACTGGCATATTCGTGGGACAGTTCTAAACCTGCAGGTTCGAGACACTTTGAATGGGCAGCAGCAACGAGTCACCTTTCTGCAAAAGAAGGTATCTTCTCTTCTAACCCTGCTACGTATGTTCCGGCAGTCGGTTATACGGTTACTCATTTAAATCCAACTCCGACCGTTTACAATCATGATGATGATGATGATGATGTTGATGATGTTGTTTATGCAGACTTGTGGCAGGTAGCAAAGAACTTCGATACTACTAACGATTTCACTGATGATTCGGAGGTTGAGTATGTGGAATTGATTACAGATCAGAATCTGACTGCAAATCAGGGAGCGAAATATGTAGCTGTTAAAGAGAATCAAACATTGACCGTTTCCAACGATGCAACCCTCAATATCGGTAACGGTGGTTTGGATCTGAAAGCAGGTTCGAAATTGGTAGTAGAGCCGGGTTCTGTTGTTACCGTTGGTTTAAATGGTATCACCTCTGCTTCCGGTACAGAAAACCTCGTTTTGGAGTCCAATGCAGACGATCAAGCTGTACTGTTGTTGGATCCGGACGCTATTCAGAACACCACTCCGTTGGCAACTGTTGTTCTTCACACTCAGGCAAAACAGAAGAGCGCAAGCCCGTACAACTATATCTGGGAGTATTTCGCAAGCCCTGTAGTAGAGATTACCGATGCAAACAAACCGACCAATAACTTTGACGAAGCTATTCATGGCCTCTTTGACGGTGAAAGTACATTTGTTACCGGTGTTTACACATGGGGTGGCAATGATTGGGAATTTGTTAGCAGCTGGAGAAGCCTCGTTCCGTTCAAGGGTTATCAGTTAACCAACAACTCTCTTAACGGAGGCGTAAAATACACCTTCAAGGGTTACTTGATGGGTAACGAAGATGGTGAATATGCATTTACTTCAAATGGTTATGGTTACTTTGGTAACTCCTATTCTGCACCGATCGTAATTAGCAATTTCTTGAGTGCATTGGATAACACCGTTTACGAGCGTACTGTATGGCTCTATGACGCAGGTGCTGATACTTACGTAAGCGTTAACCCGCTGGCTGCTCGTCTGGGTTCTGCTAAGTACAAAGATGGTACAGCAATCAAAGAGATTCGTTCGCTGCAAGCATTCATCCTGAATAAGAAAGCAGATGGTGATAATGCACCGATCAACTACCGTGACGCTATTTGGAATAACCCGCGTATCAACTCACTCGTTTCAGCAGCGCCTGCTCGCGAGCAAGCTAATGACATGCAATGGACCAACATCTACGTAGCCGCTAACGGAAACAAAGAGATGGTAACTCTTGTAGAGGGTGAGGACTTCTCTAATGCATTCGATAACGGTGCTGACGCAGGTAAATATATCAATACCAACAGCATGAACCTCTATGCAGCTACCAACGACGGTGAGCAAGCTATTGTTGCTACCGACAATTTGGAGAATACGTTGATCTCCTTCCAAGCCGGCAACGCTACCGAGTACACGCTGACATTTGAAAATAGCAACGAGAACTATCTGTTACGCGATAACGTAACCGGTAACACTATTGCTATGGAAGAAGGTGCTACTTACACCTTTACACAAGACGCTAACACTACCGCACAAGCCCGCTTTGAGGTAATCGGTATTGCTAAGGTTCCGACCGCTATTGAGAATGTAGAAGAAACTGCCAAGAAAGAAGGCATCTATACCATCTCTGGTCAGTACGTTGGTCGTGACTTTACAAAACTGCCCGCCGGTGTTTATGTTGTAAACGGAGTTAAGATTGTAAAATAAATTAATCAGTTCTCCCTCCCGTGTCGTCTTGACTACGGGAAGGAGAACATGACTAAACATATATGAAAACGTATAAAAGTCCTATTATTGAAACCGTTGTTTGGGAAGCCGGTACTCTTTGTCAGGATCAGATTTTCTCCACAAGTGGAGCTAATGGCGGTCAACAAATACCTGGCGGAGGAACGCAAGCTCCCGGACGTAAAGTATTTTAATAAGTAACATCATATACTTTATAAACATGAAAAAGATTTTTAGTTTATGTGTAGCAGCACTTGCTGCCATCACAATGACAGCGCAAGACATCGCTGTCAACATCAAACTCGTAGCACAAAGTGGCGGTGAGAGTACTCTTCTCCTCGCTTCGGGTACCGGCGTGACGTCTGCCGACAACGCAACTCTCGTTGCTCCGCTGGCTAACACGGACAACGTAGCTATCTATGTTCAAGACGATGAACGCTATTCGATTTACGCTACGGATGGTTCTTTCGAGAATCTGCCGATAGCATTTATCACCGATCGTATGGGGGCAGCAGCTCAATCCTATACGCTTCATTTTGAAGATGTAATGGGTGGTACCGGTACAGGTTCACTGAGAATCAAAGACCTGGTTACCGGAAGCGAGCAAACCATCGTAGATGGAGAGTCTTATGGCCCGTTCGAGGTAAATACCACCAATGCGCCGAGTTATGTAGCAGGTACCAATACCGTTATCGGAAACCGTTTTGTGATAAACTACAATGCGACCGGTTTTGTAACAGATGTCACGACCAATGCATATGGCTGGGCTTCGTTCTCCTACGATGCTGATCTTACGTTAACTCTCCCTGCAGGTTTGAAGATCTACAAAGGCGCCATTGCAGGTGATGTATTGAATCTGAGTGAAATGAATTACGTAGCAGCAAACGAGGGTGTTATCGTTTACGGTGCGCCGAACACGAAGTATTACTTCGCAGCAGGCAGTGGTTCTTCCGATTATTCGGGTAATAGCCTTATGCCGAGTTCTGCATGGTCGAGCAATACGGGCAATATCTTTGTTTTGAAAGACGAGGCACTGTATCGCTATACCGGTTCTGATATGCCGGCAAACAAAGCTTATCTGCCGCTTGGTAGTGGTGCCGGTGCTCCTCAACGTATCCGCATGGTCATCGCAGGTACTACTGCTGTTGACAACGTAGAGGCTGAGGCTGTAAAAGCTGAGAAGTTCATTGAGAACGGTCAGGTACTCATCAAACGCGGTGAGATTATCTACAACGTACAAGGTCAAATCGTAAAATAAGGAGGATACAACTATGAAAAAGAATTATATTGCTCCTAATACGGAGATGATCAATCTTGGTTCGAATGGTATTATGCAAGATGCATTGAGCATCATTACCGGTTCCGGTGCTCCGACTGTTGATAGCGGAGATCAGATCGACTAACCAAAACTTCTCGAAGGAGAAGTATTAAAGAATAAATCTTTTTTGAGCATCCTTCTTTGTGAAAAGCGGGATGCTTTTTTTTTGCGTTATGACGAGATGCGTACTAGTACTCTCTCGCTAACCAATGCATAAAGAACACATCATAAACCTGATAAGCCGTTTGGCTTTTATTTGGGAGCGCAAGAACCAAATCTTTATCAATTAATGATTGTACTGTTCTGCGAGCCGTAGTTCCACTGATATTATATTTTTGCAAGAATACAGAGGACGTGATCTGCTCTACTTGCTTTTCTTTAGCAAGCGCGATAAGGACTTGCCACTGAGGGGCAGTGAGTAGCTCTCTATACTGCATGTAACTATTTTCGTTCTCATCCAATAGTTCGCTACAAGCTAATTTAACGGTCTCAATATCCACACGGGATAGATGCTTAGAATAAACTTTATTACATAGACTTTGGGTATAGTAAGTGTGTCTTCTAGTCCAATCCATGATAAACTGAAGCACATCGTCTTCTATTTCCATTTCGCCGTCACGGAAAAGTTCTTTTACAAATGGCATATACTTCTCCGCAGGAATTTTATCTAATGATAGTTGCTGCGTTTGCGAAAATAGAGGTCGCTTGGGAGACAGGAATATTTCAGCCATCATGGATTGTCTACTGCCCGAGAAAATAAAATGGATATTATGTAGATTCTGAATATACGCGCGTAGTATAGCCTCCATATTCTCAGGGTAATCCACTACTTGCTGAAATTCGTCTAAGGCCAGAATAATTTGTTCCGGTTGGTTATTAAGGAACTCCAATATATTTTTCAAATTCTGTTCTTTTTCTGACTCCATTTGATAGGTAAAACTTACCTGCGGATCTCCGGTTAGCGAATCATATGAAAAAACAGGGCGGAGTCGTTTGATAAAATCCAATACGCGCTGTCCGAATGAAGTCTGTTGAGGGAACTTGATTAACTCATCAGCTAAAGTCTTAACGAAATCCTCTAAAGAGCGCGTATGGAAGAGGTCTACATAAATGCATTTAAATGGTCTTTTCTCCACTTCTACCCGATGAAAGAGATGGAAGATAAGGCCAGTTTTCCCATATTTGCGGGGAGAAATCAAGGTTGTATCAACGCCATTCAAAATGTTACTTAACAATTTTTCCGTTTCTGTTTCACGATCGCAGAACCATTCATCTTTCAAGAATCCACGTATTAAAAACGGGTTTTCTGCGTATTCCATTGTGCTCATAACATAAAGATTTATAATATTATATACGACAGCCTATTTTAGGTTACCTATTTTAGGTTTCCTAAATCCGGTGCAAAATTACAAAAAAAAATCGAAACTAGCAAATAAATTAGTAATAAAATTATGGAAATTATAAAAAAAGGAACGCGCACGTGTGAGCGTGCGCGTACCTTAATCTTATATGCGCGTTAGACTACTCCGCTGAAGCCCATGAAGGCCATGGCGAGGAGGCCGGCGGTGAGAAGGGCGATAGGCGTGCCCTGCATTGCCTTCGGTATCTTAGCCAATGCCAGTTGTTCACGGATACCGGCGAAGATCACCAGAGCCAAAGCAAAACCGATTGCGGTTGCAAATGCAAAGAGGGTTCCGGTAAGGAGGTTAGCACTGAGTGCGTCTCCCGGCAGTTTCGCCATCAGTTGTTCCGGATCCGCAACGATGATCGCTACACCGAGGATACAGCAGTTCGTCGTGATCAGCGGCAGGAAAACACCTAAAGCCTGATAAAGCGACGGACTGATCTTCTTCAAGATGATCTCGATCATTTGTACCAACGCAGCAATAACGAGGATGAAGACGATCGTCTGCAAGAACTCAATATGCCATTTCACCAACAGGATCTGCAACAGATAGGTGACGATCGTGGCTACCGTGAGTACGAAGGTTACCGCAGCACCCATACCCAGGGCGGTGTCGATCTTCTTACTTACTCCCAAGAACGGGCAGATACCCAAGAACTGGCTCAGTACGATATTGTTAACAAATATCGCAGAGATAAATATCAAGAAATATGCCATAATAATTTACGATTTAACGATTTACGATATACGATTATTTATCTTTCTTCTGGATCTTGTTAACAATAGCCAGGAGGTAAGCCAGTGCGATGAAGGCACCCGGAGCAAGAACGAAGATCAGCGAAGCGTAACCTGCGTCATAGACCTGGAAACCGAAGATAGCACCGGAACCGAGCAGTTCACGAACCGCACCGAGAAGGGTGAGAGCCAATGTAAAGCCCAGCCCCATGCCGAGTCCGTCGAGTGCACTGAGGCCAACCGTGTTCTTAGCAGCAAAAGCTTCGGCACGACCCAGCACGATACAGTTCACTACGATCAGCGGGATGAACAGACCCAGCACGTCATAGATAGCCGGCACATAGGCCTGCATCGCCAGTTGGACAAGCGTCACGAAGGATGCGATGACTACGATGAAAGCCGGGATACGTACCTTATCAGGAATAAGGTTTTTGAGCATGGAGATGACCACGTTCGAACAAACGAGCACGAACATCGTTGCCAAACCCATCGACATACCGTTAATGGCACTGGTGGTAGTAGCCAAGGTAGGACACATACCCAGCACCAGCACAAAAGTCGGGTTCTCCTTGAGGAGACCGTTCGTAAATGTTTTTAATGCGTTACTCATAATCAGCCTCCTTTTCTAAATTGTCATTCTCCACTTCTTCCGGCTCAGCAACCACTTCTTCGTGATGCACTTGGCTGGCGCTGGTAGCAGCCTCCACCTCATCACCACGGAAAGCAGCATAGGCTTCGTTGATTGCTTTGAGGAAGGCACGGGAAGAGATGGTAGCAGCCGTGATAGCATCTACATCACCACCGTCTTTCGAAACCTGGAAAGCACCATTGGCATAACGGCCGACGATATTCTGACGTCCGTTATCGGTTTTGAACCAATAGGAGATCTTGTCTCCCAGACCCGGAGTCTCTTGATGATCAAGCACCGTGTAATCGACGATCATACCGTTGGCATCAAAACCAACCATAATGTTCTGTTTTCCTCCGAAACCGACTGCACTCGTCTTAACCGCTGCACCGATAAATTCACCGTCTTTCTCAGCACGATAAACCGTGTGTCCGTATTTGGGAGAAACAATGGTATCTACAATCACCGCGCCTGCACCTTGTTCCGGCAAAACGGCAAAGATCGCTTGCTTCTCCTTCTCCGCTTTCTGCTCATCAATCGTATCTTTGGTTACGGAATAAACACCTGCCAAAGCAGCCGCAGCCACCATTGCGATGATGACCAGACTGAGCGCCATATTCTTAAATGTACTTTCTAATTTAGCCATGATCGTACCTCCTTATTTTCGTTTTTCGCCGAAACGCATCGGACGAAGTTTGTTCAACAATGGAACGCAAGCGTTCATGATGAGGATGGCAAACGACATACCCTCCGGATAGTTACCCCATGTACGGATAACCATCATGATGAAACCGATACCGAAACCGAAGATCAGTTTTCCGCAAGCGGTCATCGGAGAGGTAACATAGTCCGTTGCCATAAAGAATGCACCGAGCATCAAACCACCGGTGAGGAGTTCGTATGCTACATATTTACCGGTACACATACCTTCCGGTGCGCCACCGAATGCGCCGGCGATCGCTGCAAAGGCAGCAGCCGTTGCGATGACAGCAAACGGGATATGCCATGTGATGACTTTCGTACAGATCAGGAAGAGACCGCCGAGGATAAGTGCCAACGCACAAACTTCACCCAACGAACCGCCCATAGCACCCATGAGCGAATCCCACAGCGAAGGCAGATCAGCAATCTTACCTTGACCGATCAACGATAGAGGAGTAGCGCCGGTGTTGGCATCGGTAACCGCTTGTCCCATGATCACCGAGTCAAATCCCTGTGCCAACGGCCATGTGGTCATCTGAGCCGGGAAGGAGATCAACAGGAACACACGTCCTACGAGGGCAGGGTTGAAGGGGTTGTGACCTAAACCGCCAAAACTCATCTTACCTACACCGATAGCAACCACCGCACCGATGAGGATGATCCACCAATCGATGTTTGACGGCAGGTTAAAAGCCAACAGAAGACCGGTGAGCACTGCAGAGAGATCACCGATAGACTGCTTTTTCTCTTTAAGCAAGAAACGGCTGATACACCATTCTGTGCCTACGCAGGCCAAAACACTGACAGCCGCTGTAATCAATGCGCCGTAACCAAACTCGATCACCGATACCGCATACGCCGGCATCAGAGCGAGAATGACCAGAAGCATATTCCGGCGGATACTATCGCCACTATGAGCGTGAGGAGCCGGAGCAACAATAAAATTTTTCATTTTATATTGGACATTTGATATTTGACATTTTATTTCTTCTCAGCAGCGGCAGCAGCGGCACGCTCACGAAGGATGGCACCCACTTTCGCCTTACCCGGACGGATACCGTCGAGCAGACGACGGTGTGCAGGACAAGCGAAGACACAGCAACCGCAGTCGATGCAATCCATCACTGCATGCTTCTCCATCTCTTCATACATCTCCAGTTCGTTCAAGCGTTGAAGCAGATAAGGCTCCAATCCCATCGGACATGCCTGCACGCACTTCGAACAGCGGATACAGTTCTCTTCCTCCGGGCGAACCGATTCCGCTTCCGGCAAGAAGAGCAGACCACTCAGACGCTTGTTTGCCGGCATACCTTCGGTATGATCCATCGCACGACCCATCATCGGACCGCCACCGATCACCTTACCCGTATTGGCAGGCACACCACCGGCAAGCGCAATCACTTCGTCGATCGGTGTACCGAAACGAACGGAGTAGTTACCCGGTTTAGCCACTTGCTTACCGGTAACCGTCATCACACGGCTGATCAGCGGTTTATTTTTCTGCACTGCCTCATAAACGGCATAGATAGTAGCCACATTATCCACTACGGCACCTACCTCAATCGGCAGCGCACCGCTCGGCACTTGACGGCCGATACAAGCGTCAATGAGTTGTTTCTCACCTCCCTGCGGATATTTGAGTTTCAACGGCAGGATCTCAATACCGAGTTGCGTTTTCGCCAAATCGCGCATGTGTGCAATAGCATCTTTCTTGTTATTCTCGATACCGATGATAGCACGATCGACCCCCAGCGCACGCTTCAGGATCTGAATACCTACGATGATCTCTTCGCCATGCTCCAACATCAGTTGGTGGTCACAAGTCAGATACGGTTCGCACTCCACGCCATTCACGATCAGCACTTCGGCTTTCTTTCCCGGCGGCGGTAACAGTTTCACATGCGTCGGGAAACAAGCGCCGCCCAGACCTACGATACCCGCAGCAGCGATCTTGTCAATGATTGCTTTGGGCTCAAGTGTACAAGAACGAACGAGGTCCGGAGTACGATCAATTTCCGGAGCCCATACATCGCCTTCTACATCGATAAAGATACACTGCATCGGAGCTCCCCATGCATCGGTAGCCTGATCGATCTTGGTTACAGTACCGCTAACCGGTGAACAGATGTTTGCGCTAACGAATCCACCGGCTTTTGCCAACAGTTCGCCTACTTTCACTTTTGCTCCTACTTCCACCACCGCTTGCGCCGGTGCACCGATATGTTGCACAAGAGGAATGATAGCCTGCTTGGGCAGCGGGCACTCCACGATACGCTGGTGAGCGGAGAATTGTTTGTTATCATGCGGATGAACACCGCCTATTCTAAATGTTCTCATAATTTCTGTGCCATACTAATGTGATACGGGAACGCAGCTTTTGGCGTCGCCAAAGCTTTAATTTTCTCTGCAATAACCGGGTCAAAACCTTTCTTCTCTCCGCCTTCAGCCGCCGGTGCAGCCGCAGCTTCCTCTGCAGGAACGAGAATCAGTTTCACCTGTTCCATGGTCGGTTCTCCGCCTACAGGGCAGGCCAAACCATCAATGCCGCCTGCCTTCACACATGCTTCCGCAAAGTTACGGCATCCGGCAAATCCACATCCGCCGCAGTTTGCACCGGGCAACACGGCCGTCACCAGGTCAATACGGGGATCTTCCTCAACTTTGAAGTACTGGCTGACAAAGTACAGCAGCACGGCAGCTGCCAAACTGATCACGCCCAACACTCCCATTGAAATCAGAATCAGATTCATGATAATTAATTTTTGTTGTTTGTTATGTTTATAAAATCTAAATAATCGTACATTTTATACCTTTCGTGCGGTAAAGGAGAACTGACGACTCAGCCTTTTGCTAAACACCGTCAGCAGCAAGTAATAAAGAGCAATGGAACTCAACGAAGCCGTACCTACTACCGCATCGCTGAGCGCAGTCACCGCCAATAAGATCAGCATCACCGCCATCATCACCAGGAACGGAAGGACATACGCCAAGAAGACCGCTCTCCATGCCAAATGCTCTTTCACCTGCACCTCCACACGGTCTCCCACCTGCATCGGCTCCAGCATCAGGGCATCCATCTCTTTCACCTTGCTCTCCGCGGACATGCACATGTTATGCGCCTTGCAAGCCTGACAGGCACTGGTCTGCACGATGGATATATGCGCCATCTGTCCGCTGACGCTCATCACCACTCCTTCATGTCTGATAACTTCCTCCATTGACTATAAAACCACAAAAAGCGTGCAAAGATACAATTTTTTTTTCATATACGCAAGCGCGCACGTACATTATTTTAAAAATAAAGGAATTTTTAGCGAAGATTTATCATTTTTTTTGGATATATCAACTTTTTTTTGTAACTTTGCGCTCAAATTGAGTTAATATGCCCAGAATATCAACAAAATCAAAAAATACGTCTGGCGGTTTGGCGGAAAACCGCAGTGCAAGTGCACAGAAATTTCCCATACGGGAATCCGTAAAGCGCATCGTATGCTCTCGTGAAGCCCGTATGATCACCGGTGTGCTATTGGCGCTGTTCGCTGTGATAGCGCTGCTGTCCTGTTTGAGTTTCCTATTCACGGGAGCAGCCGACCAATCAGTGTTAGGTCTGACGCGCGGTGAGCAATGGGCGCACCGAGGAGAGATTCATAACCTGTTAGGTCTGCCCGGTGCCCGTCTGTCCGGATTCTTTATCAACGGTTCCTTTGGATTTTTATCACTGCTGCTGATCACCATCATCGGTATCTATGCCCTTCGCATCATGCATATCCTTAAGAGTATTCGCGGATACCGGTTATTCTATTGCGGCAGTTTCTGGATCTTATGGGGATCCACCGTGCTCGGATTTATTCATGACCTCTTAGGCGAACCGGGTTCGTTCTATTGGGGCGGCCGGTTCGGGCATGCGTTAGCGGTGTGGATGCAGAGTTATGTGCATTTTATCGGCACCTGCCTGATTTTAGGCGCTTTGCTGGTGATCTTCCTGATTATCACCGATCCGCATTTCATTGACCGTTGCAAGAAATGGGGAGCATGGCTGATGGCGAAGATGAAGAAGAAACCGGCAAAGGAAGCCGTTATAGAAGAACCTGCGGCAGAAGAAGCACCTATCGCCATCGATACTGTACCTTCCGGAGAAGAGATCACTATTGAAGTTCCAATAGAAGAGGAGTCCACAGAAGAAACAAAGGAAGAAACAGAGGAAGAGACAGCACCGGAAGACGGTGAAGTGACACTTACCATCGAGACGACACCGGAAGAAGAAGTGCATGTAGAAGAACCGGAGCCGGAGGCCGAGGAAGAGGAAGAAGTGTTACCGGAAGATGGCGGTCCTACAGACGGCAGCCTAACGGAATTGCTCAAGAAAGAGAACGGTGAGGAAAAGTTGGAGATTGAAGAAGTGACAGAAGATGACTTGTACGACAAAGATCCGGATAAGCTATTGGAGAAATTAGGTCCGTATGATCCCAAAAAAGATCTGGAGTTCTTCAAGTTCCCGAGTCTGAACCTGCTGAAGGTGTATGATAATGAAGCGGCACCGGTGATCGATGAGAATGAGCAACGGGCGAACGGTGCACGCATCGTGACCACGCTGCGTAACTACGGTATTGAGATTGAGTCGATTAAAGCCACCGTCGGTCCTACCGTCACCCTATACGAAATCGTACCGAAGGCCGGTATCCGGGTTTCCCAGATCCAGCGTCTGGAAAACGACATCATGATGTCGCTTTCCGCAACGGGTATCCGTATCATCGCACCTATGCCGGGTAAAGGCACGATCGGTATCGAAGTGCCGAACGAGAAACCGCAAGTGGTGTCCATGCATTCGGTGATCGCTTCCAAGCGATTCCAAGACGAGCAGAAGATGAAGCTGCCGATTGCTTACGGTAGAACGATCACCAACGAGGTGTTTATGTTCGACCTCGCCAAGACACCACACTTATTGGTAGCCGGAGCCACGGGAACCGGTAAATCCGTTGCCATCAACGCCATCATCACCTCATTGCTATACAAGAAACACCCGGCGGAGTTAAAACTCGTCATGGTGGATCCGAAGATGGTGGAGTTTGCACCGTATAAACCGCTGTTGAAACACTACTTGGCTGCTATGCCGGACACCGATCCGGAACAGATCGTCATCACCGACTGCGACCGCGTGATCAACACGCTTAACTCGCTTGTCATTGAGATGGAGAACCGGTATAAACTGCTGATGGATGCCGGTGTGCGGAACCTGGAGGATTATAATGACAAGTTCGTAAGACGTCGTCTTAATCCAAATAAAATTGTAGCCGACAGCCTGCATCACCAGTTCTTGCCTTACATCGTCATCATCATCGATGAGTACGGCGATTTCATCATGCAGGCAGGCAAACAAGTGGAGACACCGATCGCCCGTATCACCCAGAAAGCGCGTGCTGTGGGTATGCATATGATTTTGGCCACCCAACGTCCGTCTGTGAATATTGTCACCGGTGTTATCAAAGCCAACATTCCGACACGTATCGCCTTACGTACGCAGTCTGTCATCGACAGCCGTACCGTGCTGGATGCGAAGGGAGCAGAACAACTCATCGGTCGCGGTGACTCCTTATATGCCGGTAACGCATCCATCACCCGTGTGCAATGTGCGTTTGTGGATACACCGGAAGTGGATGCCATCGTCGCACACATTGCTAAACAGCAGAAGTTCCGCGAACCGTACCAGTTACCGGAATATGTGGGTGAAGGCAGTGAAGAAGCAGCTGCACCGGGTAGCGTGGATATGAAACGATTGGATCCGATGTTTGCTGATGTAGCCCGTTATGTAGTGGCTAAACAGGAAGGTTCAACGAGTCGTCTGCAACGGGCGTTTGAGATCGGTTATAACCGTGCCGGAAAGTTAAGCGACCAGTTGGAAGCAGCCGGCATCGTAGGACCGAACAAAGGTCCGAAAGGCCGTGACGTTCTCATCCAGGATATGAATCAGTTAGACCAGTTATTAGCAAGTTTGGGTGTATGAAACTATTGATGATCCTCTTGTCCATATTAAGTGCGTTTTTTGCGAATCTGGAACAAAAAACCTTGCAGTCCGATTTCTCGGTCAGTCTTCAGGATGGCCAACAGGTGACGGAGAACTATGCCGGCAGTATCACCATGCACGGTCAATGTTTCACGTTCCTGATGGGTGACAACAAAGCCGCATTTGACGGCAAAACAATGTATGCCTATTCGCCGGAAACGGAGGAGTTGACGCTCACAGAACCGACCGAAGAGGAGTTGATTGAATCCAATCCCCTGTTATATGCCAAGGCAGTGGCAGATGTATGCGAAGTTAGCGAACAACCGTCTAAAGACGGCACGCAGACCATTGTCACATTGGTACCGGCCGATCAATCGCAAGGAGTGAACCGCTTTATATTAAAAATCAGAAACAGCGACTTGATGCCTTTGCAGTTAGAGGTTAAAGAAGGAATGAAAACAACGTTGCTGCGAATGATCCATCCTGCGTTCACACAAACCGTTCCGGAGTTCACCATTGAACCGGAAGAAACTACTTTTGTTAATGATTTGAGACTATGAATAAAGTAAAATGTTTGATTATAGGTAGCGGACCTGCCGGTTACACAGCAGCGATCTATGCTTCCCGTGCCAACTTATCCCCCGTCCTGATCGAAGGACCGCAGTTAGGTGGGCAGTTGACCACGACTACCGAGGTGGAGAACTTTCCCGGTTATCCGGACGGTGTAGAACCCTTCACGATGATGGATGACATGCGCCGTCAGGCAGAACGCTTCGGAACGCAGTTCGTTTCGGGCATTGTGACAAAAGTCGAATTCAGCAGTCAGCCTTCAGCTGTCAGCCCACACAAAGTGTGGGTAGAGGATACTGATCTCTACGAAGCAGATGCAGTGATTATTGCAACGGGGGCGAGTGCCAAATACCTTGGCATCGAATCCGAACGCACTTACCGTGGTCGCGGTGTGAGTGCTTGTGCTACCTGCGACGGGTTCTTCTATCGCAAGAAAACGGTTGCCGTAGTGGGCGGTGGTGATACCGCTTGCGAGGAAGCGAATTATCTGGCAGGTCTGTGCGAAAAAGTATATATGATCGTACGCAAGCCTTATCTCAGAGCTTCAGAAATCATGCAGCAACGGGTACTTAACAACCCCAAGATCGAAGTGCTGTTTGAACATAACACGGTGCAACTGACGGGCGAAAACAAAGTGCAAGGTGCCGATCTGGTATTCCGCAAAGGAGAACCCGATGAAGTCATGCGGCATATCGACATCGACGGCTTCTTCTTAGCCATCGGCCATCATCCTAACACCGGGTTGTTCAAGGAATACCTGAACTGCGATGCAGAGGGATATATCATCGTGGACGGAGACAGTCCGAGAACTAATGTACCGGGTGTTTTTGCAGCCGGAGACTGCGCTGACCCGCATTACCGGCAAGCGGTAGTGGCAGCCGGTTCGGGTGCCAAAGCAGCTATTGAAGCAGATAAATACATTAAAAGTCTATAGATGATAGATTACAGATAAATTAAATCTAATTAGTATGTCAAGCGTAAACAAAGTGATTTTGATTGGTAACGTAGGCGCAGATCCGGAAGTACGTTACCTGGACAGAGGTGTAGCAATTGCTAATTTCAATTTGGCAACGACCGAACGCGGGTACGTGATGCAGAACGGAACGCAGGTTCCCGATGTGACAGAATGGCACAGCATCGTCTTGTGGCGTAACTTGGCGGAATGGGCACAGCAAAACCTGCGTAAGAGCATGAAGGTGTATGTAGAGGGAAAACTGAAAACACGCTCGTGGGAGAAAGACGGTCAGATTCGCCGTAAGACAGAGATCATTGCGGAGAATATTCAGATCTTGTATCGTCCCGATATTTACAGAAACCAGCAGTCAGCTGTCAGCAATCCGTCTTCAGAGGAGATGAATGACGAGGCGGTACAAGAGCCGGAGATGCAAGAGCAAGAAACCAAAAGAGGATTCTTTAACGATATATTCTAATGACCAACAAAGAACGCTATACGGAGTGGGTGGCGAAACAGGAATACGTGCCTGTTTCGATGATGCCCTGGTGGCTGGATGCCGTATGTGCGGGTAAGACCTGGGACGTCCTTTTTGCAGAGGACGAGAAGGGTAAGATCGTCGGGGTGATGCCTTATCTGATCCGTAAACGGGCATGGATGAAGTACATCCTGATGCCTCCTTTGTCGCAAGCCGGCGGTATCTGGGTGGCACCGGAAGTGACCGGTGACCGCTGGAAAACGGCTGAGGTATGCCGGCAACTCAAGGAGCAGATGGATATGATGGGTTTGGCCTATTACTACCAGCAGTTTAGTCCCGGCAGTCTGTGCGTGGATGCGATGCGCGGTTTAGGGTTCAAAACCAAAGAAAGGATTACCTACCGTGTGGATGATCTGAGCGACATGGAGGCACTCATCGCATCCTTCAGCAAGAACAAACGGCGTCAGTTACAGAAAGCCAAAGACTTGCATGCCACCCGAACGATGGAGATAGAGGAGTTCTGCCGTTTTCAAGCTGACTGCTTAGCCGCACGCCATCGCAAAAGCAGCTATTCCCGGGAGTTTCTCCATGTATTGGAACGCAAAGCCCGAAGACTCAAACAATGCGAGATCATCTCCATATGCAACGAGGATGGCAAACCATACGCTGCCGCATTCGTGGTATGGGATAAACGCTTCCTCTACTACCTCGTACCGGTTTACGACATCCGGTATAAGGATTCCGGCGCATCTGCGTTGCTGGTATTGGAAGCCATGAAACTGGCGAAGGAGAAACAGGTACATTTCGATTTCGAAGGATCCATGGACCGCGGTATAGCGCAACATTATCAGCAGTTTGGATCGAAAGCCGTTTCGTACTATGCAGTAGAGAAATACTACCGACCCATGTTCCGTTTGGCTATCTGGTATCAGAGACTCAGAGAATGGCGATTTAAATGAAGGTGCTTTTCTTAACCCCATGGTATCCGTCTGAGAAAGACGCGATGAGCGGTCTCTTCGTGCAAAAGCACGTCGAGGCCGTTCGTGCACAAGGATGCGAAGTGGAAGTTATCCATTCGCAAGGATGGCGGGATACGTGGCGGCAATGGAAAAAATTACAATGCAAAGGCTGGATACCGGATGTCGTTCAACTGAATGTTATTCAGAAACAAGGACTGCTGGCCTTGTGGCTTCAGAAAAAATACGGAATACCCTATCTCATCGTCGAGCATTGGAGCGGTTATCTGCCTGAGAACGGAGCATTCCGGCGAATGGCGAAGATCAAACGCGATTTATACAAACGTATTGCCCAAGAAGCGGAGATTATCCTGACCGTCAGCCTTCCGCTGCAACAAGCCATGATCGCTTGCGGCATAACCGCCAAAAAATGGGGAATGATCCACAACGTGGTGGATGCGTTTTTCCATGAATCGAGCGTCGAGCGTCAAGCGTCAAGCGTTAAGACACTTATGCATGTTTCCTGCTTCGATGAAAAAGCAAAAAATGTCAAAGGACTGCTCCGTGCCGCAAAAATGCTTGCTGAAAAACGACAGGATTGGAAACTTGTGCTGGTCGGAACCGGTATCGATTATCCGGAGGTACGCACGTATGCAGAAGATCTGGAGATCCCTGAAGGATTGCTTCGTTGGACAGGCGAATTGACGCCGCGCCAAGTAGCCGATGAGATGCATCACGCTGACGCCCTCGTACTTAGCAGCCGATACGAGACCTACGGCATCGTACTCGCGGAAGCTGCCGCAGCTAACCTGCCTATCTTAAGTACCCCTGTCGGTATTGCACAAGAAGTCGGTGCACTGATCGTGTCTCAAGAGATTGCACAACACAAACCCGGGAAGTTTGCAGAGTTTATTGAGTCTATACTGTGGAATACACCCATCACAAATCACAAATCACAAATCACAAATCAGTTTACAGCCGATGCTATAGGCCGTAAACTGGTCGCTGTCTATGAGCAAGTTTCCTCCCATTAAATATGAGTTAGAAGGATGCCGATTAGAAGTGTTCGGTGTACTTTTTGAGGCGGATAATCCCGAAGAAGCGATCCGTCGGTACCGACACGGAGAAACGGTCTTTTGGAACAATTGGCGGGGTTCTTTCTGCGGAACACTAACGGATGGAAACCAAGGCGTCACACTCCTCTTTAACGACCATATAGGCAGTAAGATGGTCTTCTATGCCAAGACGAAAAGTGGCTACTTGTATTCGACGGACTTGAAAACGCTCAGCAAGGAAACCGGCTTGCAACAACCGAACGAGACCTTTATAAAAGCCATTATAGATAAGGGATATACTACGGATAACAACACGGTATATCAAGGAATATACCGCTTGCTAGCCGGCCAGTATCTCCGTATTCAAGGTAAGGAAGCAACACTGCTTTCGTACCACCGTTTTGACAACACCCCTCACCCTTACCACGAAGCAGAAATGCTCGCTCAGACCGACCTGCTCTTCCGACAGGCAGTAGAACGTGTGCTGCGTAAGAATGAACAGGCTGGATTAGAACATTTCTTCCCGTTAAGCGGTGGCCTCGACAGCCGGATGTGCCAGATTGTGGCAAGGCAACTAACCCGACACCCCATCACCAATTTCACCTATTCCCAAACCGGACACTACGACCATCTGTTACCACACGAGATCAGTCGATCCCTGGGAAACCAATGGCTGTTCATGGCGCTGGATGGCGGAGACTACTTAACGCAGATAGATGCTATCTCGTCTGCTACCCAATGGTTGATCAACTACAACGGCCCATCTGAGATTTACACGTTCGCTTCGCAACAAGAATGGAAGGACAAAGGAATCGTATTGACCGGCGTTAACGGAGATAATATCTTGTCTGTCATCACCGATAGACACCATGAGATCGACTTGCTGTACAGCCTCAGTTTTGCCGGAAACGGTATCGGCTCACCGCAGGTGTTACAACATTACACGGAGAGTTATTCGCCCTTCTGCGATGTGGATTTTCTGGAATATGTACTGCATATCCCCACTGCAAAAAGACGAAACTACGCGTTCTATGACAAGTGGATTCTTTCGTATTATCCACAAGCGGCACAATGGTTGCATAAGCATGAACGAATCGGGCATCGTCATTGGATGGTAACCGTCGCCGGACGGAATATGTTCCTAAAGGACTTACCAAAACGCATCATATGGAGCATCCTCAAACGCTTGCGTATCTATGACGGGTATAAAATCGATACCGATTCGATGAATCCGTATGACCGGTGGGCCATCTCCAATCCCAATCTATTATCCTCCTTGGATGCATATTTCGAGCAACATAAAGAGTTGCTGAACGGTTTGGAGATGAATAAAGAACTCATACGACGCTATCAAAGCGGAAATATCACCGAGAAATGTGCCGTATTAACCATCATCAGTGCCCTGCGTCCATGATAGCCGTTTGTATTGCCACATATAACCAGGAGTCGTTCATCGCACAAGCCATAGACAGCGTGCTGGCACAACAATGCGATGAACCCGTTCGTATCTATATCGGCGATGATGCCTCTACAGACGGCACGCAAGCCATCTGCGAGCGATATGCCGCGCAGAACCCTAATATCGTCTATGTACGAAG
Source organism: uncultured Bacteroidales bacterium (assembly GCA_946403315.1). Taxonomy (GTDB): domain Bacteria; phylum Bacteroidota; class Bacteroidia; order Bacteroidales; family Paludibacteraceae; genus Colicola. The sequence continues at coordinate 10,265 of CAMIZK010000015.1, read as the reverse complement.
AACTCAAAACATGGGCTTGGTGGATAACACCATCGATCTGTACCATCGAATCATGGCTGACGGATGCACCTACATCGCCATGCTGGACGGGGACGACTACTGGATCAACTCGCATAAATTACAACTGCAGATGGAATTCCTGCGCGCGCATCCCGAATACGGATTCGTACATACCGCCGCCTATGACGATGTGGATGGGGTTCGCATAGATGCAGACCACCCAGATAAACCCGTAGGAGATATCAGTCTGCGCTATAATCGTCAAGGCGCATCGCACACCAATTGTACTGTGCTCTTCCGAACACAACTGCTTCGCCAAGAAGAGTTGAACGATCTCCGGAAACAACATTTTCTGGTACTCGACTATCCCCTTTACGGACTCTTCTCCCAACACACCCGATTCGGTTATATCCATACCTATACGGCCGCATGGAGAAGACATTCATCCGTGTCACACGCACAATCGCTGCACGCATCCATGAGGTACCTCTATCATTACGCTCGAGCTTGGCATTGGCTCGATAAAATGTACCCAAAAAACTTTCATTTTAGGTGGGATAAGGCAATTTTATGGTTCTTATGGCAAAATTTTTACTTTTTATTTGCACAATTCAAAAAAAAGTTGTAACTTTGTAGCCGATTTTGATAACATGACCTAAAAAACACAAGATATGCAGATCAAAAAATCAGAAAAAGCAAGCTTAGAGGGAAACAAACTCGTTTATATGTTAATGGGTTTGGTTTTTGTTCTCAGTCTATGCTATGTAGCGCTGGAATGGACCCAGAAAGAGGTCACTACGTATGACCAGCCTGTGGATGACTTCGGTCTTGTTGAGGAAGAGTTGGATGAGATCCAGCAGACCCAGCAAGAGACCCCTCCCCCTCCCCCACCCCCTGCTGTTCAGGAAGTGGAAGTGCTGAACGTGGTGGAAGATAACGTGGAGACCGAGTCTATCGAAGTGACATCCGAGGATGACAAGGACGTAGAGATAGAAGTAGCTCCGCCTGTAGAGGTTGTTGAGGAGGAAGAGCCGGAAGACGTGATCTTCGTAGTTGTAGAATCCATGCCGGAATTCCCCGGTGGACCGCAAGCGATGTATAAGTTCCTCGGTGAGAACATCAAGTATCCGGTGATTGCACAGGAGAACGGTATTCAAGGTCGTGTTGTCTGCCAGTTTACGGTGAACAAAGACGGTTCGCTCGTAGATATCGAGGTTGTTCGTTCGGGTGGTGATGCATCGCTGGACAAAGAGGCTGTTCGCGTCATCAAGTCCATGCCGAAATGGAAAGCAGGTAAGCAACGCGGTAAACCGGTACGTGTAAAATATACGCTCCCGGTTAACTTCAAGCTCCAATAATGGAATTAGCTTATAGAGATATAACCTATTGTAAGAATGTCGGTGCCAAACGTGCCGACATTCTTTATAAGGAGTTAGGCGTTCGTACAGCGCTTGACTTGCTACGCCAGTATCCCTATAAGTATATTGACCGCAGTCGGTTTTACCGCATTGCCGAACTGGATGACGAAGATACCTACGTTCAGATCGTCGGGGAGATCACCGAATGGCACACCGTCGGTATCGGAAAAGCACAGCGGTTAAGTGCCACTTTCTTTGACGGCACCCACCAATGTGAATTGGTATGGTTCAAAGGCGTGCAATACGTCAAACTGCAACGAGGCGTCAAGTACCTGCTTTTCGGTAAACCCAGCCGTTTTCAGCATATCTATAACTTCGTGCATCCGGAGTTGACCCCCTGGGATAAAGTCACCCCCGAGATGACGCAGGGACTCGAACCGTATTACAACACGACGGAGAAGATGAAACGCATGGGTTTGAACTCCAAAGCCATGCGCACGATGATAGCCGGACTGCTGCCGGAACTCAAAATGGGTATCGCTGACACCATCGGCATGGATGTCCTGCAGCGTTACCGCCTGATGAGCCTGACAGACGCGATGATCAACGTGCATTTTCCGAAAGACACTCTGTCTATGCAGAATGCACGCGCGAGGTTGAAATTCGAAGAACTGTTCTACGTTCAACTGCAGATTCTCCGCCAAATGAAACGCCGGGAACTCAATCCGGGTTTCACCATGCCGCTGGTAGGCAGTCGTTTTCATGCCTTGTACCAATCCCTGCCCTTTGCGTTAACCAACGCGCAGAAACGCGTCATCCATGAGATCCACGATGACCTCAAAGGCGGACATCAGATGAACCGTCTGCTACAAGGTGACGTAGGTTCCGGTAAGACACTCGTGGCCCTCTTATGCTGTCTCTTAGCCGTCGATAACGGGTATCAGGCCTGCATCATGGCTCCGATGGAGATCCTGGCAAACCAGCATTATGAGACTCTCAAGGCCTTTCTGGCTCCCTTAGGCGATGCCGTACATGTGGCGTTACTGACCGGTTCCGTCAACGCCAAGAACCGGGTACCTATCCATAACGGACTGATGAACGGTACGATCCATATTCTCATCGGCACACACGCATTATTGGAAGATAAGGTACAATGGAACAACCTTGGTTTTGTCGTCATCGATGAACAGCACCGCTTCGGTGTCGCCCAACGGGCCAAGCTATGGACGAAAAACCAGATGCCGCCGCATGTATTAGTCATGACCGCCACACCTATTCCTCGCACCTTGGCCATGACCGTCTATGGTGATCTCAGCGTATCCATCATCGATGAGTTACCGCCGGGACGCAAACCCATCCAGACGATCCACTATGATATCAACAGGCGGGCCCAGGTCTATTCGTTCATGCGCAAGCAGATAGAGGCAGGAAGACAGATATACGTCGTCTATCCGCTGATTAAGGAAAATGAGAAAATGGACTTGCAGGACCTCCAGAACGGTTTCAATGAGTTATGCGAAGCCTTTCCGCAATACAAGATCTCCATGGTACACGGTCAGATGAAAGCGGCAGACAAAGACCTGCAGATGCAGCGTTTTGCGAGTGGAGAGACCCAGATACTCGTGGCAACCACCGTCATCGAAGTAGGAGTCAACGTACCGAATGCGACGGTGATGATGATCCAGAATGCCGAGCGGTTCGGTCTCAGCCAGTTGCACCAGTTACGCGGTCGTGTAGGCCGGGGAGGAGAACAGAGTTATTGTATCTTACTTACCGATAACGAGATCAGTGCCGATACACGCAAGCGAATGAACATCATGGTGGAGACCAACGACGGATTCCGTATCGCTGAAGCCGATCTGCAACTACGCGGTCCCGGTGACCTCGAAGGCACCATGCAGTCCGGTACACCGTTCGATTTGCATATCGCCAACCTGGCAACCGACGGACGGCTTGTTGCATTGGCGCGTCAGGCCGCTTTGGAGATCTTAGACACAGATCCCTTATTGGAGGACGAGACAAACCGGATATACAAAAACCAGTTGGACATCCTGCGCGTCAAGCAGTCCTACAATTGGTCAGAAATCAGTTAAGCCGTAACCCGTAACCCAATAAAAAAAGAGTCCGTTTGGACTCTTTTTAATTACATATCGTCGTGAGCGTGCAACGACTGCACATATTTCGCATGTGCCATCTTAACTCGTTTCAGCTCGCTCGGTTTGTCGAACTGCTGACGGCGACGGAGCTCTTTTACGACACCCGTCTTATCGAATTTGCGTTTGAACTTCTTAATCGCGCGCTCGATATTCTCACCTTCTTTAACAGGAACGATAATCATTGCATTCACCTCCTTTCTTGTACCCAGGGCCGGGATCGAACCGGCACGGTTTCCCATTGGTGTTTGAGACCAACGCGTCTACCAATTCCGCCACCTGGGCTTCGCGCGAGCGAAGGCTTAATACGATTCGCGACTCCGTCGCTCATGTGAATTTTCGCCTTGCTCTCGCTCTTCGGTCTGCAAACGCTCCGCTGGTTTGCATCCCGAGGGAGGCTATGCAGAGTGTTTTTTGAACGGAAAGCGGCTGCAAAGGTACTGCTTTTTTTTGAACTGACCAAATTTTTTGGCATTTTTTTTGCATATATGCGCATTTTTTTGTAATTTTGCACCCAAATTAAGCGATTATGGATGATTTTTTTGCAAGAAGTGAAGCCTTATTGGGTACAAAGGCAATGGAAACGCTGCGAAATACGCGTGTGATCATCTTCGGCGTAGGCGGTGTCGGTTCGTATGCGGCCGAGGCCTTGATCCGTACCGGTCTCACTCATCTTACCCTCGTCGATGGCGATACCGTGCAACCCTCTAACCTGAACCGCCAATTGCCTGCTACCCGTGCCACAATAGGCCTGTCCAAAGTAGATGCCCTCAAAGCACGTCTTCTTGAGATTAATCCTGATGCAGAGATCGGGGCTTTGCCGATCATGGCGAATGGCGAATGGTTAAAAGCTAATGGACTTAACTACGACTACGTCATTGATGCCATTGACAGCGTGAATGACAAGACAGACCTTATTATATACGCGACGCGCGCACGCGTGAAAATCTTCAGTTCGATGGGTGCTGCCCTTCGGTTCGACCCTACGCAGGTTACGACGGGAGAGTTGATGACTATTAAGGGAGACGCGTTGGCGAAGGCGGTAAGAGCACGTATGAAGAAACTGGATCTGCATCCGTACAAAAAAGTACGCTGCGTCTATTCAACTGAACAGGCGCAGCGCTGTGAGACACGAGGTTCGTTAATGCAAGTGACGGCCGTCTTCGGACTCACCCTTGCCTCTCTCGTTATTCAGGATATTACAAACCAAGCGAAGCTTTGATTGCCGGAACACGTGCTTCCGCTTCAGCGGTGCAACGCTCGTAGTCAGCGCCCGTGAACGGTTTACCGCTCTTCACCGGAATCTCAAAGTAGAACTTAATCTTCGGCTCGGTACCGGACGGGCGAACACTCACTTTCAGACCACCTTCGGTGAAGTACTGCAGCACGTTACTCGTCGCATTCAACGGCATCTCGATAGCGGTCTCTACCCACTTGCCGTCCTTGAGCTCTTGTTGCTTGAGGAGCTTGAAGTCTTTGATCTTAACGACCTTCTCGCCTGCGATCTCCTTCGGAGCGTTCGCACGGTAGTCCTTCATCATCTGCTGGATCTCCTCGGCACCGCTCTTACCCGGACGAACGACGTTGATCGTGGTCTCACGCTGGAAACCATAGTCCTCGTAGATCTTAAGCAAGTAGTCATATAGCGTCATGCCGTTGTCCTTCGCATAAGCCGCGATCTCGCAGATCAAGCAGATAGCCGAAGGCGAACATTTATCACGAACAGCGTCGTACGGCAGGAATCCGAAGCTCTCTTCACCACCACCGATATATTTGCGTTTGCCTTCCCACATACGGATACGGTTCGCAATCCACTTAAAGCCCGTATATTCGTCCGTCAGCGTAACACCCTGTGCGTCAGCAATCTTACGGATGAGCTCGGAGGTAACGATAGTCTTCACGATATACATGTCGGGACGCATCTTACCCAGACGCTTCATGTTATTGATGATGTAATAGTGGTACATGATGTTGGTCTGGTTACCGTTGATGATCACCCACTCGCCCTTATCGTTGCGGCAAACGATAGCGATACGGTCTGCATCCGGGTCCGAAGCAATAACCAGGTCAGCACCTAACTTCGTACCGAGTTTCATACCTAAGGTCATCGCTTCCGCGTTCTCCGGGTTCGGACTAACCACCGTCGAGAAGTTTCCGTCGATCACCATCTGCTCGGGAACCACGTGGATATTCTGGAAGCCCCAGCTGCGCAAGCACATCGGCACAATCTGACGACCGGCACCGTGCATCGGGGTATAAACGATGTTCAGGTCTTTCTGACGGAGGATCGTCTCTTGGTCGATCATCACGTCCTTAACTGCCATCATGTAGTCATAATCCATCTCACCGCCGATGATCTCAATCAGGTCCTTGTTCGCCTCCCATTTGACATCCGCGAGGGCCACTTTGTTCACCTCGTCGATGATACCCTGGTCATGCGGTTGGAGAACCTGCGAACCATCCTCCCAATATGCTTTGTAACCGTTATACTCTTTCGGGTTATGGGAAGCGGTAACGTTCACACCGCCTTGACATTTGAGATGACGGATAGCAAAACTTACCTCCGGCGTCGGACGCAGACTCTCAAACAGATACACCTTGATTCCGTTAGCCGAGAAAATATTAGCTACCGTCTCGGCAAACAGACGACCATTGTTACGGCAGTCGTGACCAACCACTACAGCCACGCGACCGTTCTGTACATGGTCAAAACCACCTTCTTTCTGCACCTTCAGCAGGTAGTTCGCGTAACCCTGGGTAGCCATGGCTACGATGTACTTGTTCATACGGTTGGTTCCCGGTCCCATGATACCGCGCAAACCGCCGGTACCGAATTCAAGGGTACGATAGAATGCATCGATGAGCTCGGTCTTGTCCTCCGCTTCCATCATCGCCTTCACTTGAGCACGGGTCTCTGCGTCAAACGGTTCTTTCGTCCAAACCTCAGCAATCTCCATTACTTTTTTTAATTCTTCGTTCATGGTGATAAAATTTTTTAAAGTTAATATGATAGTTTATTTAGTCTTCTGGTTTTCTGGTCTACTGGTGTTCTGGAAATCATTCCTTGACCTTGTAGATAGCGTCCAAGTTACGGACGAAGCCGTCGAAATCCAACCCGTAACCGATCACAAACTCCTCACTGATCTCATGACCTATGTAGTCGGGTTTCGCATCGTCGTATTCCAACTTCTCCGGCTTGAACAGCATCGTCGCCACTTTAACGGACGAAGCGCCGAGACCACGAAGGTGCGCTTTGAGCTGATGGATCGTCAGACCCGTATCGACAATATCCTCCACGATCACCACATCCCGGTTTTCCACCACCTGCTGCAGCGGAACGATGAACTGCAATTGTCCCGTCGTACGCATACCGTAATACGAACTGACACGAATAAACGTCACCTCGCAACGCACATCCTTTAATGCTCGCAGCAGATCGGCGGCAAAGACAAACGCACCGTTAAGCACCACCACAAACAGCGGTTCTTTCTCCTGATAATCCGCACTAATGATGTCCGCCACTTGCTGCACATCCTTGGCTATTGCTTCCGGTGTTAACCATTCTTCAAAATGATAACCTTGCTCGTCAATTGTCCTCATAATTCTGAAATAAAAAATCATTATACGGATAACGCTTCACGTGGATCGCCTTGATACGATCATACATCAGCGCACGCAAAGCGTCTATGTTTTGTTTGTTTCGTGCCGAGATGAAGATACAGTCTTCGCCCAGCCGTGCCATCCACGTCTTCTCCAAATCCTCTAACGACAGGTTCTCCCTTTGTATCGGCGTCAGGTCATCTTCCTCCTTCGGCACATAGGTAAAATTATCAATCTTATTAAATACCACAATACGGGGAATGTCCTTGTCTTTGTCGTCATTACGTCCTGACGTCATAACGTCATTCAAAGTCTGCTCGACGACGTTATACTGTTCTTCGAAGTTGGGATGCGAGATATCCACCACATGAATCAGCAGATCGGCTTCACGGACCTCGTCAAGCGTCGATTTGAAGGACTCAACTAAGTGGTGCGGCAACTTACGGATGAACCCTACCGTATCACTCAGCAGAAACGGCAGATTCTCGATCGTCACCTTACGCACCGTCGTATCTAGTGTCGCAAAGAGTTTGTTCTCTGCAAAGACATCGCTCTTACTCAGCAGGTTCATCAGCGTCGATTTGCCGACATTGGTGTAACCCACCAATGCTACACGCACCATTTTTCCGCGGTGTTGCCGCTGCGTCGCCATCTGCTTATCGATCGTCTTGAGTTGTTCCCGCAGCAAGGCAATCCGTTGACCGATCACCCGTTTATCCGCTTCGATCTGGGTCTCACCCATACCACGGTTGGTGCCACCACCGCGTTGGCGGTCCAAGTGACTCCACATACGCGTCAGACGCGGTAACATATACTGCAGATGCGCCATCTCCACTTGCGTCTTCGCGTAACTCGTCTGCGCACGTTGCAGAAATATCTCAAGGATCAGTATCGTGCGGTCTATCACGCGCACATCCGGCTGCCCTTTATGATTGAGCGCTTTTTCAATATTGCGTATTTGTCTCGGGCTCAACTCGTCATCAAAGATAACGACATCTATCGGATGATGCTCAGAGATATACTGATCAATCTCTTCGAGTTTCCCTTCGCCCACATAGGTAGCCGTTATCGGTAAGTTCAGCCGCTGGGTAAACCGTTTGACGGGCACAATACCATGGGTGTCGGCTAAGAAAGCCAACTCATCCAGGTACTCTTTCGTCCGATCTTCCGGCTGATTAGGGGTAATGAGCCCCACCAGCACCGCATGCTCTATGTACGGTTTTACCTCTATCATGCAATTTTGCTTGCAAAATTACAAAAAAAAAATGACATACACAAATGTATATGCCACTTTTTTGTTTTTTTCGCAAAATTACTTACGAATTCCGAGTTCTTTGATGATTGCGCGGTAACGCTCGATGTCTTTACTCTTCAAGTAATCCAACATACGACGACGTTTACCTACCAATGCGGTCAGTGCACGCTCAGTACCGAAGTCCTTGCGGTTCTCTTTCAAGTGCTCCGTCAAGTGGTTGATACGGAAGGTGAACAATGCGATTTGGCTCTCTGCAGAACCGGTGTTCTTTGCATCGTTGCCGTATTTAGCGAACAACTCAGCTTTTTTCTCAGAAGTTAAATACATAATTTGATGTACGATTTGACGATGTACAATGTACAATTTTCGTCGGTTAAACAATGGTGGCTAAAGCAACATGCAAGCATCGCAACTTCGCCACATTTATTCGCTCTTTCGCAGAAAAAGCGTGCAAAATTACTACATTTTTTTGAATTGACCAAATTTTGGGGCATTTTTTTGCAAAAAAACGTGTTTTTTAACGTCTTTCTGCCCCAATGGTGGTGAAATCTCCGTGACCCGGATAGACCACGGTGTCGGCGGGAAGGGTAAAGAGGTGCTCCAACGAAGAGATCAATTGACCCATATTTCCACCGGGTAAGTCGGTGCGGCCGTAACCCATGCGGAAGAGGGTATCGCCGGTAATGGCGAAAGGCAAATGGTTAGAGGCGAATGGGAAATAGAGGCACACACTACCCGGCGTATGGCCCGGCGTGTGGATAATGGCGAAAGGCGAAAGGTTAGAGGCTAAAGGCTCTATCGGGAACTCTTCTGCTGTTCGGCGGATACCGAAGAGGTTGTATTGGGATTGCATGGCTTTGGCCATGGGGATGTCGGCTTCATGCATGAGAACGGGTGTATTCCATTTGGCGGTTGCCCATGCAGCACCCCAGAGATGATCCAAGTGTCCATGGGTGGCTATAATGGCTAATGGCGAATGGTTATTGGCTAAAGTCTGATTTATATAATTTTCTAATTGCTGGCGTTCGAACTCGTTACTGCACGCAGGATCAATAAGCAGAATCTGCTCATCGGTGGAAACGACGTAACAATTCGTCTCAAAAGGTCCAAACACAAAACTATTAATCTTTAGCATAACCTATAACCTTTACTTATAGCATTCCTGACAGATATTTGGGGTTTGTTGATAGGCCGCTTTTCGAAAAGCTTGGGCCTTTTCACTACGAAAGAGATCCTTGATAGATGCCTCCATAATATTGCCGTAAGAGAAAGCATGCCCTTTGTCGTAACAGCACGGCAGCACTTCTCCGCTCGTCGTGATCACACAACCGCTCCAAACGCGCCAACAGCCTTTGCTTAATTTCCTCCGATGGTACTTCCCGTCCTTCCCCTTGATATACCTGCTGTACTTCTCCTCACTCGGCATCAACGGATGCCCATCGGCATAATCATACAACTGCGCTGTCTTAAGCGTCAGTTTATCGGCACCAAGCGATTTATATTGCATTTTCATCTCGCCCCATTCGTGCTCATTGGTCCTCAACCGCAAGCACTGCAACTCAATCACCATTCGTCCTTTCGCCTCCCGAAGCCATCTCAACGCCTGTTTCGTTTTCTCGAGTGAACCGCCGATACGGTAGGCATTGTAGGAAGCGTCGGTGAAACCGTCCATGGAGACGATGATACGATCGAGACCGGAGGTGACGAGTGCGGTTGCCAATTCCGACGTCATAGCCTGCGCATTCGTGCTTACAATCGTAAAGAGTCCGGCGTCATGGGCTTCCCGGATCATGGAAGGAAGTTTTTTGTTAAGAAGGGGTTCGCCTTGGAAATAAAACTGAACGACAAGGGCGGTACCGCGGATTTCGGAGAGAACGCGATGCCAGAGATCGAGGGACA
>CAMIZK010000014.1 GCA_946403315.1 uncultured Bacteroidales bacterium | reverse complement strand
ACAAAGGCCGATTTCTCGGAGTATATCTCAGAGATCGGATAGGTCTGGGAATAGGTTGGACCTTTGACAACCACCACTTCCGTGTATTTTCCTGCGGTGAGCCATTCGTAATCCGCCAGGGAGACAACGAGTTTGGTGCGTTGGGTGTTCGGCACAAAACGGAAATAGGGTTTGACTTCCGAGAGCAGTTTTCGCTTATCCTTTTCAAGTTGTTCCGGGGTCTTGTAGATGCGGAAGTCAAACGGTGCGGTGAGGGTTGTATATCCCCATGGTTTTCCTATCTCGTAATGATAGCGGAAGGTGTTGGAATAACGCGGGAAGAGGGCAACGATGGCCGCTGCGAGCGTTATGAACGCCAGGGAACGAAAGATGTGTGATTTGATGTTTGCCATTTATCGCTTGCGTTTAAAAAATTCTTGAATAAGGGCCCGACACTCGTCTTCGAGCACACCGGCGGTGACGGTGGCCTTGGGATGGAAAGCGCGAGGTGCGTAGGTGGTGTAACCGCGTTTGGGATCGGGTGCGCCATAGACGATACGTGCTATCTGCGCCCAGCCGATGGCACCGGCACACATGGGACAAGGTTCAACGGTGACGTAGAGTGTGGCATCGGGCAGGTATTTTCCGCCCAGCGTCTGGCTTGCGGCGGTGATAGCTTGTATCTCTGCGTGGGCGGTGACGTCAGAAAGGGTCTCCGTCAGGTTATGGCCACGACCGATGATCCGGTTTTGGCTGACGATGACGCAGCCGATGGGGATCTCGTCGGAGTCAAGGGCCTTACGGGCTTCGGCCAACGCCAGGTGCATGAAGCGCTCGTCGTTGGAAGAAGAACTAGGATCCCTAGGAACCCTAGGAGCCCTAGGAAAACTAGTAAATTTCTCTAAGTCATCGGGATGGGACTCGAAGTGGTTTCCGATGACGACGATGTCAGCACCGGCATCGTAAGCCGCGTTCATCGCTTCGGGAGTGCGGATACCACCGCCGACGATGAGGGTGCAGGAAGTTACTTTTCGCACGGCGCTAATGATATCCGGAGAGACGGGATGGATAGCTCCAGAACCGGCTTCCAGATAAATCGCTTTTTTACCCATCATCTCCGCCGCGATACAGGTGTCTATAATCGTTTGAAGGTTTGAAGGGTTGATAGGTTTAGTGCCCGTTACACGCATCGTAGAAGTCTCCACTCCACCGTCTATCAGGATGTATGCCGTCGGGACGAAATTTATACCCGATTCACGAATCATACGTGCCGACTTAACCTGCTGCCCCACAAGATATTCCGGGTTATTTCCGGAAAGCAAAGAGAGATACAAAATTGCGTCTGCTTCGGGACTAAATTGGGAAGCATTTCCGGGAAATAAAACGACAGGAATTGGAGATTGGAGATTGGAGATTTTTGATTTTAGATTTTGGATAAACTCCGTGGTGTCACCACCGGTAGAGCCACCGACAAAAATATAGTCGGGATGGCAATCCGAGGTGAACGAAAGGGCGTCCAAATTCGCCTTTTCCGGATCGAGTAATATCGCTAATTTCTTCTCCATTCGAAGGTCTCAACCATTTTGATGATATCGTTGCGCAAAAAGCGGTTGACAGGTGCCAGCGAATCGGCATTCGGCGGACAGTTGCAATAGACCGAGGCACGGAAGAAATGGCGCGTAGAATCGGTGACAAAGAACTGCGACGAGGAGGCGGTGTTTCCTTGCAGATCAAAGAGGACGCCGTACACTTTCGCTTCCGGGTGGGCATATTCCTGTTCCGGTATCGCATTGGCAAACGAAGCGTTGCGATAGACGAACTCCAGTGCGTCGTCGGTTAGTTTCCGCAAGTTGTTCTGAACGGGTTTGTACGAACAATGGATCGTGGCATCGACGCAAGGATAATAGATATTGATCCAATAGGGTTCATCGTCACGCAGTTGCACTTCGGCGTTGGTTGACAAAGCGAAGTTGTACGGATAATTCGGATAAAAATCCGAAAAAGGATGATAAGCCGTGTCGGGCAACGTGATCCGATAGTAACCGTAGGGTTTGGGTACGGAAGAATTTCCCGTTCCGCAAGCCGTTAGGATCAGCGTTGTCAGTACTATCAAAAATCCGGTTTTGCGCATAAATCTCCAAATTACGGTGCAAAGGTACAAAAAAAAGGTGAAAGGTGAAAGGTGAAAGGCGAAAGGAAAGCTTTTTTTTGACAAAAAAGTGTTTTTTTTATAAAAAAGTACGCGTGCGCTTGCGTATATAAAAAAAATGTTGTATATTTGCACCCAAATTGGATTTTTACATATGAAAGCAAATCAAAATAACTATTGTGTGATCATGGCGGGCGGTATCGGAAGCCGATTCTGGCCGTTCAGCAGGGAGCGGAAACCGAAACAGTTTTTGGACTTCTTCGGTACGGGTAGAAGTCTGTTGCAGATGACGGTGGACCGTTTTCGTCCTATCGTTCCGATCGAGAACATGGTGATTGTAACGAACGTGGCCTACCGCGATTTGATTCTGGAGCAGATCCCGGACATGAAAGCGGAGCAGATTCTATGTGAACCGGCGAGACGTAACACGGCGCCGTGTATCGCTTATGCGACGAATCGCATCCGCTCTAAGGTACAACGTGACAATGTACAATGTACAAAGGATATCCGCATTGTTGTGGCAGCGAGTGATCATTTGATTTTGGAGGAAGAGAAGTTCCGGCAGGTTATTTTGAAGGCGTTTGATTTTACGGGCAAGAATGAGGCTATTTGTACCTTAGGTATGACACCGACAAGACCGGAAACCGGTTACGGGTATATTGAAGTACAAAGGGACGATGTACAATGTACAAAGGATATTTATCCTGTGAGGGAGTTCAAGGAGAAGCCGGATTTAGAGACGGCGAAGAAATACCTGGAGAGCGGCGATTACTTGTGGAACAGCGGTATTTTCGTGTGGAGTCTGGAGACGATCTGCAAGGCCCTTGACGCCTATCTGCCGGAAGTGGCGGAGATATTCCGTAAAGGCGAAGGGGTGATTGGAACGAAAGACGAAAGGGCGTTTATAGAAGAGAATTTCCCGAAATGTCCGAATATATCGGTGGACTACGGCATCATGGAAAAGGCGGACAATGTGTTTGTATTACCGAGCAGTTTCGGATGGAGCGACCTGGGTACCTGGGGTAGTCTGTATGAGTTGAGTGAGAAAGACGAGCAGGGCAATGTGAGTCTGCACAGCGACGCGTATTTCCATGAGGCAGAGGGCAATATCGTTGTGCTGGAGCCGGGCAAAGTGGCCATCGTGCAAGGTGTGGACGATATGATTATTGCGGAAGAGCAAGGTGCGCTGCTGATTTGCAAGAAGGCAGAGGAGCAGCGGATAAAGCAGTTTGTAGCTGAGATTAAATCGAATTAAACTCGTAAGCTACTCCTCAAAAAACATGCGGCCCCGCATTCGTGCTTTTGCGTTCCCCATCCGCAAAAGAACGTTTTTGAAGGAGTACTTACTTCGCACAAGAGAGAGAAAAAAACAAACATACATTACTTAATATTAAATCACAATCATGAGTTATCTTAATTTTGACAAGAAAGTGCTTGTTAACCTGGAGCGTTCGCTTCAGAAAGAGATGATTCGGACGAACCGTGCAGGGGTGTATAACTCCACCACCCTGGTGGATTGTAACACCCGTAAATACCACGGCCAGTTGGTGATGCCTATTCCGACGCTGGGTGACGACAATTATGTGTTGCTCAGTTCGTTGGATGAGACGGTGATCCAGCATGGCGCTGAGTTCAACTTAGGTCTGCACGAGTACGGAGAGAACCATTTCAGTCCCAACGGACACAAGTACATTCGCGAGTTTGACTGCGAGTTGATTTCCAAGACCGTTTACCGTGTCGGTGCGATGGTGCTGGAAAAAGAGCGCATGTTAGTTAGTTTTGAACCGCGTGTACTGATTCGTTACACGCTGTTAGAGAGCGGCAGTCCGACAACCTTGCGTTTCAAACCTTTCTTAGCGTTCCGTAGTGTCAATGAACTGACGCACGAGAACCCGTTGGCGAATGCGAACATGGACGACTGCGAAAACGGTCGTTACAACCGCATGTATCCGGGTTTCCCGAATCTGTACATGCAGTTCAGCAAGGCCTGCGAATATCATCATGACCCGCAGTGGTACAAAGATATCACGTACCGTAAGGAACGTGAACGCGGTTATGCGTACAAGGAAGACTTGTTGGTTCCGGGTTACTTCGAGTTACCGATGAAGAAAGGCGAAAGTGTGATCTTTGCTGCCGGTGTGACCGAAGTGAAGACCAGCACGCTGAAGGCCACCTGGAAGAAGGAGTTGGAGCGCCGGAACCGTCGTGAAGACATGTTCAGCACGCTCAAGAACAGCGCCAGCCAATTCTACAAACGGGAAGGCGACAAGTGCTATCTGTTAGCCGGTTTCCCGTGGTTCAAAGCCGATGCACGTGCGACCTTCTTCTCGGTTGCCAGCTGCACTTTGGACATCGACCGTCCGGAGTACTGGGATGCGATCATGAACAAGACCGCCGTGGAGGAGATCGACCGATTCATGCATGGTCGTGGAAACGAGAATAAGATGACGGGTATGGACGAACCGGACGTGCTGTTGTGGTTCATCCGTGCTTGTCAGAAATACGCTCATAAATACACCGTTAAAGAAGCCGCTGAGTTGTACGGTCAGTTGTGTCTGGATATCATCACCTGGTACCGCAAACAGAACCATCCTCGTGCCAAACTGCACCAGAACGGTCTGTTGTGGGTAGACGGTACCCAACGTCCTGCCACCTGGATGAACGCCACCGAAAACGGTTGGCCGATTACACCGAGAACGGGTTATGTAGTGGAAGTGAACGCCTTATGGTACAACGCCATGCGTTTCACGGCTGAGATGCTGCGTGAGATGGGTAAAGAGACCAGTGCTGACCTGATGGAATACCAGGCGGAGATCAGTAAAGATGCGTTCGTTAAGACTTTCTGGAACGGTATGTATCTGAATGACTATGTCATTGACAACTACGAGAATCGGGAAGTTAGGCCGAACATGATCTGGGCCGTTGGTCTGCCGTACAGTCCGTTAGACAAGAAACAACAGAAAGCCGTGGTCGACATCTGCACGAAGGAACTGTTGACGCCGAAGGGTCTGCGCAGCTTGAGTCCGAAGAGCGGTATGTACCACCCCTATTACGGCACCGATCCGATGGAGCGTGAACGTGCGCTGTTCAACGGTATCGTCTGGCCGTCCACCATCACCGCTTATTCCAGAGCGTACATGAGTGTATATAAATACAGCGGAACCAGTTTTATGGAGCGTATCCTGGTAGGTTTCGAAGCCGAGATGGATGAGCTGACGATCGGTACGCTGAGTGAGTTCTACGAACCGAATCCGCCTTACAGAGGACGCGGTGGCATGAGTAGTGCACCGAGTGTAGCGGCGGTCATCAGCATCATGGACACGCTTAAGAAATACCGACAAGCAGAACAAGAGGCTAATGGCGAAAGGTTAGAGGCTAATGTTCAAGGAAAGGAGGCACAACAATGAAAGCGTTAATGTTCGGTTGGGAGTTTCCCCCTCATATCTTAGGAGGTTTAGGTACCGCCAGTTACGGTTTGACACGCGGCATGGCGGAACAAGAAGATATGCATATCACCTTTGTCATCCCCAAACCCTGGGGTGACGAAGACCAGTCGTTCCTCAAGATCATCGGTGCCAACAGTATTCCGGTGGTATGGAAAGATGTGAACTACGACTATGTCAAGTCACGCATGGAAGGACGCATGAGTCCGGAGGAGTATTACCACTACCGCGACGGCATCCGTTACGACTATCGTCGTATCGGCACCGATGACCTCGGTTGCATCGGTTTCTCCGGTCGCTATCCTGATAACCTGATCGAGGAGATCGGTAACTACGAAGCAGTGGCTTCGGTGCTGGCACACAGCCTCGATTTCGACATCATCCATAGTCATGACTGGTTGACCTATCCGGCAGGTGTCTTTGCCAAGCAGATCAGCGGTAAGCCACTTGTCATCCACGTGCATGCTACCGATTTTGACCGCAGTCGCGGTAATGTCAACCCCACCGTCTATGCCATCGAGAAACGCGGTATGGACGAAGCGGATCATATCATGTGCGTAAGTAACCTCACCCGTCGTACCGTGATCGAGAAATACGGTCAGGATCCACGCAAAGTGAGCACGGTACACAATGCCGTAGAACCGCTGGCGCATCCCGAAGAGTTCACCAAACCGGAACGCAAAGATAAACTCGTCACCTTCCTCGGTCGTATCACGATGCAGAAAGGTCCGGAGTACTTCGTCGAAGCGGCAGCAAGGGTACTGTCCAAGACCGACGGTGTACGTTTCGTCATGGCCGGTTCGGGTGATAAGATGGCGGAGATGATAGACCTCGTCGCCAAACGCGGTATCGCCGATAAGTTCCATTTCCCGGGCTTCATGCGCGGCAGGCAGGTGCAGGAGATGCTGGCTATGAGTGACGTCTATATCATGCCGTCTGTCAGCGAACCGTTCGGTATCAGTCCGCTGGAGGCGATGCAGGTAGGCTGCCCGTCGATCATCAGTCATCAGTCCGGTTGCGCAGAGATTCTGCAGCATGCCATAAAGACCGATTACTGGGACATCGACGCGATGGCCGATGCCATCTACGCCATCGTCAAATATCCGGCGATGTACAAGAGTCTGCATGAACTCGGTATGGCGGAAGTCAATAACATCAAATGGTCTGACGCCGGACTCAAAGTGCGGAGAATCTATGATGGTGTGATAAATCACACCTTGTAGACCGCTTCGCTCAAAGTCGAAAGACAAAAGACAAAAGATTATTGAAAATTGAAAATTTAGTTATTATGAAAAATATATGCTTATGCTTCCAGATGCACGCACCGTATCGTCTGAAGCGTTATCGTTTCTTTGAAATCGGTCATGATCATTACTACTACGACGACATGGCCACGGAGGAACATGTAAACTGGCTCGTACAAACATCCTACCTGCCCTTGTGCAACACCATCAAGGACATGATCAACCTCTCCAAAGGCAAGTTCCACTGCGCCCTCAGCATCAGCGGAACGATGATCGAGATGTTCGAACAGTTCAACCCCGAGATGATCGATATCCTCAAGGAACTCGCTGCCACCAAGGCCGTGGAATTCCTTGCCACTCCCTACGCTTATTCACTCGCTTCCGAGTACAACGAAGTGGAGTTTAAGAAACAACTTAAGTTCCAGGGTGAGTTACTCGAAACCATCCTCGGCGTCAAGGCTACCTCCGTTTGGAACACCGAGTTATTATACACCGACGAGACAGCGTATAACCTCAACAAAATGGGTTACAAAGCCATCCTCACCGAAGGTGCGAAACATGTCATCAGCTGGAAGACCCCCAACAAAGTGTATCAGTCTGCCGGTGCACCGAAGATGAAAGTGCTGCTGCGGAACACCAACCTCAGCGATGAACTCAGTTTCCATTTCTCTGATCCGGGTTGGGCTAACTTCCCCATAGACGCTGAGAAATATGCGAACTTGCTGCAAGCACTTCCTGAAGGAGAAGACATCATCAACATCTGGGTAGGTGCCGAGACTTTCGGTGTGCGTCAGAATGCCGGAACGGGTATCTTTGATTTCCTCAAGGCACTGCCGTACTACGTGATCGAACGTGAGATGGGCTTTATGACACCGGCTGAAGCGGTGAAGAAACTCGCTGCCGAGGATGTGCTGTCCAGTCCTTATCCTCTCACCTGGAGCGGTGAAGCAAAGGACCTCAGCATCTACACCGGTAACGATCTGCAACAGGAAGCCCTCAACAAGCTCTATGCAGTGGCTGAACGGGTGCATCTCTGCCAAGATAAGGCGCTTAAGACCAACTGGCTCCGCCTGCAGGATGTGAACTACCTGCACTACATGAATCATATCGATCAGGGAGAGACCCAGTATGAGTCCGCTTACGATGCGTTCATCAATTATATGAACGTACTCTCTGACTTCCTGCAGACCGTCGAAGAGCAATATCCGACCACCATCGAGAACGAGGAGTTGAACGCGTTGCTCAAGACCATCCAGAACCAGGAAGAGGAGATCCAAGCCCTCAACGAGAAGTTGAAGAAAGCCAAGAAATAAACTTTCAAACTCTCAAACGTTCAAACGATCTTTTTGAAAAAAAGATTATTAATAGTATTAGTGCTGTTGGCAGCGACCCTTGTGGCCGCTGCCCAGCGGCCTCGTACCAAGACCGTCATCCATACATGGCAGATGCCGGGTTACACCGCTGTCGCGGATACCATTCCCTTCCAAGACACGACGATGCTCAACTACCACGACGTGGATGTGCAGCAGGCCTACTCCCTCAGTAGCGCTACCAACGGAAACGTACTCGTCTCCCCTATCGAGAGTCGCGTCGTCAACCATCGGCTTAAGACCATCGACGACCCCTTCGCATGGAGTCTGACGCCTTACGTCGTCACGCCGCAGCAACAACGGTTTTTTAACTCCACTACCCCTTACTCCACTGTCGCGTACAAGAAAGGATTCATCACCGGACACGAGGAGAACGATGTTGATTTTCTATTCACCGGAAACATCAATAGGCGCCTGAACCTCGGCGTCGAGATGGATTATCTCAGTTCCATGGGGCACTACCAGAACACTGCCGGTAAACTCTACCGCGGCTCCGTATGGGGAAGTTACACCGGTGCCAACTACAGCATGCACGCTGCTTTCGGGTGGAGTCAGATGAGTCATTTCGATAACGGAGGACTGCAAGATGTGACCCAACTCAGCAGCAGTCTGGCGGCGGAAGATATCCCTGTCCGACTCAACGCCATGACCGGGTACCGCTACCTCAGCGGGTACCTCCACAACCAGTACGCCATCACCACCGAGAAACCGTACCACGACTCCATCGAGGTTATCGAAGACGGAAGACGTGTCAAGAAGGACACCCTCAAGATCCGGTATATCCCCCTCATGACTTTCAGTCATATCTTTGAAACGAACAACTCCAACCGGCGCTATATCGAAAAAACCGCCAACCAGAGTTTCTATGATACCACCTACTACGACAACAGCAAGACCGCTGACACCACCGACGTGCTCACCATCCGCAACACCGTCGCTGTCACCTTCTGCGAAGCGTATAACACCAAACTCAAATTCGGTATCACGGCTTTTGCCATGAACGAATGCCAACGGTTCATGCGTGACTCCGTGCCGTACGACAGTATATACGATTATAAATGGACCAACAACACCTTCGTCGGTGGGGCCATCCATAAGCACAGCGGTGCCAACATCCATTACGCCGTCGAAGGCTCCGTCTGCGTGCTCGGTTACAAGATAGGTGAGTTTGATGTGCACGGAAAAATGGAAACATGCTTCCGGGCCGGCAAATATCCGCTGCTCATCTCCGCTCGTGCGTATGCCAAGAGTGAGACGCCCCACTGGTACCTGCAGCATTTCCATTCCAACCACCTCCAATGGGAGAACAACTTCGGCTTCACCTACCGTTTCCTCGGTGGTGCCCGTATCGCTTATCCCACCACCTGGGTCAAACCCTCCATCGACTTCAGCTTTGAGAACCAGACCAATCCCATCTACGTCTCGGCTACCGATTGGAAACCTACCCAGTACCACGGGAACGTACAGATCTTCACGGGCGACATCGGTCTCGACATCACCACCCCCTGGGTCAATCTCGAAAACCGGGCCGTTGTCCAATACAGCACACGCGACAGCGTCATCGCCGTACCGTGGGTTATCTTGCAGCATCGGCTCTACTATCACGGCACGTGGTTCAAAGCACTGGACGCACAGATCGGTGTGGACCTGCGGTATTTCACAAAATACCATGCGCCGGTGCTATGCCCTGCAACCGGTATGTTTGCCTCCCAGTCCTCCACCGAGATTGGGAACTACCCGTGGATGAACGTCTATGCCAGTTTCTATGTGCGATCGATCCGACTGCGCTTCTTCGCACATTACCAACATATCAACCATCTCTTTATGCATTCGAATATCAACTACCTCACGATGCCGGACTACCCCACCAACCGAGATGTCTTCCGTGCCGGCGTCGCATGGCATTTTTATAACTAATTATGATAGTAACAGATAATTTAAATACCATTCTGGTGTATGCCCAATCAGAGGCAGAGCGCCTGTGGAGTAAGCAGATCGAACCGGCTCACTTGCTTTTAGGTATTATCCGTCTGGGCAAAGGTACCGCGTATGAGGTCCTGTCCAAAACGAACTGGAAACCTGACGAGGTCAAGACCGCATTGGAGAACGAAGTCAGAGAAACGGAGTCGATGATCGAACCCGTCAAACGCAGTGTGCACACCGACCGTATCCTCCGTATCGCTGACGGCATCAGCCGGGAATACATGGCTGACGCGGTGGGTTCGATCCACCTCCTCCTGGCCATCATGCGTGACAGCATCAACCCCACCGCGGCCTATCTGGAGAACGAGTGGTCCATCACCTACCAGCAGCTCGTTGAGCTCTACGGTCAACCGCATATCACGCCGGAGAAACCGCAGGATATGACCGAGACCACCGGTTCCGTCAATGATGCCAACTGGCAACCGTCGCACGACGCCACCAAGACCGCCGGTAAGAAGAACAAGACCACCGCACTCGATAAGTACGGTCGTGACCTTACCAAACAGGCGGAGGAAGGCAAATTGGATCCGATGGTAGGACGAGAGATCGAGATCGAACGCGTCGTGCAGATCCTCTCCCGGCGCAAAAAAAACAACCCTATCCTCATCGGCGAACCCGGTGTAGGTAAGTCCGCCATCGTCGAAGGTCTCGCCTTGCGTATCGTGCATAACGAAGCCGGTGCACTCAAAGACAAACGTATCGTCACACTCGACATGGCCTCTATGGTCGCCGGAACCACCTACCGTGGTCAGTTTGAAGAGCGCATGAAACAGGTCATCACCGAGTTACAAAACCATCCAGAGGTCATCCTCTTCGTTGATGAGATACACACCCTCATCGGTGCCGGAAACGCACAGGGTTCACTCGATGCAGCGAACATCCTCAAGCCGGCATTGGCTCGTGGGGAAGTCCAGTGCATCGGTGCTACCACCACCGCCGAGTATGCCAAGTCCATTGAGAAAGACGGTGCACTCGAACGGCGGTTCCAAAAAGTGCAAGTGCGGCCTACCACCTCCGACGAGACACTCGATATTCTCACCCGTCTCAGCGCCCATTATGCGACCTACCACCATGTAGTATATCCGGAGGAAGTACTCAAAGCCTGCGTCGCACTCAGCGAACGCTATCTCACCGATCGTGCTTTCCCCGACAAAGCTATCGACGTCATGGATGAAGTAGGCGCACGCTCCCATGCCCGTCAGCAGGCTACCGGTGAACTCGACAGCGCGCCTTACACCGTCACCACCGATGACGTGGCCGGTGTGGTCAGCATGATGTCCGGCGTTCCCGTGCAACGCGTTGCTACCGCGGAAACGGAACGACTTCGTCTGCTCGGTGACCATCTCAAGAAACGCATCATCGGCCAGGATAAAGCCGTCGAGACCGTCGTACGGGCCATTCAACGTTCCCGACTCGGACTGCGTGACCCCAAACGACCCATCGGCACCTTCTTCTTCCTCGGTCAGACCGGTGTCGGGAAGACCTACCTCGCCCAGTGTCTGGCGGAAGAGATGTTCGGATCCAAAGACGCTATGATACGCTTCGACATGTCCGAGTTCATGGAGAAACATACGGTCTCCCTCCTCGTCGGCGCACCTCCGGGATACGTCGCACACGAAGAAGGCGGTAAACTGACCGAAGCCGTTCGGCGCAAACCTTACTCCATCGTCCTCTTTGACGAGATAGAGAAAGCGCATCCCGATATCTTCAATGTCCTGCTGCAAGTTATGGACGAAGGTCGTCTCACCGACCGGCAAGGACATATCGTCGATTTCCGGAACACCATCATCGTGCTCACGTCTAACGTTGGCACACGCCAACTCCAGGAGTTCGGTGCCGGTGTCGGTTTCAGTGCTTCCGAGATGGATCAGAAGCAAGTGAACGCCACCCTTCTCAAAGCGCTGCAGAAACAGTTTCCGCCCGAGTTCGTCAATCGTATTGATAACGTCGTTACCTTCGAACCCCTCAGTCGGGAGACCATCGCGCAGATCGTGCGTATCGAGGTCGGTCTGCTGCAACAGCGACTCAAAGCACAAGGTCATCATCTCTCCGTCTCTACCGCCGTCAACGAGCAGTTAGTCGATAAGAGTTTTGACCGCAAGAACGGTGCTCGACCCGTCAAACGCGCCGTGCAGACCTATTTGGAGGACCCTCTCACCGATATCCTGCTGCGCAAACCCAATCAGAAAAAAATAATCATTAAAAATATTCAACCAGTATGACAATCGAAATTACAGACGCTAACGTCAAGGACGTGATTGCGTCAGGCAAACCTTTAGTGATCGATTTCTGGGCACCGTGGTGCGGTCCCTGTAAGATGATGCTCCCCATCCTCGAGGAGATCTCCAATGACTACGAAGGTAAAGTGGTAGTAGGCAAACTGAATGTCGATGACAACCCCGACACCTGCGAAGAGTACGGTATTATGAATATCCCTACCATGCTCTTCTTCTCCAACGGCGAAGTGGTCAACCGCCACGTCGGCGCATGCAGAAAGCAGGATCTGGCACAGCTTTTTGATGCCCTTTTGTAAAAAAAGAAGGGTAAAACGCAAAAAAGTGCGAAAAAATTTGCACAATTCAAAAAAAAGCAGTACCTTTGCACCCTATTTTGCCTGAATAGGCACAGTTTTTGTGTGCCTATCGGCACGGTCCGGTAGCTCAGTTGGATAGAGCAACAGCCTTCTAAGCTGTGGGTCTCGGGTTCGAATCCCGACCGGATCACTTCGCGTTCGGCAACAAGATCGTAATGTCGATACCACTCCGCTAAATCGACGAGACGACTTGTGCCTCCGCTCTCCCCACAAATTAAAATTTGCGGGGACCCCAAAATTAGAATATAATATCGATATATTATATATGCGTCAATTAAAAATTACAAAATCTATCACCAACCGTGAGTCTGCTTCTCTGGATAAATATCTGCAAGAGATAGGTAGAGAGGAGTTGATCTCGGTGGAGGAAGAAGTAGAACTGGCCGGTCGTATCCGTAACGGAGACCGTGCTGCATTGGAGAAACTGACCAAAAGCAACCTACGTTTTGTAGTGTCTGTAGCTAAGCAGTATCAGAATCAGGGTCTTTCCCTTCCCGATCTTATCAACGAGGGTAACTTAGGACTGATCAAAGCTGCAGAGAAATTCGATGAGACTCGTGGTTTTAAGTTCATCTCCTATGCCGTATGGTGGATCCGCCAATCTATCCTTC
Organism: uncultured Bacteroidales bacterium; assembly: GCA_946403315.1. Taxonomy (GTDB): domain Bacteria; phylum Bacteroidota; class Bacteroidia; order Bacteroidales; family Paludibacteraceae; genus Colicola. The sequence goes on along the minus strand of CAMIZK010000014.1, from coordinate 16,766 downwards.
AGGCACTGGCCGAGCAGAGCCGTATCGTACGTCTGCCGCTCAACCAGGTCGGCTCCATGAATAAGATCAACAAGGCCTACCAGCGCTTCGAACAAGAACACGAACGCAAACCCTCTGCAGAAGAACTCGCTGAGATGCTCGACATTCCGGTAGATAAGATTGCAGAAACCCTGAAGATGTCCGGCCGCCATGTCAGTGTCGACGCTCCCTTCGTGGAAGGAGAAGACAACAGCCTCATCGACGTCATGGTGAACGAAGATTCACCCAATGCCGATCGTGGTCTCATCAACGAATCCCTCTCCACCGAGATCAACCGTGCACTGGCTACCCTCACACCGCGTGAAGCCGATATCTTACGGAAATTCTTCGGCATCGGTGTACCCGAGAAAACACTCGAGGAGATCGGAGATGAACTCCACCTCACCCGGGAACGTGTACGCCAAATCAAAGAGAAAGCAATCCACAAACTGGAATCCGGTAACCGCAGCCGCATCCTGCAGACTTACTTAGGTTAAAATGAATGCCTCCCGTCAAGGAGGCATTTTTAGTCAAACAGCGTAGGCTGGTCATTATCCATCTTCTTCAGTATCGCCCGCATCAGCGTTTCGCGCACCAACCGACTGCGGTTAGCCACACCGTACCGATCGCAAAAACGATCCAATGCGCGCATCTCACTCTCATTCAGCAAGATCGACACACGAAATTCACGCGGTTGCTTTCTCATAGATAGATCGCCAATTTAAGTCCAGTGGCTACGATATTCCGACCGGTTTGGGTCGTATATTCCACATCCTCAATGATGGTGGTAGTCGTCATCTTGGCCTGTTGGAACTGCGCAAAAAGCACTAGTCCGATGGCTGTCTTGGGATTCAACTGACAACGGTATCCTAAATCAACACCGGCATAGATACCACCTAAGTAATCCTTACTCAGTGCCACTCCGTATCCGGCTGCCATTCCGAACACCGGCGCATGCTTGCTTTCCGTAAACGGCATCCGCAATGCCACCTGGATCGGCAAGAAGTTATATTTCTCGTCACCCATGAACAATCCACGGTATCCCAGTCCGCCACCAACAAACAAATGCCGGTCACCGATATGATGCGAACCCACTAACAGATCCACGCTTGCCATACCGCCAGCCTGCTCATTCGGAATCACCGCCGCACCACCGGCTATTTCTAACAGAATCGATGCTTTCTTAGAGGTCGTGATCTCCGGTTCGTCTGAATCCTGGACACTGACTTCTGAAGCCTCCGCCTCATCTGCCAGCACCGCTTCCACGTCAGCACGGGGATACTGAATTCGTCCACCGGTTTCAGCATTCCGCACAATCACCACTTCCTCGTTTTGGAAAACAATCTCACCCTTCACGCGTGCACCTGTGCGTAATACTATGGTTTCCGCGTGCGCGCAGAGAAGCGAAGCGCAAAGTACTATCAAAAAGGCTATTCTTCTCATTTCGGCTGCAAAGATACAACAAATTTTTGATATATGCAAATTTATGCCAATTCAAAATCAATTTGTGCGCGATTTACATCACATTTTATCACTTTTACTGTCACCGCATCGCCTAATTGGTACCGGTTGATATCCCCGATTTTCGAGATATGGATCAGTCCTTCGCATCGGCTCTCATCCAACTGCACAAACAGTCCGAAGTCCGTCACGCCACTCACATATCCCGTCATCACCTCGCCGATATGGTCGTTCATCCAGATCGCCTGATACAATTTAATCGAATCCCGTTCCGCCTGTGCCGCCTCCTGTTCGCACGCCGAACAATGTTCGCACATCATCTCCATCTCCTCTCGGGTCATCTCCACTTTCTTGCCGGTAAGGATGTATCGATCGACTAGCCGGTGCACCATCATATCCGGGTATCGCCGAATCGGACTCGTGAAATGAGTGTAATGACTAAACGCTAACCCGTAATGTCCGATGTTATACGTCGAATATACCGCCTTCGCCTGCGCCCGAATCGTCAATATATCGATCGCCCGTTGCAATCCCTCCTTACTCTGACCTGCATAACGAGATTTACGAGCTCGGGAAGCGGTCTTCTTAAACGCCTCTACTTCTGCGAGTTTATCGGAATCAGGAAGGTCATGGACCCGATAGACGAAGGGTTTACCGGAACCGACAGCTTTAGCGACAGTGCGGTTAGCAAGAAGCATAAACTCCTCTATCAGATGATGGTTCTCGTCCGGTTGCTCAAAATAGATCTCCGTCGGATGACCCTTCTCGTCTAACTTAAACCGTATCTCGTCCTGCTCGATCGTCAATGCCCCATTCGCTATCCGCTCCGCCCGCAACTTCGCAGCCATGCCTTTCAGTACCTGTATCGCCTCGATATCCGGCACGTTGTCGTAAGTATAACGCGCATCGGAACGAATGACAGTCCGGCAGATCTTGTATTTCAGCACTTTAGCCTCTGCGTCCATCGTGAACACAATCGACATGCAGAGTTTCTCTTCCCCCGGTCGCAACGAGCACTTGTCATTACACAGTTCCTCCGGTAACATCGGCAGCACCCTATCTACCAGATACACACTCGTGCCCCGTTGATACGCCTCGTCATCCACCTTCGTCCCCGGCTTCACGTAAAAAGAGACGTCTGCGATGTGAACTCCGATCTGGTAACCTTCTTCGACAACAGCAAACGAAATAGCGTCATCGAAGTCTTTGGCGTCAGCCGGATCGATAGTAAACGTGAACACATCGCGCATATCGCGTCTTCTCAATATTTCGGATTTTTCTATCATTCTGACAATTCCGGTAAACAAAATCATAAAATCGGTTGCAAAATTACAAAAATTCTTGCACATATCAAAATTTTTCCGTAACTTTGCACGCTTTTTTGCGTGAAAAATCAAAGTTTAAAAGAAAAAACTAAAAAACAATATAATTATGAATGTAAAAGTAAGTAATGTGAATCAGCCGCAATGGAAAGAGTGCAACGTACACGCTACCCTTCCTGCCGAGCTGAGCAAACTGCAAGAGATCGCGTACAATGTGTGGTGGAGTTGGTACGGAGACGCGAAGGATTTGTTCCGTTACATTGACCTCGACGCTTGGCATAAGGCCGGTTCGAACCCCATCGTCCTGCTGAACACCATCAGTTACGACCGCATGGTGGAACTCACCAAGGACGCGAAGTTCATGAAGAAACTCAACGACGTCTATGCGGTTTTCCGCGCCTATATGGACGAACCTAAGGATAAGAAAAAACCGACGGTAGCCTATTTCTCGATGGAGTATGGTCTGACCCATGTGCTTAAGATCTACTCCGGTGGTCTCGGTATCCTCGCAGGTGACTATATCAAGGAAGCGTCGGACTGCAACATTGATATGACCGCCATCGGTTTCCTTTACCGTTACGGTTATTTCACCCAGACGCTGAGTCCTGAAGGTCAGCAAATCGCTAACTACGAGGCTCAGAACTTCTCGAATCTTCCGATCACTCAGGTCAAGGAAGCAGACGGTTCGAACATGATCATCGAGGTGCCCTATCCCGGTCGTACCGTGAAGGCATACCTCTGGAAAGTGGCGGTAGGTCGTATGAACCTCTACCTGCTCGATACCGATAACGAACTGAACTCCGAATGGGATCGTCAGATCACCCACCAACTCTACGGTGGTGACTGGGAGAACCGTATCAAACAGGAGATCCTGCTCGGTATCGGCGGTATGCTTGCCCTCAAGAAACTGGGTATCAAGAAGGATGTTTACCATTGCAACGAAGGTCACGCGGCCCTCATGGGTTTGCAACGCCTCGTGGATCTGGTAGCCGAAGGTCTTACCTTCAACCAGGCCAAGGAAGTCGTACGTGCTTCCGGTTTATACACCTGCCATACCCCGGTTCCGGCCGGACACGATTACTTCGAAGAAGGTCTGTTCTACAAGTATATGGCGGAGTATGCACCAAAACTCGGTATCGAATGGCATGACCTCATTGGTATGGGTCGTACCAATCCGGAGGATAACACGGAGAAATTCTCCATGTCCGTCTTCGCCCTCAATACTTGTCAGGAGGCCAACGGTGTATCCTGGTTGCACGGTGAGGTATCGAAGAAGATGTTCGCCCCCGTATGGCCCGGTTACTTCCCCGAGGAACTCCACGTAGACTATGTTACCAACGGTGTCCATATGCCTACATGGGCCGCTTCCGAGTGGAAGAAAGTGTATGCGAAATATCTGCCGAAGGAGTGGATGGGAGACCAATCGAACCTCGAGATGTGGAAACCGTACGCAGAGATTCCCGATGCAGTCATCTGGGAGACGCGTATGAACCTCAAGCGCAAACTGATCGAGTATATCAAGGACAAGTTCCGTGACGACTGGATGAAGAACCAAGGAGACCCGGGTCGTATCATCCAGGCACTCTCGGAGATGAACCCCAATAACCTCATCATCGGTTTCGGTCGTCGTTTTGCGACGTACAAACGCGCTCACCTGCTCTTCACCGACCTCGAGCGTCTCGATAAACTGGTGAACAACCCCAATTATCCGGTGCAGTTCCTCTTCACCGGTAAGGCACACCCGGCAGACGGTGGCGGTCAGGGACTCATCAAGCGCATCATTGAGATCAGCCGTATGCCGCAGTTCCTCGGTAAGATCATCTTCCTGGAGAACTACGATATGCGTTTGGCGAAACGTTTAGTATCCGGTGTGGATATCTGGCTCAATACTCCTACCCGTCCGTTGGAGGCTTCCGGTACGTCCGGTGAGAAAGCGCAGATGAACGGTGTACTTAACTTCTCCGTCAAAGACGGATGGTGGTATGAAGGCTATGTAGAAGGTGCAGGCTGGGCACTCACCGAGCATCGCACCTATGAGAACCAGGCGCACCAGGATCAGCTCGATGCCGCTACTATCTACACCATGCTTGAGCAGGAGATCATTCCGTTGTACTATGCGAAGAACTCCAAGGGTTACAGTCCGGAGTGGATACAGTATATCAAGAACTCCGTCACCAAGATCACACCGCGTTTCACGATGAAGCGTATGATCGATGACTATTTCAATAAGTTCTATTACAAACTGGCGAAACGTCATGCCCTCCTTATGGCCGATAACTATAAGGTAGCCAAGGAGATCGCAGCATGGAAAGAGAACGTAGCAGCTCACTGGGAGGAGATCGAGGTAGTCTCCAAGAAAGCTCCTGAACTGAGCACCCTTACCGTAGGAGATAAGATCAAGATCGCGGTTGAACTCGACACCCATGAACTCAATGACAAGGGTATCGGCGTAGAGCTCGTCGCCGTTCGTACTTCGACACATAACAACGACAAGCTCTATGAAGTTGAACCGCTGAAGTTAGTGAAATCCGAAGGCAGCCATCTCTTCTATGAGAATACCTATCAGGTGGACTATGCCGGCGGTATGAAGTTCTGTCTGCGTATGTATCCGCAGAACGAACTCCTCCCCCACCGCATGGACTTCTGCTACGTAAGATGGATCTAATGAAATCCTATAGTAATTCAAAAGAGACGACCAAACGGTCGCCTCTTTTTGTATGAAAGTAGCTATTCTCAGAAAATCGACTGTTGACCGTCGGGGGAGAGAGGTGTTTTGCCGAGATGCTGGTAGGCGAGCGGAGTGGCTTCACGACCACGTGGCGTACGTTTGATGAAACCTTCCTTGATGAGATAGGGTTCATAGACATCCTCAATCGTACCGGCATCCTCACCCATCGCTGTGGCGATCGTATTGAGACCAACCGGTCCGCCACGGAACTTATCAATGATGGTGAGCAGCAGTTTGTTATCAATCTGATCGAGACCGAAGGTATCGATATTGAGGGCTTCGAGAGCATATTGAGCGATCTCGAGGTCGATCTTACCGTCACCCTTCACCTGCGCAAAGTCACGCACCCGGCGTAACAATGCATTGGCGATACGGGGCGTACCACGGGAACGACGAGCAATTTCACCGGCAGCTTTCTCGTTAATCTCAACACCCAAGAGTCGTGCCGAACGCTTGACGATACCGGCTAAGATATCGGCATCGTAGTACTCAAGGTGACAGTTGATACCGAAACGGGCACGAAGCGGAGAGGTTAACAAACCGGAACGCGTCGTAGCACCGATGAGGGTGAAATGGTTGAGGTCAATCTGGATCGTACGAGCCGAAGGACCCTTATCGATCATGATATCGATGCGATAATCCTCCATCGCCGAATACAAATACTCCTCCACGATCGGCGAAAGACGATGGATCTCATCGATAAAAAGCACATCGTTGGGTTCCAGACTCGTCAACAGACCTGCCAAGTCACCAGGTTTATCCAATACCGGGCCACTTGTCACTTTAAAACCGACGCCTAACTCATTGGCGATGATGTTACTGAGGGTGGTTTTTCCTAAACCCGGAGGGCCAAAGAGCAGCACATGATCCAGACTCTCACCACGCATCTTGGCTGCTTCCACGAAAATCTTGAGGTTAGAGGTTACCTTACTCTGACCTGCAAAATCCGCAAAGCACAACGGGCGAAGGGCATTGTCCTGCTCCTTCTCACTCATCTGTTGTCTAATATCAAATTCAGCCATGCGTACTATCTATAAATAATTGTTCCAAATCTTTTATCTCATTTATGGGTCTATCGGCTTTGATGTTGCCATGGTCGAGGATGACGACGCGGTCACACATCTCTCGTACTTCTTGCATAATATGGGTTGAGAGGATGACAGTGCGATCCTTTCCCAGCGAACGAATCAAGGCACGTATCTCCACCAATTGGTTCGGATCCAGACCCGTGGTCGGTTCATCCAAGATAAGCAACTGCGGATCTCCCAACAAGGCTTGTGCCAATCCGACACGCTGCCGATACCCTTTGCTCAGTTCCCGAATATGTTTATGCCGTTCCGGAGTAAGACCGACTTTGTCAATAAGGGTATCGACACTGGCCGTTTGCTGTTGGCTGTTAGCCGTTAGCTTTGCCATGAAGCACAGGTACTCCGTCACATACATCTCTTCGTAGAGAGGATTATTTTCCGGCAGGTATCCGATACGTGCAGGCACAGAGACCTGACCGCTGTCAGCTTTCCAAAGACCGATCAGGATCTTCATCAGGGTCGATTTGCCGGCTCCATTAGGACCTAACAAACCTACTACCTGACCGGCAGGAATCTCCAGACAGACATCTTTGAGCACTTGCTGCTTACCGAACGACTTGTTAATATGTTCGATCTTTATCATACCGTGGCTACAATATCCCAGACGAAGGCACGTACACCTACTTCCTGGTTACGCAAATCGAGTTTCTTGACGGACTCCAGGAGTGTCGGTACCTGTTCGTCTTCAACGACGGTGATGACACAGGAGTTCATCTCCGGCCAGGCATGGGTACCACGGCGGGGTTCACCGCCGTTGGTGCCACGACCTTGTACCTGCTCAAAGAACGTAAAGCCTTTGATGCCTAATATATCCAACATATATTCAACACGACCTGTATTGGCTTGGTTGAACACGATCATTACACTCTTCATTTCTTTTCCTCCTTCTTTACTTTGATGTTCATAAAGATGAATTTCTTACGGAGTTCTTTCTCTTTATCGCGGTCACCGTGACGCGACATGAAGCCGTAGAGAACCGGCACGATGTACAGCGTCAGGAAGGTAGAAACCATCAGACCACCGATGACAACGATACCAAGCGGTTGCCACATCTCAGCACCTTCACCGGAACTGACAGCCATTGGCACCATACCAAGGACGGTAGTAAACGCCGTCATCAGCACAGGTCGGATACGACTGCGACCGGACATCTGGATTGCAGTATTCAGTTCGTAACCACGTTCACGCATCAAGTTGATATAGTCCACGAGCACAATACCGTTCTTCACTACGATTCCGACTAACAGCACCAGACCCAGTGCACCGATCATATCCAGCGAACGGCCGGTGAGCCAGAGGGCGATGATGACACCCGAGAGGGCGAACGGTACGGTGAACATGATGATACCCGGCATCTTGAGGGACTCGAACTGCGACGCCATGACGATATACACAAGCATGATGATCATCAAGCCGAGCAGAATCATGTCAGAGAACGTATCCTGCTGGGTCTCATAGTTACCGCCGATATGGGTAGAATAGCCCACGGGGATATCGAGTTGCGGCACCACCTCCGTCTCAATCGCCTGCGCCAGTTCGCCAAGCGTGGTGTTGTACGGCGTAGCCTTGACAGTGACGATACGCTGACGGCTCTTACGCTCGATAGTAGGCGGAGCCCAGTATTCGCCGACGGACGCCACCTCGGACAGTTTGACGGACTTGCCGGTAGCGGTAGGGATGGAGAGGTTGAGAATATCGGAGATGGAGTTGCGGTCATCTTCCTCCAGACGAACCACGATATCGTACTCCGAGCCGTCATCCTTGAGGTATCCGCACGCCATACCCGCCACGCGGTTACGCAGATAGGTAGAGATCGAAGCGGAACTCAGTCCCAGACGCGACGCTTTCTCCTTGTCGACCGTGATCTTGATATCCGGACGGTCGTCCTCACGACTGATATTGACATCACGGGCACCGGGCAGCTGAGAGATCAACTGACGGCACTGCTCCGCCAACTGGGAGGTTTTGTCGAAATCATATCCGTAGATCTCGAGATCGACCGTGTTGCCGTTACCGCCGGGACCTCCGGAAGAAACGACGCACTGGTACTCGTTGATCTCCGGGTATTTCGCCATCTCCTGACGCAGCAGTTCGGCGATGGTCCAGATATCGCGGTCACGCTGCCATTTCTTAGGCAGACGGATGGTCATCTGGATCTTGTTGTTCATCGTGGAGGTGAAGAGGGCTGCGATCGTAGCGTCGTCATTCGAACCGGCAGAAGTGTTGATCAGCTCAATCTCCGGCACGATGGTCATGAAACGGGTCTCCAGAGTGCGGGCGGTCTTGAGGGTCTCTTCGATACGTGTACCGCGCTGCAGCTTGATCGTGACGGACAGACGGCCGTTATCCTGCTCCTGCATAAAGTCGGTACCGATCTTACCCATGAACATAGGCATCAACGATACAATAAAGAACGCCAGCAGAATAAGGAAGGTCAGCAGTTTATGCTTAAGACACCATCCGAGTGACTTCGCATAATAGCCGTCGATCTTATCCAACATACGTACCACGGTACGCTCATAGAATGATTTCTTGCCTGCCTCATCATCCACCAGATTACCCTCTTCATCCACATGCACTTTCTTTGCTTTGAGCAATTTCGAACAGAGCATAGGTGTCAAGGAGATAGCCACAACGGTGGAGGTACAGCACACTACCGTCACGATCCATCCTAACTCATGGAACATGATACCCGCCATACCGGGTAACATCGTCAGCGGAACAAATACGGCTACTAACACCAATGTAGTAGCGATAACGGATACCCATACCTCGTTGGTTGCATAGATAGCTGCTTCATGCGGATCTTCACCACGTTCTACGTGACGGGTGATATTCTCCAGCACCACAATCGCATCGTCCACCACCATACCGATCGCAATGGTCAACGAACAGAGCGAGATGATGTTCAATGACGAATCCGCCATACCGAGGTAGATAAAGGCAACGATCAAGGCAATAGGAATCGTGATACCGATGATGATCGTAGCGCGCCATTTGCCCAGGAAGAAGAGCACTACCAGCACCACGAAAAGAAGGGCGTAGAGCACGGACTCTTCCAGCGAATTGATCGAGTTCTGGATATTCTCCGAAGAGTCATAGATCTTCTCGATCTTGACATCCGAAGGGAGCTGTTTCTGGATCCGGGCAAGTTCCTCACGCACTTCCTTACAAACCTGAACGGTGTTGGCACCGGTCTGCTTGGCGATGATCAGACGCACCGCCTCACGGCCGTTGGTCTTCTCGTCCAGTGAGAGATCCTTGATGGTATCCTTAACAGTAGCAATATCCCGTACAAAAACCTGCTGTCCCTGCGGAGTGATAGCCACCATCAGATTCTCAATCTCGGAGGACTCGATATACTCCGAGCGCACCTGCATCTGGTACTGCTCCTGCGGCATCTTGATGGTACCGGAAGAGAGGTTGAGGTTGTTCGCCGAAACGACCTGACCTACCTGCTCCAGCGAGATACCATAGGCATCGAGTTTCTCCTGGTCGATATTGACATACACATACCGGTCCGGCGCACCGGAGAGGGAGATATTACCGATACCGTCAATTTGGTTCAACTGGGGCACCACCTCATCGTTAAGAATCTTATCCAGACCCGCATAGGTCTCATCCGCCGTGATCGAGTACTGGCAGATAGGCATGGAGGATGTTGAGAGTTTGAAGATCACCGGTTTGGAGCAGTTGTCCGGCAGGTTGTTTGCCGCCATATCGACGAACGAGCGGACATCATTGACCGCTTCGTCCATGTTCTCGCCCCACTCCAACTCAAGGACTACCATAGAGATATTATCCTTGGACTGGGAGGTGATATGCTTGAGGTGATCGACGGAGGTCAGGGCGTTCTCCATGATCTTCGTCACGTTGGTCTCCATCTCACTCGCCGATGCGCCCGGATAGGTGGTCATGACCGTGATATACGGCGGATCCATCTCTGGGAACTGGTCAACCGGCAGCCGCAGGAAGCTATAGATACCGATCACGATCACCGCCACGAAGATCAGGGCGGTCGTTACCGGCTTTTCGATTGCTGATTTATAAATGCTCATAAATTCTCTAGTTTATCTAGTTGAACTAGTTGATCTAGTATAACTAGTTATTCCACTACATTGATTTTCACGCCGTCCACGAGTTTGTGCTGGCCGGTGGTAACCACCTCTACGCCGGGCACGATCTCGTCGGCAATGATCTCTATATCCTGGTCAAAACGCTGACCGAGGGTCACCGTAACCCGTTTCGCCACACCGTTCTCATTGATGAAGACATAACGGTCGTTGGCACCCACCAGTTTCTCCACTGCCTGATAAGGGATCACGAGCGCCTCAGCCTTACCCAGACCGATCGTCGTCGTGACATACATACCCGGACGAAGAAGATTTTTGGTATTCGGGATCACAATCTTGCACTGGAACGTGTGGGTTGAAGGATCAACGGTAGGATAGACGATCTCTACGGTAGCAGGGAAAGTCTTGCCGGGATAGATCTCCGAGGTCAGGGACAGTTTCATTCCCTCTTTGATTTTCGGGAAATAGGTCTCCGGAATAGCCACCAGTGCTTTGAGCTTATCAATCTGCGTCAGCACCAGAATCGGTTGACCGCTATACAGTTCACCATCCTCATAAGTCTTGGCAGCGATGACACCGGCAAACGGAGCCTTGAAATAGGTGTTGGTCTCCAGGAACTCCAACTGCTCCTTGGTAGAGTTATACTGCGCCAAGATCTGGTCATACTGCTGCTGGGTAGCGGAACCGGTCTTGAGCAACTGCTCTATACGGTTCTTCTCAATCTCCAGATTACCCATACTGATCTTCGTGGTCTTGTACTGCGTCTGATCCATGTTCACCAGACTCTGACCTTTCACCACCTTATCACCCACTTCGCAGAAGATATGCTCAATCTTTCCGGTCAGCGAAGGCGCTACGTTCAGGGTAACATATCCCTGCAGATTAGTGGATACAGAGATCTCACGCTCGATCTCACGCGGTTGAAGGACGGTGGTGCGTACTTGTTCTACGCGTTCAGTCTCACCCGTCGTTACTGCTGCTTTCTTGCCGCAGGCTACAAACATTAATGCGGCCAGCGAATAGATAATTCCTTTTTTCATATTAGTTGTTTAAAAATTTTTCCAATTCCACTTGTGCATTTACCAGGTTCAAGATCGCCTGAACATACGAACTCTGTGCATTGATCAGGTCATTCGACGCATTGGTCAACTCCATGTTACTGCTTGCTCCGTATTTATATTTATTGGTAGCGGAAGTAAACACGCGTTGCGCCACATCGATATTATCCTTCTCGTTCACAAAGGTCTCATATGCGTTTGTCAGGTTATAGCATAACTGACGGTAAGCAATCTCCAGGTTATCCGTTGTCTCAGACAAAGTGTTCTTCGCCTCTTCCAACGCAATCTTCTTTTCCACTACGCCAGCGGCACGTTTTCCACTGGACCATAACGGCATACGAACCGACACCTGCATCACGTTCGGCGGCGTCATACGCATACCGCCTTCACCGTAATACTGCTGATTTGTGTAGTTATACGCCAAGGAAACCGTCGGACCATATGCCCAGCCGGCCATCGCTACGTTCTTCTTGGCCAACTCCACGTTCTTCTGCAGCAGTTGGTAGTCCAAGTTATTCTCAATCGCAAAATTCTCGCCTAACAGCGTCAATACACGTTCCGGAGACAAGACAGCGTCTAACTCTTCCGTTAAGACCAACTCGGTCTCAACCGGTACGTCTAACAGGACTTTCAGACTGTTGGTCGCCAACTCGATATTCCGTTTCTGCGCATTGATGGAGTTCTTGAGCGTGTTTACACGCACACGAATCTGATCTGCACTCGTCTGCTCCACAGCGCCTGCATTTACTGCTTGTTGGGTCATCGACTCCAACTCCTGGATATTGGTCAAACTGGAGTCTAACAAGGCCGATATACTCTGCAGCGCTTGTACGGATACATAACTGCTCATCACACTTCCGCGTAACTCACTCTCCGATTTCTCCAACGAGATCTTTTGCATGTCGATAGCGACGTTATTCATCAATGCACCTACGACACCTTGTCCGTTGATACCTACCGAAGCCGTCACTCCCAACGCACCTTGGTTAGGCATATTGATGGTGAAGGTACCCATCGTAGCGCTGTAACCAAAATAGTTACTGTACGCATACGAACCGTCCACTTGCGGTAACATCGCCGCAATGGTTTGCCATCGGGCTGCATAGGCTTCTTGCACTGCCAACTCCGCATTCTTTAATGTTCGGTTTTGACGAATCGCATACTCTTGGGCATCTTTCAAGCTGAGACGCAAAGTCTCCTGACTTTGGGCCGTTGGCTGTTGGCTTTTGGTAGCCGCCATTACATGGTCTTCAGCTTTTACCGCTGTACTCATCGCAAGCATTGCGGCGAAAAATAAAACTGCTTTTCTCATTATTGTTGATATAATTTTAATCCTTCTTCGCTTAATATGCCTCTCATCAGTATGTCTGATGCCACGCGGCTGAACTGCGGGAGGTTATGTCCCTTGGATTCTATGAGTTCAAAATCCCGCAAGGCATCGGTGTATATCTTAGCAAACAGATGGGAGGTATAGTCCTTATTTATATTCGCGCGCACGAGACCCGCGCTTATACCTCGCTCAATGAACTGCTCAACATACTGCTGTTGGATTTCAAACGACTGCCGTTGAAAAGCGTTATACTGCTGAGGGTAGTATTTCTTGAGGTCATAGACCAACTGCGGCACTTTGCGTACGTCTTCTTTCTCGGTCGTTATCCAATTGGTGAACTTCCGCACGATGCCGCTGAAATCGCTGGTTTCCATCGTGGTACGTATTTTCTGCTCCATGTGCTCCACATTCGCCTGCAACATCTGCTCGATGAGTTCGTCTTTGGAGCCGAAATAGACGTAGAAGGTCTTCTTGGACATGCCTATTTCACGGCATATATCATCGATGGAAACCGACCGAATACCGAGGCGAAAGAACATCTCGCCGGCGGTCTTAATAATATTTTTCTTTTGGTCTTGACTCAAAACGGCTGCAAAGGTACTACTTTTTTTTGATATATGCAAGAAAAAAGGAAACTTTTTACACTCAAAAAGTTTCCTTGTAAACTACAGTTAGCAAATAAACGAGTTCTTTACCGCACCCTGATACCTTGAATCGTATAGAGTTTGTTATCCCGGATGATGTAAATCATACCATCGATGAGTACTTTTTGCGTCTTATCGGCGAGAACGATATTTTCCAAACCTTCGTTATTTTCCTTAAAGTACACTTTGATCTTACTCATACGTGCCTGCGAAGCCATGGTGTTGGTCCATTCCCCGGCATTAACGATGATCTCGTTTTCCAAACCACCGGTGTAGTATTTGCCGTTAGCGGAAACGAATTCAAAAACCAGTTTACCGATCGGCTCAGCGGAAGAAGAGATGGTAACAACACCTTCCGTATAGCAACGAACACTATATTGGTCACCGTAGGCATTGTTGCAAGAGAAAGTAACGCCGTCTTTAGTAGCAGAAACGGCACTGCCGGGAGTCTCCTCGGTAGCCATCGTTCCCTGACCGAAGAAGTCAGCGCTTGTGAAGACGACATCTGCGGCATCTTCCGGAGCCTCTGTCAGCACACGAATCTCGATATTCTGATCGGCATTCTCGATAACAGGTTCTTGACCACTCTTCACATATTTCTTGATGGTGGTTACAAACTCCACTTTCGTTCCTATCTCTAACGCTTCTCCCGTTTCGGGTTTACCGCGATAGACGTAGAATGCACCGTCTGCATTGGAAGCTGCGGTACTGTTATCGCTTTCCGTTACCCAGAAAGACTGGTTCTTATGTTCTGCACTGAACGGGATATCAATAGCCGAGATATAACCACGGATGGCATATTGGTTAATGGTAGTACCGCCTTCTTCCAAAGCGGCACCGATCTCCAAGGCACGACCTACGGTCACACCGGCTACCATGCTATAAACGGTATGGTCACCATCGGTTTTTTCGATAAAGGAAGCGTTACCTCTTTCGATTTCAATGATCGTTTGCTGGGTTTTGGTATTGACGTATTTCTTAATCTTACCAACAAGTGTTACCTTGTCACCGTTCAGCACACGGATCGTATCTCCGTTATCAATCGGGTAACAGTTATAAGCTTGAAAATCCGAAGTGGTAGCAGTCGCATCGTCAGCCATGTACCAGCATTGGTTCATATACATCAGACTGAACGAACCGGCATTGATCACATAACCGGTTACTTCATATTCCACATCTGTAGAAGCTCCGGCTTCCAGACCCATACCGATCTCTACGGCTTGCGCCACGTTAACGATAGGGGGTTCAAGCGCATAGACGGAGAAAGAGAGTGCAGCGGTAATAATAAATGAGAACAGTTTTTTCATGATAAACAGGATAAAAATGATCAAAAAGTTAAAAAAGGGAAGCCGAAACTTCCCTTTTTTAGTCTATTGTTCAAGCATTAACGAACTTGTGCACCCTGGAGGTTGAACATCTTGTTGTCACGGATGATGTAGATAACACCGTCAACAACAACCTTTTGAGCCTTCTCAGTCAGAACAACGTTCTCGATACCTTGACCTGCTACGACCTCAGCAGTACCACCGGAGATCTCAATAGTTGTGTAGCTAGCACCAACATACTTCATAATCTTACCGGTAACCAGTACAAGATCTCCAACTGCTACACCCGGAGCTTCTACTGCACAGTTATAAGCTGTGAAATCACCACGCTCTGCAGTAGCGTCATCCGACATATAGAATGTTTGCTTGCCTTCGTACTTATCTCCATAAGCCTTAATACTTACAGCATAACCTCTAACAACATATTGTTCATCGGTCGTTGCACCATCAGCCAAAGCATTACCAATTTCCATTGCACGAGCTACTGTGATGGTATCCAACTCAACTACCGGCGGAACGATCGGGTCATACTCACCGAAGTAAATCGAGATCTTGTTCATACGAGCTTGGTTAGTCATCGTATTAGTCCACTCCATGCCGTTTACAACGATCTCCTCATCCAGATCACCATTGTAGTACTTACCGCTAACGGTAGCGAACTCGAAGACGATCTTACCGATTTGTTGCTCAGCAGAAGAGATGGTTACGAGACCTTCCTTGTAGCAACGAACACCGTATTGGTCACCGTAAGCCTTGTTACAAGTGAAGGTCACGCCATTCTTGGTAGCCGTTACTTCACTACCGGTACCGGAAGTACCTTGACCGTTGAAATCCTCGCTTGTGAATACTACGTCAGCTTCCTCAACCGGCTCACCACCGATGATCGTTACAGCCGCATTGGACTCCGACTCAATCAGACCATTTGCACTACCATCGTTGTATTTCTTGACAGCAGTTTTAACCTTTACGAGGTCACCTACTTTGACAGCCTGCGGAGCTTTACCACGATACACCTCGAAAGCACCGGCTGCGTTAGAATCAGCACCGTTATTTTCGTCAGCGATCCAGAAAGTCTGGTTACCATATTTCTCAAAGTCATCCTCTTTACCCAGCATAACCGTTACATAACCGGTGATCTCATAGGTTTTTGTAGAAGTTGCACCCATAGCAAGGTCAGCACCAATAGCCAGAGCACCTGCAACAGTCAGTTGCTCAACGCCTTTGTCAATCGTGTGGTCACCATCCGCCTTGGTAACAAAAGCAGCAGCACCGTTCTTTACCTCGATCACATACTTCGCAGCACTCTTGTTGTAGTACTTGAAGAGTTTACCGGTTAATTGAACCTTGTCGCCGTTAAGAACCTGCAGTGTGTCGTTGTTCTCGATAGCCACACAACCGTAAGCTTGGAACTCCTGATTAGCCGTATTCGCAGCGTCATCAGCCATGTACCAAATCTGGTTGCCATAAGAAAGGCTGAACGGTTGAGCATTTACTACATAACCTTCGATGGTGTAATCAGCCTCCGAGGTAGCAGCAGAGTCAAGCGCCATACCTGCAGTGATAGCATCAGCAACGGAAATTGCTTGTGCATTCATTGTCAGCGCTGCAAAAGCAGCAGCAACAAAAGTGAAAATTTTTCTCATTGTAATAATGATTTTAGTTAGTTAAATAAAAAAATTGTTTGTTTAAAATATGTTTTATAACATAATATGTTACCAC